>JAJZMD010000268.1 GCA_021803085.1 Actinomycetes bacterium
GTCACCTTCACCGGCCCGTCGTGAGGGCCCACGTCGCAGACGTCCATCGCATCACTCCCCCTACCCCGTGCCGCGTGCGCGCTGCATCGCCTGCGAAGCCTTGTGGCGGGCAGTCCACGGCAGCGGGATCGATCGTTGCACATGCCCGGCCGTTAGTCACGTAGAAATGTGCTGTATGGCGGCGTGTAGGTGCCTAGGAAATAGGACAATGGAATCCAAATTGCGACATGAGGCAAGGTCGCATATGTCCTGACCAGGACCGGTGGACGATCCTTCCCACAGCCATGAACCTGTTACTCGCAGTACGGGGTGGATCGATGTAGATCCAGGGTTCGCGCGGGCCGCGTTCGTACCAACCGGCACCGTACGCACGGTGGTGGATTGCGGATGGATCCGGGTGCGCATGCCGGTCCGCCCGGGTGGTGGTGCGGCCCGACCGGCGCCGGTGGTGCGACGCGCCGGACATGGCGGGGCCCGCCAGGACGGGTCCCCTGGTCACCGCTGGTCGGGTCCCCTGGTCCCCACTGGACGGACAGGCGTGGGCTGCCGGCTCCACTGTGAACACCTGGGGTCCGGGGCGCCTACCATGGTCGGCGATCCACCGGAGGCCGGAGTGCCGGGCTGCGGTGGGGCACACATCGGGGATGTAGCTCAGTTGGCTAGAGCACCTGCTTTGCAAGCAGGGGGTCGTGGGTTCGAGTCCCATCATCTCCACTCGGCGCGCGAGTCGCGTCTCGGCTGATCGGGCCGTCACGGATGGGTGACAGCTGAGAGGAATCGAACCGGCGACGCGGTTGGCATCCATTTTCAGGACCGGTGGATGGGGGACTCACCGCGGGCGGTAGACGTCCCGGCGGCGCTCTATGCGGAGAACGACTACCTCACGAGGTTCGTCGAACACCCGGTAGAGGATGCGGTAAGTGCCCCGGCGAGCCGACCAGATACCGGCGAGGTCGTCACGAAGTGGCTTGCCAACAGTTCTCGGTTGGACGATGACCGCAGTGGTGAGGAAGTCGACGACCGCTGCCGCGACTGCTTCGGGGAGTCGGTCGGCAATGGCCCTCCGAGCCGGTGGGGTGAGGACGAGTTCGTAGTCACCTTCGCTCGCCGGGCTCACCCCCGAAGACGACGCACCGCGTCGACGCCGCGCACGACGTCACCGCGGGCGTAGGCCTGATCGGCCTCACGGATGTCCGCCAGTGCATCCGGGTCGCTCAGCACATCGATCGTCTCTTCCATCTCGGCGAGGTCGTCAGGGCTGATGAGCACGGCTGCGTCGCGCCCATTGCGAGTGATGACGACCCGCTCGTGGTGGTGTTCGACCCGATCGACGACTTCGGACAAGTGGTCCCGGACGGTCCGCAACGGCTCGGTGCGCATGGCCACAATTGTGGCGTCATCCTGGTGAGCGGTCAAGTCCCGTGCCGCACGAGGTCGACGAAATGGCTGATCTGGGTGCGAATACCAAGACGGCTCGAATGGCGACAGCGCAACACCACGCTCGTCCTGGATACCACAACGTCATGTGGAGTGGTTCCGGCTGCAGGGCCGGCGTGCCGCCGACCCGTCGGGCAACCGGGTCCGTATCGCCCGGTCCTGACCAGCCGGGAGCGTCGACGCCCCCGTCAGGGCGCCCGCCCGCCAGCCCGCCGCGCGGTACGCGGGGCCGGCGGTAGGTGTTGGCGGCATCTCTCCACGGTGACGCAGGACCCTGCATCGGCCACGCTGTTTGAGGACGCGGTTGGACGAGGGAGTCCTTGCGTCGCATGTACCGGCCCTCCACCACTACGGCATCAACGGCATGACAGGCACGACCCGTGGACACCGCCCCAGCAGGTGTCCACGATGGCGTGGGACATGGTGCCCAACACGTCATGGAACGGAACGCCATCACCTCCCGTTGGTATATGTGGCTACATGTGCTATGCTACACACGTGGCCACCTCGATTTCCGTCCGGGACCTGCGGAACACGGTCAGCGAAGTCCTCCGTCGGGTCGAAGCCGGCGAGAGGTTGACGGTCACGGTCGACCGGCGCCCAGTGGCGGAGATCGTGCCCCTGCGTCGCCGCCGGGCGGTGTCGGCAGCCGACGCCCGCGCCGTCGCATCCCGGTACGCGGCTGACCGTGGGCTCCTGAGGGACGTGCGTGTCCTGCTGCCCGATACGACCGACGACCTGTGAGGGCGCTCCTCGACACCTCGTTCTTCGTGGCGACGGAGACGGGACGACCGCTCGGCGAGATGGAGGGGGTGACGGAGACCGAGGTGTCCGTCGTGACGTTGGCCGAATTGACCCTCGGGGTCCTCGTGGCACATGACGATGACCGGCCGTCGAGGCTGGCGACGCTCTCGGCGGTGGAGTCGACCTGGGACCCACTGCCGGTGAGCGCTGAGGTGGCCCGCCAGTTCGCCCGCATCGTCGCCGCCCTGTGCGCTGACGGGCGCCGGGTCCCGATCCTCGACGCCCTCGTGGCCGCTACTGCCGTCGTCGAGCAGATCCCGGTCGTCACGCAAGATGCGGACTACAGCGCCATTCCCGGGGTCGAGGTCATCCGGGTCTGATCATCGGCCCTCGTCGATGTCGGGGGCCACTGTGCCGAGCGGGGCTGGCGTCCCCGCACGTTCATCGATGTGGGGGGCAGGCAGATCGTCATGGTCGACGTGGGGGACGGTGACCTTCCGTCATCTCCGGGGAATGGCAGGTGGGCGTACCCGGCGGTCGCGTCATCACTCCGACCTCACGCCGAAACACGTCGGCGGCGACGGCGGTGTTCCTGGCGGTGCTCGCGCGGGCGCGGCCCCGGGGAAGGCCCGCCAGCGGGTGGGTAGCCCGCCCGCCAGCCGGCCGAGTGGCACCCGGAGCGGGCGCCAGCGGTAGGGTGCCGAGCGGACCGGGCACCGTGACGAGGGGGACAGAGCCATGGACGTCGTCGTACGAGGCGGGCTGCGGGCAACACAGCCACGACGGGCGGGCCGGGTGCTCGCCGGGTTGGTCGTGGCGGCGACCGTGCTCAGTGCGTGCAGCAGCTCGGGATCGGGTGGTTCCTCCTCGTCGGCGACGCCCGTTGCCTCCGCCCAGCCCCTGTCGCTGCAGGCCCCGGCCGGCGCGGTGACGGTGACGGGACACGGGACCAACTGGGGTGCCGGGGTGGCGGGGGCGCCGACCTGCAACCCCCTCGGCGGCCAGAGCTGCATGCTCCCGTTCCCGAGCGACTACTACACGGTCCCCGACCCGTCGATGCCCTCGGGCCGCCGCATCGCCTTCCCCCTGGGCGCCATGCCCGCCAACGCGTCGGGTGTCCACATCGACCCGACGACGTGGAACGCGAACGACGGCTTCTCGCCGGGGTCGACCATCGAGGTGCAGGTCCCGAACCTCGACCTGGCCACCTCCGGCATCGTCGACCAGTACCACGTCGGCGGCTCGCTGGCCGCCGGCGCGCCCATCGTGCTCCTCGACGCCACCACCGGCCGACGGCTCGCCTGGTGGGCCGAGGCGGACACCCGTGACCCGAACC
>JAJZMD010000008.1 GCA_021803085.1 Actinomycetes bacterium
GCGAGCTCCTCGGCGGCGAGCTCCTCGGCGGCGAGCTCCTCGGCGGCGAGCTCCTCGGCGGCGAGCTCCTCGGCGGCGAGCTCCTCGGCGGCGAGCTCCTCGGCGGCGCCGGAGCCCGGCGCGCCGAGCCCGGCGCGGCGCCTGCCGCCACCCGCGGTGATCAGCCGGCGCGGCCTGCCTTGCCCGGACGTCTCACCGACGGCCATCGCCGCCTCCCGGGTGATCTTGTCGTCGATCGACACCTTGTAGGGGAGGATGTCGCCCTTGTAGATCCAAACCTTCACCCCGACGCGGCCCGACGTGGTCCTCGCCTCACGGAACCCGTAGTCGATGTCTGCGCGCAGCGTGTGGAGGGGCACCCGGCCTTCCCGGTAGGACTCCTTGCGCGCCATCTCCGAGCCGCCGAGCCGGCCCGAGCACTGCACCCGGACCCCCTGGGCACCCGCCTTCTGGACCGTCTGGATGGCCCGCTTCATCGCACGCCTGAACGCGACGCGGCGAGCGAGCTGGTCGCAAATGCCCTGGGCGATGAGCGCGGCGTCGAGCTCGGGCTGCTTGATCTCCTGGATGTTCAACTGGATCCGGTTGCGCAGACCCGTGATCTCCTCGAGCTTCTTCTTCAGCCGATCGGCCTCGGCGCCCCGGCGCCCGATGACGATGCCCGGGCGCGCGGTGTGGATGTCCACCCGAAGGCGGTCCCGGGTGCGCTCCACCTCGATGCGGCTGACGGCAGCCGCCTCCAGCTGGGACATGAGGTAGTCACGGATCTTCCAGTCCTCGACGACGAAGTCGCGGTAGCGGCGCTCCTCGAACCAACGGGACTTCCAGTCGGTGGTGACACCGAGCCGGAACCCGTAGGGGTTGACCTTCTGGCCCATCTACTCGCCCTTCTCGTTCTCGTCCTCGGGACTGCCGCCTGTGGCCCCGCCGGCCTCGCCGGGCTGCTCCTCCGCCCCGGCCTCCGGTTGCTCCGACACTGGCTCGCTGCCCTCGACCTCCTCGCCGGGCTCGAACTCGACCTCGGGCGACTCGGCCGCGAGCGCCGCCTCGGCCTCCGCGGCGTGGCGACGGCGTGACAGCCGCCCCGCGAGGTCGGCGCGTCGCCTCGACTCGGCGACACGTCGCTGGCGCTGCGCACCCGCGGCCTGGCGCTCGGCACGGCGGCGGGCCACCCGATGCTCGGGCATCCGGCTCACAATGACGGTGATGTGGCAACTGCGCTTTCGGATGCGCGTCGCGCGCCCTCGCGCGCGCGGCCGCCAGCGCTTCAGCGTGGCTCCCTCGTCGGCGTAGCAGGCGGAGACGAAGAGCTCCTCAGCATCCTCGCCATCGTTGTGCACGGCGTTGGCGACCGCGGAGGCGAGCAGCTTGCCGACGATCTCGGCGGCCTCACGCGGCGTGTTGCGGAGGATCTCGGTCGCGCGGTCCACGTCCTGACCGCGAATGAGGTCCAACACCACCCGCGCCTTGGTGGACGACATGTGGCAGTGGCGCAGGACCGCACGCGTCCCAGGGCGCTCGTTGGTCTTCAGCCCCGGCATGTCAGCGCCTCCCCGCCCGCTCTTGGCCCGCGTGGTAGCGGAAGGTCCGCGTGGGCGCGAACTCGCCGAGCTTGTGCCCGACCATGGCCTCGGTCACGTAGACGGGGACGTGCCGGCGGCCGTCGTGCACGGCCACGGTGTGCCCCACCATGTCGGGAATGATCGTCGAACGACGGGACCAGGTCTTGATAACCCTCTTCTCGCCCGTCGCGTTCAAGGCGTCGACCTTCTTCAGGAGATGGTCGTCGACGAACGGGCCTTTCTTCAAGCTGCGCGGCACCGCAACCTCCTGCTACCGCCTGGCGCCGCGGGTTCGCCGGCGGCGGACGATCAACTTGTCAGATTCTTTCTGGCGCGTGCGGGTGCGGCCCTCCGGCTTGCCCCACGGGGACACGGGATGGCGCCCGCCGGAGGACTTGCCCTCCCCGCCGCCGAGCGGGTGGTCGACCGGGTTCATCGCGACACCGCGGGTCTGGGGCCGGACGCCTCTCCATCGGTTCCGACCCGCCTTGCCCACCTTCACCAGCTCGGCTTCGGCGTTCCCGACCACACCGAGGGTGGCGCGGCACTCGATGGAGACCCGCCGCATCTCGGTCGAAGGCAGCCGGAGAGTTGCAAAGGCGCCTTCCTTGGCGACCAGCTGGATGCTCATGCCCGCACCCCGGGCGAGCTTGCCGCCGCCGCCAGGGCGGAGCTCGACGCAGTGCACCACCGAGCCCACCGGGATGTAGCGGAGCGGCAGGGCGTTGCCCGGCCGGATCTCGGCACCGTGGCCGTTCTGTAGCACGTCTCCAACCCGGATGCCGGCGGGGGCCAGGATGTAGCGCTTCTCACCGTCAGCGAAGTGGAGGAGCGCGATGCGCGCGTTGCGGTTCGGGTCGTACTCGATCGCGGCGACCTTCGCCGGCACGCCATCTTTGTTCCGTCGAAAGTCGACGAGCCGGTACTGGCGCTTGTGCCCGCCACCGCGATGGCGGGCGGTCTTGCGCCCGTAGCTGTTGCGGCCACCGGACCCCGGGTTCGCCGCGAGCAGAGAGCGCTCGGGGCGGTCCCGCGTGATCTCGGCGAAATCCATGACGGTCTGGAACCGGCGTCCGGCGCTGGTCGGCTTGCGTGAGCGAAGCGGCATGGGTTCCTCAGCTCCCGAAGAGGTCGATCTTGTCGCCCGGATGCAACGAGACGAAGGCGCGCTTGGTGTCCGGGCGCTGGCCGGTCTTGTTGGTCCGGCGGTTGCGGGTGGCCTTCCCCTTGCGGTTCAGCGTGTTCACGCCGTCGACCCGCACGTCGAACGCCTGCTCCACGGCTCGGCGGATGTCGACCTTCGTGGCGTGGCGGTCGACCACGAAGACGTAGACGTTCCGGTTCATGAGCGCATAGGACTTCTCGGAGATGACGGGGCGCCGAAGCACCGAGGTAGGTTCCTTCATCGTCCTGTCTCCTCAGCTGCGCCCCCGACCTCGCCGGGCCCGCCAGCTTCCCCCGGCGGCCGCGCGCCGGGAAGCGTGGCGTCGGTGAAGACGATCCAGTCGTTGCGCAGCACGTCATAGGCCGAGAGCTCCGAAGCGAGGACCGTCTGGACCTCGGGGATGTTGGCGAAGGACCGTCCGGCTGCATGCTCCCCGCTTTGGAGGACAACGAGGACGCGTCCGTCCAAGCCGAGCGCCTGGAGGGCCTTCAGGGCGTCCTTGGTCTTCGGGACCTCGAAGCTCCACGCGTCGACGAGGGCGACTCGAGACTCCGCCGCCCGGTCGGACAGGGCGGAGGCGAGCGCGAGCCGGACCATCTTCTTCGGCGTCCGCTGCGAATAGCTGCGCGGCTTGGGGCCGAGGGCGATGCCACCCCCCTCCCAGTGCGGTGCGCGGGAGGAGCCCTGCCTGGCCCGGCCGGTGCCTTTCTGGCGCCACGGCTTCGCTCCTCCCCCGCTCACCTCGGCGCGGGTCTTCGTGGAGTGGGTGCCGGCGCGCGCCGCTGCGAGCTGGGCGGTCACGACCTGGTGGAGCACTGCGGCGTTCGGATCGATGCCGAAGACCTCGGGGGCGAGCCGAACGTGGCCGAGGGATGCTCCGGTCATGTCGCGGCGCTCGACCGCATGCTCGACGGGCGCAGGACGGTCCTTGCGAACGGGGGGCCGAGGGGTAGCAGGCGCGGCCGCTGCCCGTGCGCCGCTGGGACGCGCGTCGAGGCTCATCTCGCGGTCCCGTTCCTCTGGGGCGGGGTCTTCACCGAGTCCCGCAACACCACCACCGCGCCGCGGGGCCCGGGCACCGCGCCCTTGACGAGCACGAGCTCACGCTCGGGATCGCTCGAGACGACCTCGAGGTTCAGCGCCGTCACCTGACGGCCGCCCATGCGCCCCGCCATCCGGGTGCCCTTGAACACCTTCGAGGGCGTGGCGCAGGCACCGATCGACCCGGGCGCACGGTGATGCTTGTGGTTGCCGTGCGCGGCGCCCTGCCCCTTGAAGTTGTGCCGCTTCATGCCGCCTGCGAAGCCCTTGCCCTTGCTCACCGCAATGGCGTCAACGTGCTCGCCCGCGCTCCACAGCTCCGCGGTCAGCTCCTGGCCGACCTTGAAGGCGCTCGTGTCCTCGAGACGGAGCTCCAGGAGGTCACGCCCGGGGTCGACACCCGCCTGCTCGTAGTGGCCGCGCTGCGCCTTGGTCAAGGTCGACACACGACGAAAGCCCCACGTGACCTGGAGCGCCGCGTACCCCTCTCGCTCGGGCGTCTTCACCTGGACGACCCGGACCGGCGCGACGTGCAGCACCGTCACCGGTATGGCGCGGTTCTGCTCGTCCCATACCTGGGTCATGCCGACCTTTTCGCCGACGATCGCCTTCGTTGCCACGTCTCTCCCTCGCGCCTCGGGCTCCCCGTGCGCATGCCAACGCTCCGCCCGGAGAATCCCGAGCGGAGCGCTCGTCCTGTGCTGGCCAGAGGTTCCCCCCGCCCCGAAAGGTGCGACGGGCGCTCCGGCACGTCCGCTGGTCGGGCGTTGTGCTTCACGCCCCGGACCGCTATCCTACCGGACCGCCAAAGGCACCGCCAAGCCGACCCTCCAGCAGAACCGGAGGTACGGCAAGGGGGGACGAGACCCTCAGGCGTTCTGGATCTTGATCTCGATGTCCACGCCCGCGGGCAGGTCGAGACGCTGGAGCGAGTCGACCGTCTTCGGCGTGTGCTCGACGATGTCCACCAGCCGCTTGTGCACCCGCATCTCGAAGTGCTCTCGGCTGTCCTTGTACTTGTGCGGCGAACGGATCACCGTGTAGCGGTGCTTGTCCGTCGGCAGGGGCACCGGCCCCTGCACCTTCGCCTGGGTACGGAGGACCGTCTGAACGATCTTCTCCGTCGACTGGTCGAGGATCTCGTGGTCGTAGGCCTTCAGCCTGATCCGGATCTTCTGTCGGTTGCCGTCGGCCATGGCTCGTCGCGTCCCTCGTGCCCCGGAACGTCCTACTTGAGGATCTTGGTGACCCGGCCCGAGGCGACGGTCCGGCCGCCCTCTCGGATGGCGAACCTCAGGCCCTCGTCCATCGCGATCGGCTTCCCGAGCTCCACGGTGACCTCGGTGTTGTCTCCGGGCATCACCATCTCGGTGCCTTCGGCCAGGGAGATGGAACCGGTCACGTCGGTGGTCCGGAAGTAGAACTGTGGCCGGTAATTCGTGAAGAACGGCTTGTGACGGCCGCCTTCTTCCTTGGTGAGCACGTAGATCGCCGCCTGGAACTCGGTGTGCGGCGTGATGGAACCCGGCTTGCACAGGACCTGGCCGCGCTCGACGTCCTCCTTCTTCGTGCCTCGGAGCAGAGCGCCGATGTTGTCACCTGCACGACCTTCGTCGAGGAGCTTGCGGAACATCTCGACACCGGTGACCGTGGTCTGCTGAGTGTCGCGGAGCCCGACGATCTCCACGGCGTCGCCTACGTGCACGACACCCTGCTCCACCTTCCCGGTCACGACGGTGCCGCGACCGGTGATGGACATGACGTCCTCGACCGGCATGAGGAACGGCCTTTCGACGTCACGGATCGGCTCGGGGATGTACTCGTCCACCGCGTCCATGAGCTCGATGATCTTCGGCGTCCAGTCTGGGTCGCCCTCGAGCGCCTTGAGGGCGCTGACGCGCACGACGGGGACGTCGTCACCTGGGAATGTGTACTCGTTCAGCAGCTCGCGCACCTCGAGCTCCACGAGGTCGAGGAGCTCGGGGTCGTCCACCATGTCGGCCTTGTTCAGTGCGACGACGATGGAGGGCACTCCGACCTGACGGGCGAGCAGCACGTGCTCACGGGTCTGGGGCATAGGGCCGTCTGCGGCGGACACCACCAGGATGGCGCCGTCGACCTGAGCGGCACCGGTGATCATGTTCTTGATGTAGTCCGCATGGCCCGGCATGTCGACGTGCGCGTAGTGGCGCTTCGCCGTCTCGTACTCGACGTGCGCGATGGAGATGGTGATGCCGCGCTGCTTCTCCTCCGGCGCCTTGTCGATCTGGTCGAAGGGGGTGAAAGCGACGTTCGGGTTCTGTTCAGACAGCACTTTCGTAATGGCCGCGGTCAGCGTGGTCTTGCCGTGGTCGATGTGCCCCATCGTCCCCACGTTCACGTGGGGCTTCGAGCGCTCGAACTTCTTCTTGGCCATCTCCTCGAACTACTCCCTGATCTCGGGCGGCACCCCTTCGGGCCCGCCGCCGGCGGTCACCCGCCCGTGGTGGTGTCTTTCCTCTTCGTGCCGCTCGCCCGCCGGCCACTGCCGGCAGGCCCCCTACTCGCCGCGTGCTCGGGCGATGATCTCCTTGGCAATCGAGTCGGGCACTTCGTTGTAGGCGTGGAACTGCATCGTGTACGTGGCTCTGCCCTGGGTACGCGAACGCAGATCGGTAGCGTAGCCGAACATGTCGGCCAGCGGTACCTGCGCCCGAACGACGTGGCTGTTCCCGCGCTGCTCCATCCCCTCGACCTTTCCGCGACGGGAGGAGAGGTCGCCGATCACGTCGCCCATGTAGTCCTCGGGCGTGACCACCTCGACCGCCATGACCGGCTCCAGGAGGACCGGATCGGCCATGCGGAGGGCCTTCTTCACCGCCATCGAGCCGGCGATCTTGAAGGCCATCTCGGACGAGTCGACCTCGTGGTACGAGCCGAAGGTGAGGGTCACCCGGACGTCGACGGTCGGGTAGCCCGCCAGGACGCCGGAGGTGAGCGCCTCCTGGATGCCGGCATCGACCGCGGGGATGTACTCCTTGGGGATCACCCCACCCGTGATCTTGTCGATGAATTCGTAGCCCCCGCCGGGGCCGGTCGGCTCGACCTCGATCACGACGTGGCCGTACTGGCCACGTCCACCCGTCTGGCGCACGTAGCGCTCCTCTACCTTTCCCACCGCCTTGCGGATGGTCTCCCGGTAGGCGACCTGGGGCTTGCCCACGTTCGCGTCGACGTTGAACTCCCGGAGCATCCGGTCGACGAGGACCTCCAGGTGGAGCTCGCCCATCCCCGAGATGACGGTCTGCCCGGTCTCCTCGTCGGTCCGGACGCGGAAGGTCGGGTCCTCCTCGCTCAGGGCGAAGAGGGCCTTGCCGAGCTTGTCCTGGTCCGCCTTGGTCTTCGGCTCCACCGCGACGTGGATGACGGGCTCGGGGAACTCGAGCGCCTCGAGCACGATCTGGTGGTCGGGGTCCGAAAGCGTGTCACCCGTCGTCGTCTGCTTCAGGCCGACCGCAGCCACGATGTCACCCGCGAAGATGGCGTTCTTGTCCTCGCGGTGGTTGGCGTGCATCTGCAGCAGCCTGCCGATGCGCTCCTTGCGCTCCCTGGTCGTGTTCATGACCGTGGCGCCCTTGCGCAGCGATCCCGAGTAGACGCGCAGGTAGGTGAGCTTGCCCACGTAGGGGTCGGTCATGATCTTGAACGCGAGCGCGGCGAACGGCGCGCTGTCGTCGGCTGGTCGCTCGAGGGTCTCCTCCGGCGAGCCCGGCTTCGTGCCAACGGTCGGAGGAAGGTCGAGCGGGCTCGGGAGGTAGTCGACGACCGCGTCGAGCATGGGCTGGACGCCCTTGTTCTTGAACGCGGAGCCGCACAGGACCGGGACGACCTCGTTGGCCAGCGTGGCCGTGCGGAGCGCGCCTTGAAGGTCCGCTGCCGAGATCTCCTCGTCGGCGAGGAATTTCTCCATGATCGTGTCCGAATAGTTCGACAGCACGTCCACGAGCTCGTGGCGCGCGTCGTCGGCCTCCTTCTGGAGGTCCGCGGGGATCTCGACGTCGTTCCAGTGCTCGCCCATGCCCTCTTCCCACACGAGCGCGCGCTCGCGGAGCAGGTCGACCACCCCGCGGAACTCTCCCTCGCTGCCGATCGGGAGCTGGATCACCGCCGGAAGGGCGTCGAGTCGGTCCCGGATCATCTGCACGGTGCGTCGGAAGTCCGCACCGACCCGGTCCATCTTGTTCACGAAGCAGATCCGCGGGACGCGGTACTTGTTCGCCTGCCGCCAGACCGTCTCGGTCTGAGGCTCCACCCCGGCGACCGCGTCGAAGACCGCCACCGCGCCGTCGAGCACCCGAAGTGACCGCTCGACCTCCACGGTGAAGTCGACATGGCCCGGGGTGTCGATGATGTTGATCCACGTGTCGCGCCAGCGGCAGGTGGTCGCCGCCGAGGTGATGGTGATGCCGCGTTCTTGCTCTTGGACCATCCAGTCCATCGTCGCGGCGCCCTCGTGGACCTCGCCGATCTTGTAGTTGCGACCGGTGTAGTAGAGGATGCGCTCGGTCGTGGTGGTCTTGCCCGCGTCGATATGCGCCATGATCCCGATGTTGCGGGTCTTGGCGAGAGGGAATTCGCGCTGCGGCAGGGGGTCAGGCATGCGGGCTCGCTTCGAAGAAGGGGCCCACTACCAGCGGTAGTGAGCGAAGGCCTTGTTCGACTCGGCCATCTTGTGGAGGTCCTCGCGACGCTTCACCGCCGCACCGACGCCGTTGGACGCGTCGAGGATCTCGTTCGCCAGGCGCTCGGCCATGGTCTTCTCGCGGCGCTGCCGGGAGAAGCCCACGAGCCAGCGGATCGCGAGCGTCGTGGCGCGGCGCGGCCGCACCTCGACGGGGACTTGGTAGGTCGCGCCCCCGACCCGGCGGCTGCGAACCTCGAGCTCGGGGCGCGTGTTCTCGACCGCGCGCTTGAGGACGGTCACGGGCTCGCTCCCCGAGCGCTCCTGGACGAGCGTGAGCGCCCGGTAGACGAGCCGCTCCGCAAGGGTGCGCTTGCCGCGCGAGAGCACCTTGTTCACCACCTGGGTCACGAGCACCGAGCGGTAGACCGGGTCGGGCTGCAGGTCGCGTCTGGGGGCGGGTCCGTTGCGCGGCATCTCAGGACTCCTTCTTCGCGCCGTACCGGCTCCGGGCCTGGCTCCGCTCACGCACGCCCGAGGTGTCGAGCGCGCCGCGGATGACCTTGTAGCGGACGCCCGGGAGGTCCTTCACACGACCGCCGCGCACGAGCACGATCGAGTGCTCCTGGAGGTTGTGCCCGACGCCGGGAATGTAGGCCGTGACCTCCACGCCGCTCGTCAGCCGGACGCGGGCCACCTTGCGGAGCGCGGAATTGGGCTTCTTCGGCGTGGTCGTGTAGACGCGCGTGCAGACCCCCCTCCGTTGGGGCGCCCCACGCAGAGCGGGGGTCTTGGTCTTGGACTGCTTGGCCTCCCGTCCTCTGCGGACGAGCTGGGCGATGGTGGGCACGCGTGTGTCCTCTGGTCCGAATGTGGGCGACGAGCTGCACGGGCCGGCGCAGCAAACCGCGCCGCCGTACGGCGGGTCAATGCTAGGGCAGCCGCCCGCCTGGAGCAAGGCGAGCGGGTGAGCTCATTGTACCGGCGCGACGTCCCCGTCCGGCCGGGGACCGGGAGCCGGTCCTGTCCAAAGCAGGCGGTTCACGCTCCGGTGCCGCCGGCGGCGTCCGTCTCGGCGTCGTCCTGGCTGGCTGCCAGCCAGCTCGCGTCGACGGGGGGTCGGTAGCCGTCCGCGCCGCCGGACCCGTCTCCCCCCATGTCCCGCAGCCACGCGGCCAGGTCCTCGGTACCGGTGTCCCCGCCCGCGCCCACCGTCCAGAAGGGCAGGGCCTCGGCGTGGGGCAGTTCCAGCCGGATGTGGCGGTAGTGGTCCATGCCGGTCCCCGCCGGGATCAGCTTGCCGATGATGATGTTCTCCTTCAGGCCGAACAGCTGGTCGCTGCGGCCCTCGATGGCCGCCTCGGTGAGCACCCGGGTCGTCTCCTGGAAGGAGGCCGCCGAGAGCCAGCTGTCCGTGGCGAGGGAGGCCTTCGTGATCCCCATGAGCTCCGGTCGGCCCTCGGCGGGGCGCTTCCCTTCCTCCACGAGGCGGCGGTTGACCTCCGCGTAGACCTGGTTGTCGACCCGCTCACCGGGCAGGAACGGCGCGTCGCCGGGCTCGGCGACGAGCACCCGCCTGAGCATCTGGCGGACGATCAGCTCGATGTGCTTGTCGTGGATCGACACGCCCTGGTCCCGGTAGACCTTCTGGACCTCCTCGACGAGATACTGCTGGGTCTCGCGGATGCCGCGGACCTCGAGGAGCTCCTTCGGGTCCTTCGGCCCTTCGACCAGGGCGTCGCCCGCTGCGACCTCCTGGCCATCGGCCACCTCGAGGTGGGCGCGCGGCGGCACCACGGCCGACTCCTCGGTCCCGTCGTCGGCCACCACCGTGATCCGCCGGCCCGTCTCCTCGTCCCCGACCCGGACGACCCCCGAGTGGCGCGCCAGGACGGCCGCGCCCTTCGGCGTGCGGGCCTCGAACAGCTCCACCACACGCGGGAGGCCGTGCGTGATGTCCTCGCCCACGACACCGCCGGTGTGGAACGTCCGCATCGTGAGCTGCGTGCCCGGCTCGCCGATGGACTGGGCCGCGATGACGCCGACCGCCTCGCCGAGCTCGATCATCCTCCCGGTGGCGAGTGACTGCCCGTAGCAGGCGGCGCACACGCCGTGGCCGGACTCGCAGGTGAGCACCGAACGGGTCCGCACCCGTGTGAGCGACGGGTCCTCGCGAAGCCTCGCCACGATCTCGTCAGAGAGAACCGTCCCCGCCGGCACGGTCGAGCCGTCCGACAGGTGGACATCCTCGGCGAGCAGCCGGCCGTATGCGCGGGTCTCGAGGTAGCTCCGCTTGCCGGGGCTGTCGGGCAAGACGTTCTCGATCCAGATCCCCCGGGACGTGCCACAGTCCTCCTCGCGGACGATCAGCTCCTGGGCGACGTCGACGAGACGGCGGGTGAGGTAGCCAGAGTCGGCGGTCCGCAGCGCGGTGTCCGCGAGGCCCTTGCGGGCGCCGTGCGTCGAGATGAAGTACTCGAGGACGGACAGGCCCTCCCGGAAGGAGGACTTGATCGGCCGGGGGATCATCTCGCCGCGCGGGTTGGAGACGAGGCCCTTCATGCCGGCGATCTGGCGGATCTGCTGGGCATTCCCACGTGCGCCGGAGTCGACCATCATGTCGAGCGGGTTGAAGGCGAGACCCGAGAGGGTCGTCTCCATCGCGCGGCCCACTTCCGAGTTCGCCGACGTCCAGATCTCGATCTCCTTCTGGCGCCGCTCGTCGTCCGTGATGATCCCCCGCTTGAACTGGGTCTCCGCCTTCTCCGCCTCCTTCTCGTAGCGGTCCAGGATCGCCTGCTTCTCCGGCGGGGTCCGGACGTCGTCGATCGAGATCGTGAGGCCCGACTGCGCGGCGTAGCGAAAGCCGAGCGCCTTGATGCGGTCGAGGCTCTCGGCCACGACGTGCTTTGGATAGGCGGACGAGAGCTCCTCGACGATGGTGCCGACCGGCGTGTTGCGCTTGCCGACGACGTCGTTCACATAGGGGAACCCGGTTGGGAGGGCCTCGTTGAAGAGAACCCGGCCGGGCGTCGTCTCGATCGACAGCCGTTCCGCTGCACCGTCTGGAGAGGACTCCGCGCCGGCGCCTTCGGTGCCTTCGTCACCCGCCGCTACGTCGGCGACGTGATCGCCACCGGCGTCGTGCACCCCTGACCCCGGGACGGCGGTGAACCGGGAGGCGAGCGGCGAGCCGGGCGTCGGACGCAGGTGGACCTTCGCGTGCAGGTCCACCGTGCCCTCGTCGAGCGCGGCCTGCACCTCGTAGCTGTGGCGGAACGCGCGGCCTTCGCCCAACGCGCCGTCGACGGAGAGGGTCAGGTAGTACGCGCCGAAGACCATGTCCTGGGTCGGCACGGTGATGGGCCGCCCGGTCGCCGGTGAGAGGATGTTGTTCGCCGACAGCATGAGGACACGAGCCTCCGCCTGCGCCTCCGCAGAGAGCGGCAGGTGGACGGCCATCTGGTCGCCGTCGAAGTCCGCGTTGAAGGCGGTGCACACGAGGGGGTGGATCTGGATCGCCTTGCCCTCCACCAGCACCGGCTCGAACGCCTGGATGCCGAGACGGTGGAGCGTCGGCGCACGGTTCAGCAGGACCGGGTGCTCGCGGATGACGCCCTCGAGCACGTCCCATACCTGCGGCCGACGCCGCTCGACCATCCGCTTGGCAGACTTGATGTTCTGCGCGAGCTCGGCGTCGACGAGCCGCTTCATGACGAACGGCTTGAAGAGCTCGAGCGCCATCAGCTTGGGCAGCCCGCACTGGTGCAGCTGGAGGGTCGGGCCGATGACGATGACCGAGCGGCCCGAGTAGTCCACGCGCTTGCCGAGGAGGTTCTGGCGGAACCGACCCTGCTTCCCCTTCAACATGTCCGAGAGCGACTTCAGCGGACGGTTGCCTGGCCCGGTCACCGGCCGGCCGCGCCTGCCGTTGTCGAACAGCGCGTCGACCGCCTCTTGGAGCATGCGCTTCTCGTTGTTGATGATGATCTCGGGCGCGCCGAGATCGAGGAGCCGCTTCAGTCGGTTGTTCCGGTTGATGACCCTGCGGTACAGGTCGTTCAGGTCAGAGGTCGCGAACCGGCCGCCATCCAGCTGCACCATCGGGCGGAGGTCCGGGGGGATCACCGGTACGGATTCGAGGATCATGGCGCGCGGGTCGTTCACGCGGCGACCGTGCTCGTCGCGCCGGTTGAAGGCGGTGACGATCTTCAGACGCTTGATCACCTTCTGGCGACGCTGGGCCGAGAGCGGCCGGCGGCCGTCCGACGCGTCGATCATCTCCCGGAGCTTCACCTCTTCCGCATCGAAGTCGATCCGGTCGATGAGGCGTTGGATCGCCTCGGCGCCCATGCCGCCCTCGAAGTAGTCGGAGTAGCGCAGGTACAGCTCGCGCCAGAGGAGCTCGTCCTCGATGATCTTGCGGGCGTGCAGGCTGCGCAGCTCGTCGAGGGCGCGCTTGGCGAGCTCGACCTCGTCGTCGGCACGCTCGCGCAGCGACCCGATCTCCTTCTCCGCGGCCCGTTGGCGCGCCTTCACCTCGGCGTCGCGTGCGCCTTGGGCCTCGAGCTCCTTCAGCTCCTCCTCGAGCGCCTTGAATCGCCGGTCGATCTCGAGGTCGCGCCGGCGCTCGATCTCCGAGACCTCTTCGGCGAGCTCCGCCTCGAGGTTCGGCAGGTCGGCGTGGCGCTTGTCCTCGTCGACCCAGGTGACCAGGTTCGCGGCGAAGTAGATGACCTTCTCGAGCTGCTTGGCCTTGAGCTCCTCACGGGCCTCGGTGCCCATGAGGAGGTACGCGAGCCAGCTGCGCGTGCCGCGCAGGTACCAGATGTGCACGACGGGCGCCGCGAGCTCGATATGGCCCATGCGTTCCCGGCGCACCTTGGACCTCGTGACCTCCACGCCGCAGCGCTCGCAGATGATCCCCTTGAACCGCACGCGCTTGTACTTGCCGCAGTAGCACTCCCAGTCCTTGGTGGGACCGAAGATCTTCTCACAGAAGAGCCCGTCCTTCTCTGGCCGAAGGGTGCGGTAGTTGATGGTCTCGGGCTTCTTCACCTCGCCGTTCGACCACGCGCGGATCGAGTCCGCAGTCGCAAGGCCGATCCGCAGCTGGTCGAAAGTGTTCACATCGAGCGCCATTACGAGAAGCTCCTCTCAGCCGCGCGCCGCTCGTCCTCTTCGTCCGATCCTCGTTCGGGCCTGCTGATGTCGATGCCGAGCTCCTCGGCCGTGCGGAACACGTCCTCGTCGAGCTCGTGCAGCTCGATCTCCGACCCGTCGTTCGCCAGCACCTCCACGTCGAGACAGAGGGACTGCATCTCCTTGATGAGAACTTTGAAGCTCTCCGGGATCCCCGGTTCGGGGATGTTCTCGCCCTTCACGATCGCTTCGTAGACCTTCACGCGGCCGAGCACGTCGTCCGACTTGATGGTCAAGAGCTCCTGGAGCGCGTACGCGGCGCCGAACGCCTCGAGCGCCCACACCTCCATCTCCCCGAAGCGCTGACCTCCGAACTGTGCCTTCCCGCCGAGCGGCTGCTGGGTGATCATCGAGTACGGACCGGTCGAGCGGGCGTGGATCTTGTCGTCCACCAGGTGGGCGAGCTTCATGATGTAGACGTAGCCGACGGAGATCGGGTTGTCGTAGGGCTCACCCGTTCGGCCGTTGTACAGCACGGCCTTGCCGGTCGGCTGGATCTGCACCTCGCCCGTCGCCGAGTCGGGATTCAGCCGCTCGAAGAGCTGGCGGATCGTCGGGTGCTTGCCGGCGTCCTCCACCTCGTCCCAGTGCGCGCCGTCGAACGCGGGGGTGGAGACCCACGTCGCGGGGATCGTTCGCGGCCGGGTCTTGCGGCCGGTGCCCGGACGCCCGCACGTACCGACGCCCTCCTCCGAAGCGCCGTCCCAGCCGTGGCGGGCGGCGTAACCGAGGTGCGACTCGAGGACCTGGCCGACGTTCATCCGGCTCGGCACGCCGAGGGGGTTCAAGATGATGTCGACGGGGGTGCCGTCCGCAAGGAACGGCATGTCCTCGACGGCCAAGATCTTGGAGATCACGCCCTTGTTGCCGTGGCGGCCCGCGAGCTTGTCGCCCTCCGAGATCTTGCGCTTCTGGGCGACGTAGACGCGCACGAGCTGGTTCACACCCGGCGGAAGCTCGTGGGAGTCCTCGCGGGAGAAGACCCGCACGTCGATCACCTTGCCCTCCTCGCCGTGGGGGACCTTCAGGCTGGTATCGCGCACCTCGCGGGCCTTCTCTCCGAAGATCGCCCGCAGCAGTCGCTCCTCGGGCGTCTGCTCGGTTTCGCCCTTGGGCGTGACCTTGCCGACGAGCACGTCGCCGGGGCCGACCTCCGCGCCGATGCGGATGATGCCGCGCTCGTCGAGGTCAGCAAGGATCTCCTCGGAGAGGTTCGGGATGTCCCGGGTGATCTCCTCTGCACCGAGCTTCGTGTCGCGAGCGTCGACCTCGTGCTCCTCGATGTGGATCGACGTGAGCACGTCGTCGCGCACGAGCCGCTGCGAGAGGATGATCGCGTCCTCGTAGTTGTAGCCCTCCCAGGGCATGAAGGCGACCAGCAGGTTCTTTCCAAGCGCGAGCTCTCCGTTATGGGTGGAGGGACCGTCCGCGAGGAGGTCGCCTGCAGTCACCTTGTCGCCTTCGCCCACGAGCGGCTTCTGGTTGATGCAGGTGTTCTGGTTCGACCGCCGGAACTTGGCGAGCCGGTAGATCTTGCGGCCGAGCGGCTTGCCGAGCCGGTCCTTCTGGCCCGAGCGGTACTCGACGACGACCTGATCGCCGGAGACCTCGGTGACCGTGCCCTCGCCCTCGGCGACGATGACGTCGCCGGCGTCGCGGGCCGCCCGGCCCTCCACACCGGTTCCGATGTAGGGCGATTCGGGGACGACGAGCGGCACCGCCTGCTTCTGCATGTTGGCGCCCATGAGGGCGCGATTCGCGTCGTCGTGCTCGACGAACGGGATCAGCGCGGTCGAGACCGACACGATCTGCTTCGGCGAGACGTCCATGAGGTCGACCTCGGCGGGAGGGACGTAGTCGATCTCGCTGGTGGTGCCATAGGTCGTGGTGGTCGCACCGATGCGCACGCCGGTGCCCTGGGGGCCGCGGCGCACGAGCACGCGCTCGTTGGTGAACCGGCCGTCGGGACCGATCGGCGCGTTCGCCTGGGCGATGACGTGCTCCTCCTCCTCGTCGGCCGCCAGGTAGACGACCTCTTCGGTGACGCGGCCGTCGAAGACCTTCCGGTAGGGAGTCTCGATGAAGCCGTACTCGTTCACCCGCGCGTAGGTCGCGAGGGCTCCGATCAGGCCGATGTTGGGGCCCTCGGGCGTCTCGATCGGGCACATCCGGCCGTAGTGGGACGTGTGGACGTCGCGCACCTCGAAACCCGCCCGCTCGCGCGACAGGCCGCCGGGGCCGAGGGCCGACAGCCTGCGCTTGTGGGCGAGCCCCGAGAGCGGGTTGTTCTGGTCCATGAACTGGCTCAGCTGCGACGTGCCGAAGAACTCCTTCACTGCCGCGACGACGGGCCGGATGTTGATGAGGGTCTGGGGGGTGATCGCCTCGACGTCCTGGGTCGTCATGCGCTCCCGCACGACGCGCTCCATGCGCGACAACCCGACGCGGACCTGGTTCTGGATCAGCTCGCCGACCGATCGGATGCGGCGGTTGGCGAAATGGTCCTGGTCGTCGATCCGATAGGTCGAGTCGCCGTCGGCCATGTGGAGGGCCAGGTGGAGCATGTAGGTCGCCGCTGCGAGGATCTCGGACGGGCTGAGCACGCTCTGGCCCGGCGTCGGCCGCTCGAGGTCGATCCCGAACAGCTCGGAGATCCGCTCGACCTCCGGGCCGAGCTTGCGGTCGAGCTTGTAGCGGCCGACTCGCGTGAGGTCGTAGCGCTTCGGGTTGAAGAAGGCGTTCTCGAAGTACTGGCGCGCCGCCTCGACCGAGAGCGGCTCACCTGGCCTGGCCCGCTTGTAGATCTCGAGCAGCGCCTCCTCGCGAGTCGGAGCGAGGTCCTTCTCCTTCTCCCATTGGCCCTCGAGGAAGTCGAAGTGCTGGACGAAGCGCTCGAGAAAGGCTTCGTCCCCGTACCCGAGCGCGCGGAGCAGCACGAACAGCGAGAGTCGCCGCTTACGCGCGACCCGCGCCCCGGCGGTGACGTCCTTCGAGGGCTTTGCCTCGATGTCGAGCTCGATCCACTCGCCGCGGTAGGGGTGGACGGTCCCGGTGAAGATCGTCTTCAGGTCCCTGCCGGGCTGGAAGATGACGCCAGGAGAGCGGACGAGCTGGCTCACGACGACACGCTCGGTGCCGTTCACGATGAAGGTGCCGCGGTCCGTCATCATCGGGAAGTCGCCCATGAAGACGGTCTGCTCCTTGATCTCGCCGGTGCTTGCGTTCAAGAAGCGCGCCCGTACGAAGACCGGTGCGGCGTAGGTCATGTCCTTCTCCTTGCACTCCTCCACCGAGAACTTCGGGGGCGGGCGCAGATCGGGGTCGGACGGGTCGAACTCGAGCTCGAGGCTCAGCTGGCCGGTGAAGTCCTCGATCGGGCTGATGTCGTCGAAGGCCTCGGCGAGCCCCTTTTCCAGGAACCACTGGAAGGAGTCTCGCTGGATGGCGATGAGATCGGGCAGGGGCAGCGCCTCGTCGATGTTGGCGAAGGACACGCGTTCGGGACTACGGGACCGTGAAGGCAACGGTCAACTCCTCCCAGTTGCTCGGGGTGCGGGGCAGAGGCGAAGTAGGTGCGGGGGTGGGTCGGCGAGGGAGACGACGACTGGACAGGACCCGTGAGGGCCCGAGGCCTTGTCGTGGCGCGCGCCATTCAGGCTGGAGGAATTGCGGTCGCAAGACGGGGCTGCACGGCAACCCTGTATCATAACCGCGGACGGGCCGCTACACAACCCCTCCGCCGTGACGCGCCGGGGGGCGAACCAACGACAGGCTAAAGGTCGCCGTCCCTGCCGTCAAGGGTCGCAGTTGCCCGGGGGTGGCCGGCCGGCGCCCGCCGCGCCGCAGCCGGCACTCGGCCCGGGCTACTTCACCTCGACGGTCGCGCCCGCGGCCTCGAGGGCCGCTCGTGCCTTCTCGGCGTCGTCCTTGTTGACGCGCTCCATGACGGGCTTCGGCGCGCTGTCGACGAGGTCCTTGGCTTCCTTCAGGCCGAGGCTCGTGAGCGAGCGAACCTCCTTGATCACCTGGATCTTCTTGTCGCCGACCGCCATGAGGACGACGTCGAACTCCGTCTGCTCCTCCTCTGTGGCGCCAGCCTCGGCCACGCCCACGCCGCCCGCCGCCGGCGCCGCGACCGCAACCGGCGCGGCGGCAGTGACGTTGAACTTCTCCTCGAACTCCTTCAGCAGCTCGCTCAATTCGATCACCGAGAGCTCGGCGATCCCATCGAGGATCTGCGCTTTGGTCAGGGACCCTGCCATCTCTGTTCCTTTCTTCTCTGATCTGTGAGGACCGCCCCCATGCAAAGGGGGTGCGACCGGCGCGGGAGACCGCTGCGTGCGCCCCGGGCGAAGGGACTACCCGGCTTCGCCACCTTCTGCCGCGGTGGGCTCGGTCTCGGGGGCCGCCGCATCGGGCGCCGCCGCGGTGGGCTCCGCGACCTGGGACTCGGTCTCAGGCTCGGTCTCGGGCGCCGCCGCATCGGGCGCCGCCGCATCGGGCGTCTCGGACCCGGGGGGTGCCGGCGCATCCCCTGGCTCCCCGCTGCTGCCGCCGCCCCGTTCGTCCACGAGAGCCTTGAGCCCGTAGGCGAGCCCGCGGGGAAGCGCCTGGAGGAGCGATGCCAGCTGCGCGAGCGGTGCCTGGATGCCACCGGCGAGCCGGGCGAGCAGCACCTCTCTCGGCGGGAGGTCGGCGAGCTCGCCGAGCTGGGCCGGGGAGACCAGGGCGCCGTCGAGCATCCCGCCCTTCACCACGAGGCGGGAGTGCGTCCGGGAGAAATCGCGCAGCGCCTTCGCCACCGCGCTCACATCGCCCTTCACGAAGGCGATGGCCGTCGGCCCGGCGAGGAACTCCTCGAGCGGCGCGTGCCGGCTGCCGTCGATCGCCCGCTTCACGAGCGTGTTCTTGAAGACCTTGTAGTCGCCACCGGCTGCCGTCAGGCTCTTGCGAAGCGCGGCGAGGTCCGCCACGGTGAGCCCGCGGTACTCGGTGACCACCGTCGCACTGGCACCTTCCAGGCGCGTGCGCACCTCGTCGACGACGGCCACCTTCTCGGGCCTCGGATTGTCCATCGTTCCTCCACGCCTCGGCAGCGGTGCCGCGGCGCCCCGGTGAGCGACGGACCAGGCTGGTGCCCGGGAAGCGTCGCCTCGTCAGGCGAACCCGAAGGTCCCTTCAGCGCCCGGGGGCGCACCGGAGGTCTGCGGCGACCGGAAACTCGTTGCCCGCACGACGTCGGGCTGTCGCGGACAGGGTATCAGGCGGTGACCGCCAGCTCCTCTTCGACCTCGCGGGCACGGGCGGGGTCGATGTGCACGCCGGGGCCCATGGTCGACGACAGGGTGACCGCGAGCAGGTAGCGGCCCTTCGCCGCCGCCGGCTTCGCCCGCACCAGCTCCTCGATGACCGCACGCACGTTCGCGGCGAGGTCTGCCCTCGTGAACGAGACCTTGCCCACCGGGAGGTGGACGTTTCCGACCTTGTCGGTGCGGTACTCGACCCGGCCCCCCTTGAACTCGGTGACCGCCCGGGCGACGTCGCTCGTCACCGTGCCGGTCTTCGGGTTCGGCATCAGACCCCGGGGGCCGAGGATCCGACCGAGGGTCCCGACCTGTCCCATGAGGTCGGGGGTCGCGATGGCGACGTCGAAGTCCAAGAAGCCCTGGTCTCGCACCCGTGCCACCAGGTCGTCGGCACCCACGACCTCGGCACCCACGGTGCGGGCCTCCGCCGCCTGCTCGCCGGCGGCGAACACCGCGACGCGCACCGACTTGCCCGTGCCCGAGGGCAGGCTCAGGGTGCCCCGGACGATCTGGTCGGCCTTGCGAGGGTCCACGCCGAGGCGCACGGCGAGCTCGACCGTCTCGTCGAACTTGGCAGACGTCATCGACTTCACGAGGTCGATGGCGTCGCCGACCCCGTAGAGGGCCTCGCGATCGTAGCGGCCGCTGAGCGACCGGTAGCGCTTGCCGTGCTGGCTCATCGATGTCCTCCGTATCCGGTGCCGCTCACCCGGCGACCGCGATGCCCATCGACCGGGCGGTACCGGCCACCTGCTTCTTCGCGGCGTCGAGATCGTCGGTGTTCAGGTCGACCATCTTCACGCGTGCGATCTCGGCGAGCTGCTCGTCGGTGATGGTACCGACCTGCGCTCGGCCGGTGGTCGCCGACCCCCTCTCCACCCCGGCAGCCTGTCGCAGCAGAACCGGGGTCGGGGTGGTCTTGAGCACGAAACTGAACGAGCGGTCCTCGTAGATCGTGATCTCGACCGGCACGACGGTCCCCCGCATGGACTCGGTGGCCGCGTTGTACTGCTTGGTGAACTCCATGGTCTGGACCCCGTGTGGGCCGAGGGCGGTACCGACCGGCGGGGCAGGGGTCGCCTGGCCGGCCTGGAGCTGGATCTTGACGACGGCGAGCACACGCTTGCGGGGAGGCATTCGGGGATCTCCTTCTGAATCAGAGCTTCGAGACCTGGCTGAACTCGAGCTCGACCGGCGTCTCCCGGCCGAAGATGTTCACGAGCACCTTCAGCTTCAGCTGGTCCTCGTTGATCTCGGCGATCTGCCCGGAGAAGTCCGCGAACGGGCCCTCCTTCACGCGCACCGTCTCGTTCACCTCGTACTCGAGCTTCGGTCGGCGCTGCTTCGACGGCGTCTGGAGGCCTTCGGGCTTGACCTGGAGGATGCTCTCCACCTCGCGGCGCGAGAGGGGCGTCGGCTTGGTGCCGGGGCCGACGAAGCCGGTCACGCCGGGCGTGTTGCGGATCGCGCCCCAGGCGTCGTCGTCGAGGTCGCTCCGGACGAGGAGGTACCCCGGGAACACCTTCTTCGGGACGGTCACCCGCTTGCCGTTCTTGACCTCGACGACGTCCTCCATCGGGACGACGACCTCGTAGACACGGTCCTCCATCCCCCGGGAGGCGATGACGTTCTTCAGGTTGGAGGTGACCTTGTTCTCGTAGCCGGAGTACGTGTGGACCACGTACCACCGGCCTGGCCGGTCGTAGGGACTCGGGACGTAGGCAGTCTCGTCCTCCTCGTCCTCCTCGTCCTCCTCGTCCTCGGCTGCTCCGGATGGGGCTTCCCCCGCCGCGTCGCCCATCGCGTCGCCCGTCGCGTCCTTACGGAGATCGGCGGCGACATCGGCGGCGTCTCCGCCGGCAACGCCGTCAGCTGCGCCTGGCTGGACGATGTCGCCATCGACGACGTCCGTCATGGAGCGGCTCTCGTGGAGGTCGGTCTCAGGTGTCACGTGCCTGCCGCTCACTTCTGGAACATGTAGACCACGCCGTGACCGAAGGCGTAGTTCAGCACGTAGATCAGCGCGATCATGAGCAAGAGGGTGAAGAAGACGACCAGCGAATAGGTCACCATCTCGGCACGGGTGGGCCAGGCGACCTGGCGGAGCTCGTCGCGGATCTCTCGAGCGAACTGGACGGGGGTCGTACGGTGCGGCGCGGCCGTCTTCGCGTCGCGGGGCCCCGCCCCGACGGCGCCGATGTCGAATGCCTCGGTCTCCAGGCCGGGCTCATCGGTCATCGTCCGGTCTCGCCGTTCCGTCATGCGCTTGATCTCGCGGTTCACTGCGTCGCTCCGACTGTAGATCTCGTTACGGGAGTCACTCCGTCCCGGTTGGGCTCCCAGCAGGGCAGGAGGGACTCGAACCCCCAACCGCCGGTTTTGGAGACCGGTGCTCTACCAGTTGAGCTACTGCCCTCTGTCACCGCGGTCCTCATCCGGGGCGGTCCCGGCCACCGAGGCCGTCAAACCTCGGGGCAGCGCCCAAGGCTACCACCACCTCGCGGAGATGATCAGCGGGTCTCCTTGTGAAGCGTGTGCCTGCGGTCCCAGCGGCAGTACTTCTGCATCTCGATCCGCTCGCGGTCGTTCAGCTTGTTCTTGGTAGTGATGTAGTTCCGCCGCTTGCAGACTTCGCACGCGAGCGTCACCTGGACCCGCTTCTCGTTCTTGGCCATCGGGGTTGCCTCTCCTTGTCCGACCTCTCTCCGACCTTCGTGCTCGACCCGGCCGTCCCGGTCCGTAGCGGCGGCGGGACTCGAACCCGCGACAACACGATTATGAGCCGTGTGCTCTGACCAACTGAGCTACGCCGCCGGGGAGCCCCCTGTCGGAATCGAACCGACGACACCAGCCTTACCATGGCTGTGCTCTGCCGACTGAGCTAAGGGGGCGCGGCTGCCCGCCGCCGAACTGGCGACGGCTCATCTTAGTGCCGTGGCCGGCAGGTCGCGAATGGGCCCTGTTCGGGAGACGGGTCCACGGCGGTCACACCCGGCTCGTCCCCGTCCTCTGTACCATCGCTCGATGCGGCTGCGCCTGGTGGAGCCCGAGGACGCTGATGCCATCCGGTCGATCTACAACCACGAGGTCTCCTCCGGCACGAACACCTTCGACCTGGTCGATCGCTCGGTCGAAGAGCAGCGGATCTGGGTCGACCGCCACCGAGGCGCCCATCCGGCGATCGTCGCCGTCGAGGGGGGCGCCCATCCGGCGATCGTCGCCGTCGAGGGGGGCGCCTATCCGGCGATCGTCGCCGAGGGCGCGGCGGGTGCACCGGGCGCGGGTGTCATCCCCACTGCGGGCCCGGCCCAGGAGCAGGTCCTCGGCTTCGCCGTGCTCTCGCCCTTCCGGGACCGCGCGGCGTACGCCACGACCGTCGAAGACTCCGTCTACGTCCACCGCGACCACCGCGGCAGAGGGATCGGGCGGGCCCTCCTCGACGAGCTCCTCAGCTTGGCAGGAGCCCATGGGTTCCACGCCGTCATCGCGCGAATCTCCTCGTCCAACCAGCCGTCGATCCGCCTCCATCACGCCTGCGGCTTCGAGCTGGTCGGCATCGAGCGGGAGGTCGGCCGGAAGCATGGCCATTGGCTCGACGTGGTCGAGCTGCAGCGGATGCTCAGACCTGGATCCAGGTCTGAGATCTGACGACGGTGTGCGTGCCGTACGCCTCAGCGGGCGGCTGCTCGGGCGAGCGCCTCGTGGACGCCGGGGTCCTGCCAGGAGCTCGACCATCTCCCGATCGGTGCCAGGAGGACGCCGAGGAGGACGAGGAGCGCTGCCGCGACGGCGACCGGGTTGTAGTGGATGAGCTCGTCGAGCAGGGTCCGCCCGCCGGGTAGCCCGATGAAGGGCGAGAGGGCCGAGACGGCGACGAGCACCGCACGCAGCTTGCCGGCGGCGATGGGCGCGAGGAGCACCACGCCCCAGGTCAGGTACCAGGGTTGGACCACCGGGCCGAGCACCACGAAGAGCAGCATGCTGATGCCCATGGCGCGCACCGCGCCGACTCGGTCGCTGCGCAGGAGCAGGTAGACGGAGAGCCCGGCGGCGGCGGCCAGCCCGAGGACCCGCGTTCCCGACAAGACGCCCGCCGTCGAGATCGAGGTCCACCCCGCAGCGTGCAGCGCTCCGGAGAGCAGCATCCCGATGCCGGTCGCCGGCGCGAGCCAGCTCCTCACGGTGCCCGGCGTGTCGAGGTTCGCGATCCAACCGATGCCGAGGCCGCTCGCGAACGAGAGGCCGAGCACGAGCGCGGAGGCCATCGCGCCCGCTTTCAAGAGCGGCCGCACCCGCTGGCGCCACGGAAGGCCGGGCCCTGTCCACTCCCAGCCGATGTAGACGACCCCGATCGCCGCGGGGACCTTGATCGCGGCGGCGGTCGCACAGAGGAGGACGCCCCAACCCGGATGCCGGCAGCGGGCGGCCGTGACGCCCGCGACGAGCAAGCCGAGCATGAGCGCGTCGTTGTGGGCTGCGCCGACCAGCATGAGGATGGTGAGGGGGTTCAGCACCGCCATCGCGTACACGGGGCCGTGGTCCTTCCGGAACGTCCGCGCGAGCGCGGGGACGCACGCGGCCATGAGGGCCACTCCCGCGAGGGAGGACAGGCGTAGGAGGACGACCGTCGCAAGGACGTGGTGCAGACTGACGCTTGCGAAGAACCCGTCCATCATCAAGAAGAGGGGCCCGTAGGGCGCGGGCGTGTTCAACCAGAGCGGGTCGACGGGATTCACGTAGGGTCCCGCACCGAGGGTGTAGGGGCCGTAGTCGTACGGGTTGATGTGGTGGCTCATCATCTCGCCCTGCGCCGCGTAGGAGTAGACGTCGCGGCTGAAGATCGGAGCGACGACCAGCATCGGCACCACCCACAGGGCGAGGATCCAGCCGAGGTAGCGCACCGGCACCCCTGGCCGGCGCGCCAACGCCTTCATCAGGCCGTACCAGACGCGGATGAGGAGGACGAGCCCGCCGTAGACGGCGACGAGCCCGAAGAGCATGAAGCTCTCGGACGAGCCGCCCTGTGGGGGCTCACCGAAGAACCACGTCCCGGCCATCTCCAGCTTGAACGGTGAGCTCGGCAGGGACGCGCCCAGCGCGATCGCGCAGAGCGCGAGGAACCCGAGGAGGGCGGGACGGCGGAGGAAGCGCCATCCCTCGGGCTCGTCGTCGCCCGGCTGGACCCTGCCTGCGAGCATCGACGCCGGGAGGACTCGGACCTTCAGCATCTCGAGGCGAACCGCCAGCCGATCGGCGGCCGCGCCTGCGAGCGCCGCGCGCTCGTGCACCTTCGTCCGCTCGTGCGCCAGCCAGGCCTCGATCCTGCTCGCCGCGCCGGTTCCCGGCTGCACAGCGGAGTTGCCCCCGGTCGCTCGAACGTTCACGTCCTTTTGCACGACGACGCCGACCTCACCCGTAGTCCGGCGGAGCGCTCCGCCAACTGCTGCTCACAGTCATCTCACAGTGATAAGGACTGCTCGGGCCGGCCCGACGGACAGCCCTCGGCGCTCGGCCCGGGACCACGGCACGACGCCGACACCGTCGCCGGGAGCCGCACGGGGTGCACCCAGCGTGCCGCGGTCTCGGCCTTGCGTCATGGCATTGTAACCGTGCACCCATTGGACGCCAATGTCCGCTACGAGTTGGGCGGAGGCGCTGCACCGTCCTTGGTGCTCCGAGACCGCGACGGCACCCCGCGTTCGTTCGCTGTCCCCTGCGCGCAAACCACGCAGCAGAACGCGCTCACCAGCGTCACCGTACCGGAGCTGCGATGCCTCCGCCGGTAGAGGGCGAGCGAGCCCAGCACCTCGGCGCCGAATCCCTTGACCGGCATCGACGAGCTACTCGCGAGCCAGGGTTCCGTCGTGACGCGGCGGATGGACCACGTTCAGCGGCTACGACCGACGCCCACCCCGCCAACGCCCCACTTCTGACGGTTCGACCTGCACTTTTGCAATATACGTCTACTATTTCAGTATATTTACAGGTAATGTCCCGTAATATGGGAATCAGGGGTCACATGTCGACACTCGCGCCTGGGGACTCACCCGGCAGCTCGATCACCACGGCGGCAGCCGTGGCGCGAGACGAGGACGGGGCGGGCGGCAGCGACGTGGGCGCCGCGCAGATCGGCGAGCCCCTTGGTGCGTTCGAGGCCGTCGAGTCGTCGCCGCTGGTCCTCGAGCACGTCACCAAACGCTTCGGCGGAGTGCTCGCAAACGACGACCTTTCGATGCGCGTCGAGCCCGGCGAGGCACTCGGCATCATCGGCCCGAACGGGGCCGGCAAGTCGACGCTCCTGCGGCTCATCGGCGGGCTGCATGCCCCCAGCGCCGGCACGATCACCCTAGGCGCAACGCGAATCGACGGCCTGCGACCCGATGTCGTCAATCGCCACGGGATCGGGCTGGCAAACCAGATCCCCAAGCCGTTCCCGGCGCTGAGCGTGGCGGAGAACGTGCAGGTTGCCGCGACGTCCCACCGGCGCAAGGGCTCGCCGCGAGCGCGCGTCACCGTCGACGACGTGCTCGAGCTCTGCCAGCTCGGCACACGGGCGGATGCCCGAGCCGGCTCGCTCGGCCTCCTCGACCTGAAGCGCCTCGAGCTCGCACGTGTGCTCGCGACCGGGGCGAGAGTCCTGCTGCTCGACGAGGTCGCTGCAGGGCTCGTCGGCGACGAGCTCACGGCGGCGATCCAGCTGGTCCGCTCGATCCATCGAAGCGGTCGGAGCATGATCATCGTCGAACACGTCCAGCGCGTGATCCAAGAGATCGTCAGCAGGGTGGTGGTGCTCGACTGGGGCAAGCTGATCGCCGAAGGAACGCCCGCGGCGGTCGCCGCAGACGAGCGGGTGCGCGACGTCTATCTCGGCCGCAGAGCGCTGCGCGAGGCGGGCTCCGTGTCATCGTTTCGCCCCGAGACGACGACCGGCACGGCCAACAGCTCAGCGCTGCTCGAGGTCGAGAACGTCTGCGCAGGCTACGGCTCGCTCGTCGCGCTCGACCGCGTCGACCTGCGCATCGGCGAAGGCGAGGTCGTGAGCGTTCTCGGCGCCAACGGAGCGGGTAAGTCGACGCTGGCGAAGGTCGTGAGCGGCCACGTTCCCGTGCGCAGAGGCCGCCTGCTGTGGCGTGCGAGAGAGGTGACCGTACTGCCGACGTACAAGCGCGCACGCCTCGGCATCGCCCACAGCCCCGAGGGCCGACGGATCTTCCCCGACCACACGGTTAGTGAGAACCTGCTCCTCGGTGCCGCGCACTCGGCGAGCCGAGCACGCAGGACCGAACGACTCGAGTGGGTGCTCGGCGTCTTCCCGGCCTTGCGCAAGCTCGCAGCTCGCCGTGCCGGTCTGCTGTCGGGCGGCGAGCAGCAGATGCTCGCCATCGGCCGCGCGCTCATGGCCGAGCCGTCACTGCTGATCTGCGACGAGCTCTCCCTCGGGCTCGCGCCGGCCATCGTCGACACCCTCTACGACACCCTCGTCGACGTGCGCGCGAGTGGGATCGCGCTCCTGCTGATCGAGCAGAACACGAGCAGGAGCCTCGCCGTGTCCGACCGTGCGTATGTCCTGCACCGCGGGCGCGTGACCTACGCGGGGGCACCTGAGCCGCTGCTGGACGAGACCTTCCTCGTACAGCGCTACTTCCATGGAGAGATCGGGGGTCGGCGCGAGCCCGATGAGGCAGGTGGAGATCGAACCGGGGTGCCCACGGGCAAGTGATCGGCGGCCGCCGAGCGTCCCGGTACCGGCGAGCGAACGGCGACCCGACGGTTCCATGGAGCAAGAGACAAACGTACAAACGAAAGGAGACGTTGCAATGTCAGTCATGACTGTACGGCGAGCGACGAGGGTGATCTTCGCCGGCTCGCTCTTCGCACTGCTCGCGGCGGGGATCGGCACGATCACCGCCGCGAGCAGCGGAGCGAGCACCAGAGCGAGCACGAGGTCGATCACGATCGGCGCCAGCCTTCCCCTGACCGGTCCTCTCGGTGGGCTCGGTTCCGACCAGGAGATCGGCTACAGGGCAGAGGTCAACGACGTCAACCGAGCCGGCGGGATCAAGATCGGCGGGAGCAAGTACAAGATCAACCTCACGATCCTGAACAACGCGAGCACAGCTACCACAGCGAGCAACCAAGCGCGTGCCCTCGTGACCCGGGACGGCGCGATCGCGTTGCTCGGAGGGGCGACGCCGACAATCTCGGTCCCTCAAGCAGACGTCGCGACATTGCTTCACGTACCCTTCGTCACGACCAACAACCCCGACGACGCGTTCGGGTCGGCGAACGCCAAGGGGTGGAAGTACGCGTGGGACGTCTTCTTCAAAGAGGAGACACAGGCGAAGACGGTCGCCAAGTGGGCCAACGTGTGCCCCAGTAACAAGAAGGTTGCCCTGTTCAACGACACCGAGAAGGACGGCACCTTCGAGCGGCCGCTGTACGAGGCTGCGGTGAAGGCCGATGGTGACAGAGTCGTGGGCACATACACCTTTCCGCCGCCGACGACGACATTCTCCTCGTTCATCACCAGTGCCAAGGCTGCGGGCGCTCAGATCGTCATCGGCCAGATGCTTCCCACAGCAGGGATCGCGCTGGTGAAGCAGATGAAGTCCCTCGGCTTCCATCCCGACGTGGTGATCCTGGCCAAGGCCGCGAACGCGGAGAACTGGTGGAAGGGGCTCGGCTCGCTCGCCACAGGAAGCGGGATGGAGCTCACCTGGTCGCCGGCGGCGCACTATCCCGGCACGCCCCAGATCTTGAAGACGTGGGGAAAGAAGCTCAGCGTCGACACACTCGCCTCGGCCGTTCCCGACTTCGGCGCGGCGCAGGTCCTGCTCCAAGCCATCTCGAGGGCCGGCTCGACGAGCGCCGCGAAGGTGAACGCAGCGATCGCCAAGACCAACGGGATGTTCGCCGTCGGGCACGTGAAATTCTTGAAGAACCACACGGCAGTCACCCGGTACCTCGTCGGCCAGTGGACGCACGGCAAGGTCGTGCAGGTCTATCCGCCGGTCCCCGGTGTCAAGACCGAGTGCCCGATGGCAGGGCTCAGGTAGCACCGGCGTGAGGGTGCCGCTGTCATGAACGCGACGACGCTGGTCAACGGCGCTCTGGAGGGGGGCCTCTACGCACTGGTGGCGTTGGGGCTCTCCCTCGTCTTCGGGGTGCTCCGGCTCATCAACCTCGCGCACGGCGTGCTCGTCATCGGTGCCGCCTACGCGGCGCTGGAGCTATTCGAGCTGTTCCGTCTCGGTCCGTTCGCCGCACTTCCGATCGTGATCGTCGTGGCTGCCGTGTTCGGCTATCTGCTGCAGCGGCTGATGCTCACGAACCTGCTGCTGAAAGGTCCCGAGGCGGGCATCGTCGGCACCTTCGGTCTCGCAGTGCTCGGAGAGGCGGCCTTCGCCGCTGCGTTCACGTCGAACGGCGTCTCCCTCCAAAGCTCCCTCGCGACGTCGAGCTTCAAGATCGGGGGAGTGACCCTCGAGATGGTGCTCGTCACCGCCTGCGCGATCGCCGTCGCCTGTGCCGGAGCCCTCCAGTTCGGCCTGAAGCGCACGCGTGCCGGATCGGTGCTGCGCGCGGCGGCCAAGGATCCTTCCACTGCCGAGCTGATGGGCATCAACGTACGGTTGGTGTTCGCGCTCACCGTGGCCTTGGCCGCCGCGCTCGCCGCCGTGGGCGGAGTGCTCTACGGGGTGTCAACCGGGTTCGCGCCGACGAGCGACACGTCGTTGCTGCTGATCGCTGTGGCAGTGGTGGTGGTCGGCGGCGTGGGCAACATCACCGGCACGCTCGTCGCCGGTCTCGCCATGGGTCTCGTCCAGGCGATCTCGGTCAGCGTCTTCGGGGGAGGCTATGCCGACTTCACGGTCTACGTGCTCTTCTTCGTGGTGTTGATCGCCCGCCCCAAGGGGCTCTTCGGTCAGGGCGCACTCTGACATGGCGACGACCGCTCTCTCTCGTGCACCGGAGTCGGTTGCTCCGGCGTTGCCGCTCCGCCGACGGGGCATTGCAGCGTTGGGTGCCCTCGTCCTGGCGGGTGCCGCGTGCCTTGCTCTCGGGGAGGTCGGCGGTGCCGGGGTGCTGAGCCTCGGGACGACGCTCTTCGCGTACGTCGCTCTGGCGCAAGCCTGGAACATCCTCGGCGGCTTCAGCGGGCAGATGTCCCTCGGCGTGGGCGCCTTCGTCGGGACGAGCGCGTACACGATGGCCCTCACGATGACCCGCCTCGGCTGGTCGTGGCTCCCGGGAATGGTCGCCGGCATGGCCGTGGCCGGTTCCCTGAGCGCCCTGCTCGCGTTCCCGCTCCTCCGCCTGAAGGGCGACTACTTCGCGGTCGGGACGCTGGCGGCGACCTTGGCGCTCGACGCCTGGTTCGACAACTGGAGCTTCGTGAACAAGTCCATGGGGGTTTCGGTCCCCATCCAGGCGGTGCCCGGGCAGACCGAGATGTACGTGATCGGGCTCGTGGTCGCGCTCTTCGCCGTGGGGAGCGCGATCGTGATGCGCTGGAGCACGTTCGGGGTGCGCCTGCTGGCGATCCGGGAGGACGATCTCGCGGCGCGGCTGCTGGGAGTGAACGTCTCGGGTTACCGCCTCGTCGTCATGGTCGTGAGCGGGATGCTCATCGGGCTCGCCGGCGGTGTGTTCGCCCTCAGCCTGGTGAGCTTCGTGCCCGATGGCATGTTCGCCATGTCCTGGACGATCGAAGCGCTCGTGATGGTCGTGATCGGTGGGATGGGAACGGTGATCGGGCCGATCGTCGGTGCCGTCGCCGTCTACTACGGCATCACCACCGAGCTGGCCAACTTCCCGACGCTGAGCCTCTTCTTCGAGGGAGGGTTGCTCCTCGTCATCGTGCGGTTCGTGCCTGGCGGGCTCTGGCCGTTCGTCGTGAGGACCGCCCGTCGGTCTCTCGAGTGGTGCGGTACGGCGATCCGGAGCGCTCGGGCCACGCGCCCTCCGTCGTCGTGAAGGCTCGTACCGACCTCTTCGTCGTGCGTCGCACACCCACGACCGCGGCGCAGATTCGAGTTGCTGCGCACGTTCCTGGCGGTCTGCGCCTGGCTGGCTGGGCCGGCACCGTGGATGCCCGCGCGCAGCCATCGAATGGGCTCAGCTGCTCAGGTCAGGGCATCGCCGAGTAGACGGCTCGCGCGAGGGCCAGCACCGAGCTCGGGCTGTCAGAGCCGTGCGAGTACGCGATGACCGAGTACCCGGCTTTGGCGAACGAGGCGTCCGAGGAGAGGCACTTCGGATTCCTGTCGTAGACGAACCGCCCTTGCGAGCTGAGGCCCGCGGGCCTGCGCTCGAAGGCCATTCCCGGTACTCCGCCGGATCCGCCGCTCGCCTGGTAGCGCGTGACCGAGACGAAGAGCGAGATGCTGGCGTGCACCCAGGCGCACCTGTCCTGGGCAATCTTGTCGACCGTCTCCTCGGAGAGCCTGTTCTTCGTGGCCACCTTCATCCCAAGGGCCGGGGCGGTCAACTTCGCCGGGGTGAGAGCGCACGGATCGGGCAGCGTCCGAACCGCGGCCGACGCGGACGTAGGAGTCGCCGAGAAAGCGAATTCGGGCACCCTCCTGCCATCTCCGGAGCGACGGGCAGATCCGCGAAGGGATCCGGCGGCAAGCGTTGCGTCCAGAGGGACGCAGGGCGCTTCGCGTCCAGTGGTCCCATCGTGCACCCTCCGCCCTCGTGCGCCGAGCCCCACCGGCGCCGTCGACGGTCTTCGGTGCCGGCATTCACGAAGTCACCTCGGCTGTCGCGGTGAAGCAACTCCAATGTTGCCGGCGTACGTGATGACGCGGTTGACAGTGTGCGAGCGGTCGCTCAGCACGCCATTGCTCTGATCGCGCGTGCGGCCGGGAGCAGGGAGCCGGACGACGACGGGGGACGGGCCAGGTGACGGGATGACGTCGGTCATCGCCCAAATCGGATCCGCTGCGACAGGCCGGACCGTGTCCAACCCAAATCGGCGCCTGTGCCTTCGCGGCAAGGCCGCAGCTCGGTGAGGGAGGGGGTCAGGCTGTCTTGCACGCTGCCGCTGTCGAGCCCGGCAATCTCGTGGTCTTGGTCACGACGGTGAGCTCGCCCGTCGCGGCCTTGTACACGAGGGCGTAGCCATTCTTTCCCACCTGCGCGCTCGGCACCTGCCTCAACCATGGGCCGCTCGAGTTCGTCGGTGTGGCAGTTGTCTTCTTCGTCAACACGGCGAGCGTTGCCGGATAATTGCCTGTTGGAGCCTGGGCCGCGTACGCCTCGATCGCCGCCTGAACGGTCCTCACCGTCGCGGCGCACGCCACAACTGATGCGTCCCGGGTCGCACCCACCACCGACTTGCTCGTGGTGGTCGTGTCGCTTGCCGAAGCCACGATGGCGGCGAGAATGGCCAGCAGGACCATCCCGACCAGGATCCCGAACACGGTCCAGCCCCCCTGGTCGAGCCACTCCCTCGTCGCGAGGAGTTTCGAGAGCCTTCCGGCGCCGACGCGGGATGTTCCGGAACGTGCCACTCCAGACCTCCTCCTACCAATGGTTCCACGAATCGACAGGGGACCGGGGGCCAGCTGCAACGCGCGCCGTGCTCGCGCAGTCTGGCTTCAGAATTCGGCGAGCGCGTTCCCCGAGGCCGGGCCGTCGGAGCCCGGCCCTCTTCGCGAACGGGTACCGTCCCGCCCGCGCTCGCTGTCGAGCTTCGAACGGTTCTTCTCCACAGAGCGCCGAGCTGCCCCCCTGCCCCCCGAGTGGAACGGGGCAGCTCGGGAACCGTGGTCCTCGGTCCACCCGGTCATCCGTGACAAGGTGAGCGCGGAGGGAGCACCGATTTGACCGACTACGGCGACGCGCCGTATCCATCGCTGAGCGCGAAAATTCGAACTTGACCGGGTGGCGCGAGCTCCGCTGATCCAAGCAGGGACGTCCCTCTGACCTATACGCACGACCAGCAGCAATTACGCGAGACGTTGCGTGGGCCGTAGGCACTCGTATTCGAACTGCCCCGACCTGCGAGAACGCTTGGGCGCCCTGAACGCATGGATTCGCCAGCGGGCCGTCAAACGCGGATGACCTGGACTCCCGGGACGGCGTCGTAGTCGTCGTCCTGGGTGACGACGGGGATCTGCTCGACGATGGCCGTTGCCGCCACGAGGGCAGCCGGGTCCCGCGCTGTCGTGGCGGTGGCGATCCTGGCCTCGTGGCCGCACCACCAGCGGCCGGCGGCACCGATGGCGACGACGGAGACGACGGGCTCCGGGGCCGGGGTCACGTGCGGACGGGGACGCCGCGGAGTCGGGCGCCGAGGCTCGGCGGGCACGGGCTCGTCGGCCAGCACGACGACGTCGCCCAGCTCGTGACGGGCACCGCACGTGCGCTCGACACGCGTCGCCAGGACGTCGGCGGCGTGGTCGTCGGTGGCCATGGGCACCCGCACGCGTGCCGTGATCTGGCAGCACGGCATGCGCACGGTGAACGTCTCGACGGTGCGTGACGGCCTCGGAGCGTCACGTCTCGGAGCCTCGGACGCCGGAGCATGGCGCACACGGGCGGGGACGTACACGACGGCATGGCACCGGCCGCAGCGTGACTTCTGCGAGCGTGCAGGGCTGTCCCAGCCGTAGCCGCACTTCGGGCACGTCATCGTCGCATGCGGCCATCATCCCTGGCGCGGAGCCTCGGAGCACGGAGGCTGCTCGGAGCACTCCGGCGTGCAGTGGCGCACAGTGCGCGTGCGGGCATGGTGCGTGCGTAGGTGCACGGTGCACGTGTGCACCGTGCACGGGCGATCGGAGCATCACGACGCACCCACCGCAGGCTCGGAGCCTTCACGACGGAGCCTCCTCCGCTGCCGTTCTTTCGTCCCGCCCCATACTCCGAGGCGCTCGTGCAGGCCATAGGCGAGGCAGGCGGCACGGACCGGGCACGACGCGCACACGGCCCGTGCCCTCGTGATGTTCGCTCCGCGCTCGGGGAAGAACACGTCGGCCGGCAGCCCTCTGCACGCGGCACGGAGCCTCCACGTGGGGTCGGCCTGGGCGCGGCCTCGTGGGACGTCGGCCGTGATCGCGCCCACGAGCGCCAGCGTCGCACGCTCACCCCACCGTTCCAGCCTGGCGGGACCGTCAGCGAGCCGATCGCACGTCGCTCCATGCTAATGCCTGCCATGTGCGACGACGCCCGCGCAGGTTGGTCGCCCGCCTTCCACACCGTCAGGCGCCCGGGCGCGCCAGCGCCCGAGCGGTCCAAGAGGTGCCCTTCGACCCTGGTCCGCCTTGCCCCCCGGTCCCATCCTGAGAGGTGCCGACCGCCGCGGCCCGCGCAGGGTGGGACCTGTCGCTGCGCCCGCAGGTCCGGTCGGCACAGGAGTGGGAGAGAGGAGGACGATGACCGGTCGGGGAGCCCTCGCAGCGCTCGCCCTCGGGCTCGCCTTCTCGGCCGGGGCCGTGTCGCCGGCGGCCGCCCAGGCGCCGCCCGCCGCCGTGCCCGCCGTGCACGCGTCCGGTCGGGCTGCGACCTTCGTCGCCCCCTCGATAGACGGGCCGTGCGCAACGGACTCCAGAGCTGTCGCGACGTCCATCATCCCTCCCGCACCGTTCAAGGCCCGCGTGATCTCGGTGCGCCAGATGTCGCCGCCCCAGACATCGAGCGTGAGAGCCTCCTTCCACCACCCGCTCCGGCTGTACCGGGTCACGTTCCGAGCCCTCGTCGGGAACGCCGTCCTCCCCTCCGGGCACACGTACACGCAGTTCGCGTACGTCGGCCAGCCGATGCCCCCCGCGGGTCGCTGGTGCTTCCTGTCGGGGGGTTCGGGTCCGTAGCCAGGGGCGCTGGCCGCCAGCGCGGCCTTGGGAAGCGAGCCCCACGGTCTGGCGGGAGCGCGCCGACGAGATCGTGCGGCGGCTCGGACCCGCTCCATCTCGCCGATGGCCTCGCCGATCGCGCGCTGGACGTTCGAGAAGTGAGCCACAGGGGGCGCACGAGCCTCTGGCACGCACGCCGGTTGCCCCAGGAGGAGAAAGCCAGGACCGCCGGCGAGGCGACGACAAGTTCTTGGCTGACCTCGAAACGCATCGGGACCAGGCGATCCTCCTCGTCATGGTCTTCGGTGGCCTGCGGGCAAGCGAAGTCCGCTCCCTGCAGCTCCGTGACGTCGACCTGGGCCTTCGCCGCGTCCGCGTGGCGGGAAAGGGCGACCGCGAACGCACCGTGCCGGTCGACGGCGCGTTCTCCGTGAAGCTCTTGGCGTCGCAGTGCGGATCCGTGCACAGCCACCGGCGCCGGCGCCACACCAGGCACACCGGTCGCCCTCCCATCGCCAGGTCCCGGACCGGGACGACGCTTCTGCCGGGTCCAGTCGCCCGCACTCCGCAGCGCGGGCAGCCCACCACGCCGGCCGTCGTCTCGACGAGCACCCACAGCTCGCCGTCCTCTTCGGTCTGGCAGAGAACGACGAAGCCGTCCACTCCCAGCAGCGCGCTCGAGTCACCACTACGGTCACCCATGCCCTGTGCCCTCCGTTCTCGCTGGCTACTAACCGCAAGAATCGGAGGCGCAGGTCGCCTACTGGTGGTTGCCTATGGGCGGGTCACCGGTCTGGTACCGCCCCACGTCAGATCGCGAAGAGCAGGTCTTGTCGTCGCCTTGCGCGGTGGTCCTGGCTTTCTCTACGGCGATGTGGTGGGCCGGGGAGGATTCGAACCCCCGTAGGCTTTCGCCGACAGGTTTACAGCCTGTTTCCTTTGGCCACTCGGACACCGACCCGAAGGCAGGTTACCGCACCGTCGGCGACCGCTTCCTCGTTCCCGATCGTTCGGCTGGCGGTCAGTAGGGTATGCGCCATGCCGAGCTTCGATGTCGTGTCGCAGGTGGACATGCAAGAGGTGCGCAACGCGGTCGACCAGGCAAATCGAGAGGCGTCGACGCGGTTCGACTTCAAGGGCACCGACTCTCGGATCGACCTCGGGACCGACGACCTCACGCTGCACTCCTCCACGGAAGACCGGCTCGCGGCACTGCGCCAAGTGCTCGAGGAGAAGCTCGTACGACGCCGCGTCTCACTGAAGGCCCTCGATCCCGGCAAGGTGGAGGAGGCGGCCAAGGGCACCGCCAGACAGCGGATCGCAATCCGCGCCGGCATCTCGCAGGACAACGCGAAGAAGCTCCACAAGCTCATCAGGGACCTCGGCTTGAAGAACGTGAGCTCACAGACCCAGGGTGACCAGGTCCGAGTCACCGGAAAGAAGCGCGACGACCTGCAAGCCGTCATCGCTGCGTGCAAGGGCGAGGACTTCGGGATCCCGCTCCAGTTCGAGAACTTCCGGGACTGATCCCTCCCGGGTCGCAGCCCGTACGCCCATGTCCAACAGGTAGGAGCGACTGGCAACCGCGTCCAGCCCTGCGGCAGGGCTGCGGCAGGGCTGCGGCCGTCAGCCGACTGCGGCGTCGTCTCCCGCGCCGATGACGACCTGCTCGGCATGCGGGGACGCATCCTCGGCAACCAGGTGCTCGTCCATCTCCTCCAGGAGGGACGGGACCCGGAAGGTGTGGTTGAAGACGATCAACTTCAGCACCCAGAAGATCCCGAAGGACATCACGTTCGCGAAGAGGACGAGGCCGGTCTGCTCGAGGTGGCCCAGTTGCCAGCGGTGTCCGAGGTAGCGGGCCAGGGCCGCGCCGACCATCGAGAACGAGATGCTTGCGGCTGACATCACCCAGAACGGCAGGACTTCCTTCACGAGACGTGAGCGACCGCCTTTGCCCCAGGCCCACATCCGGTTCAAGTAGTACGACGGGACGGCCGCCACGACGTTGGCGAAGATGGTGCTCGGCACCTCGGTCCACAACCTGAACACCCCGAAGACCATCCCGAGCACGAAGAGCGACACGCCGGTGGTGATCACCGACGTCATCGTGTACCGGAAGATCTTCCTGCCCTCCCGCGTGTGCAGCCACACCCGAAGTCTGAGGAGGAGCTCGGACATCGATTCGCAACCTTACCCTTCGACCTTCGTGGCAAGACCTCGCTCGCGACCAGGTCCCGCTCCGCGCGGAGCTCAGCCGAGGCTCAGTCTACGGCAACGGTCGTGCACCCCTGGGAACGGAAAATCGTACCTGTTCCCTCCCGCCCTGCCAACATGACCATCGTGAACGACGCCCTCGACCTTCTCGTCCGGCTGCTCGACCTCGAGGCGATCGAAGTCAACATCTTCCGTGGGACCCAGCCCGACGAGGAGCGCCAACGCGTCTTCGGGGGCCAGGTGGCCGCACAGGCCCTGATGGCGGCGGGACGGACCGTCGAGCACGGACGAGTGCACTCCCTCCACTCCTACTTCCTGCGCCCCGGCGACCCCTCCGTGCCGATCCTCTACGAGGTGGACCGGATCCGTGACGGCCGCTCGTTCACGACGCGCCGAGTGGTGGCGATCCAGCACGGTCAAGCGATCTTCAACATGTCGTCCTCGTTCCACGACGATGAAACCGGCTTCGTCCACCAGTTCCCGATGCCCGAGGCTCCCGACCCCGAGACGCTCCCCACGATGACCGAACGCCTCGAGCCCTGGCGCGAGGAGCTCGGCGAGTGGTTCGACTGGCCGCGTCCCATCGACCAGCGGCACATCGGCGAGCTGCCGTGGTTGCGGCTCGAACCTCTGGAGCCGCATCAGCGGCTGTGGATCCGAGCGGACGGCGAGCTTCCCGACGATCCCCTGCTGCACGCCTGCGTGGCCGTCTACGCGTCGGACCTGTCGCTCTTCGACACGATCATCCACCCGCACGCAGTGCGCTGGAGGGATTCGAAGTTCATGGGTGCGAGCCTCGATCACTGCATGTGGTTCCACCGGCGGTTCCGTGCCGACGAGTGGCTGCTCTTCGACACCGACTCTCCGGTGGCGGCGGGAGGCCGCGGCCTCGCGCGCGGTTTCTTCTTCGAGCGGTCCGGACGGCTTGTCGTGTCGATGGCTCAAGAAGGGCTCGCCAGAATGCGCTCCTGAGCACGGGGACGGCTCACTCACCGGGACGGCTCACCCTCGGGAGCGGCTCACGCCCCGCGGCGTGCCATCGGCACGTAGTCCCGGGCGTCGGCGCCCGTGTAGAGCTGGCGGGGCCGGGCGATCTTCGAGTCTTGATCGAGCATCTCCTGCCAGTGCGCCAGCCAGCCGGCGGTCCTCGCGATCGCGAAGAGGACCGGGAACATCTCGAGCGGGAACCCCATTGCCTGGTAGATGAGCCCGGAGTAGAAGTCGACGTTCGGGTACAGCCGCCGGGAGGTGAAGTACTCGTCGGAGAGGGCGATCTCCTCGAGCTTCAGCGCGACGTCGAGGAGCGGGTTCCTGCCGGTGACCTCGAACACGTCGTCCGCAGCCTTCTTGATGATCTGCGCCCTCGGGTCGTAGTTCTTGTACACGCGGTGCCCGAAGCCCTGCAACCGCATGTGACCGTGGCCGGCCTTCACCTCGCTGATGAACGCAGGGACGTTCTCCATCGATCCGATCTCGGACAACATGCGGATGACGGCCTCGTTCGCTCCGCCGTGCCTCGGTCCGTAGAGGGCGGCGCACGCCGCCGCGCACGCCGAATACGGGTCGGCGTGCGAGGAGCCGACGACGCGCATCGCGGTGGTCGAGCAGTTCTGCTCGTGGTCGGCGTGGAGGATGAACAGGATGTCGAGCGCCCGGGAGAGCGCAGGGTCCGTCTCGAAACGGGGCTCGGCAACCTTCCACATCATCGAGAGGAAGTTCGACGGGAAGTCGAGCGAATTGTCCGGGTAGACGAAGGGCATGCCCACGCTGAAGCGGTGGGCGGCAGCGGCGAGCGTGGGCATCTTGGCGATCAACCTGATGATCTGCTTCTGCCGCGACGCGGGGTCGAAGATGTCCTTGGCGTCGAGGTAGAAGGTCGAGAGCGCCGCGACGGCCGAGACGAGCATCCCCATCGGGTGGGCGTCGTAGTGGAAGCCGTCGAGGAACCGCTTCCGGACGTTCTCGTGGATGAACGTGTGTGAGGTGACATCGTGGCGCCACTGCTCGAACTGGCTCTCGGTCGGCAGCTCTCCGTTCAAGAGCAGGTAGGCCACCTCGAGGTACGTCGAGCTCTCGGCGAGCTGCTCGATCGGGTAGCCGCGGTAGCGAAGGATCCCCGCTGTCCCGTCGAGGAACGTGATCGAGCTCTCCGCCGCCGCGGTGGACATGAAGCCAGGGTCGTAGAACCAGATGCCGGGAAGGATCTTGGCCCAATCGGTGGCGCTCACGCCGCCGTTCACGACCGGGATCTCGTAGCTCTCGCCGCTCCGGTTGTCGGTGATCGTGATGCTCTCGGTCACGGGCCAGGGCCTCCTGTGCTGTCGGGTCGACGCGGCTTGCGGTTCGAGGCCGCGCGGGCCCGCGTGGACCACTCCGCACGCGGCGCCGCCACGATCCTACGGTCCCATGGGGGCACGGTCGACACGCCAGCTCAACGTGCGGGCCGTGGGTCTCTACCGGCCGTAGGCGAGTGGGTCTCTACCGGCCGTAGGCGAACCTGTCCGCCGCGGACGGCGCGGACGCGCCGCCTGGGTTGGTCACGCGGACGGAGACCGTTCCCGCTCCCGGGGGGGCCACGGCGTCGATCTGGCTGTTCGAGACGACCTGGAAGCGGGCCCGCACCCTGCCGAAGGTGACACCGCTCACCCATGTGAAGCCGGAGCCGAGAACGGCGACAACCGTGCCGCCGGCCCTGGGGCCCTTGGCGGGCAGGAGCTGCGACACGGACGGGGGGCCCGGAGGCGCCACACCGACGAAGAACGTGTCGGACGTCTGGGTGCCGCCCTCGTTCGCGACCGGCGGGTCGACCGACACGGTGATCGAGTACGTGTTCCCCGGGACGACCCGCAAGGGTGGCAGTGTCACCGACACGGAGCTGCCTGCTGTGAGCGCGACGCGGCGGATCTTCCCCGGGCGCGCGACACCACCCTTACGGGTGAGAGTAGCGTGCACCGCGATCCCGCGTTCGGCGACGTTGCCGTCGTTCGCGACGACGAGCCCGACACCGATGCGGCCCGTCGGCGGGAGCACCAGCACCGGAGAAGAGGCCGGAGAAGGTGAGGTCGCTGCGGAGGAGGGCACCGGCGCGGGTGTGAGCGCCACGGCGTGTGCGACGAGCTCGACCCTGTAGACGGCGGCGAGCGTGGGGGACCTCCCGAGGAGGTCGACCACCGAGCGCGCGGTGCTGGACGTCCACGTCCCAGTCCTGCCGGACCACACCGATGAAGAGAGCCGCGCATGGCCCGGACCCGCGCGCAACGCGCGTCGACCGGCGGCGTACATCCGGTCGCTTCGCTCGAGGAGCGTCCCGACCTGAACCAGCTTCGCGGCAGCCCCTGCGGGCGAGATCCTCCGGGGCGTCGATATGCGCGACGACAGGTCGGCGGCGCCCACGGCCGGCAGCGGCGCCATCCCGAGCAGCCCGTCCACGGCCGCTCTGAGGGATCGCATCGCGTCGGCGCGGTCGGCCATCGCCGCCGAGACGTCAGACCCTGCACCACCCGAGGGAGCCGGCGAGGCGGCTGTGTCCGCCGCCCGCGCAAGGGACGCCGTCGACCGCACGAGTGTGTCGAGCGCCTCTTCGAGCGTCATTCGGTCGTCGCCCGCCATCGAGGCGAGCAGCTTTTGGTACTCCTCGTCCAGCCGGTTGGACTCCCCGCCGAGGAGGCGCGCCTGAGCGCCGTAGGACCGGTCGATCGCACGCTCGTAGCCGACCGACTGCGAGGGCTCCTTGAGCGCCCCCCCCACCAGGACGGCCAAGACCAGTGCCCCCGCCACCACGGCCACGACGGCGGCGCCGCTCACGCGCGGGACGTGGCGCCGGCGCCGGCGTCGATCGATGGGAGCCACCGGCGCGTGACGATACTTCCACGCTTCGAGAAGGCGGGGCGAGAGGCCGACGTCGGCCGACGGTGACGCTCGCGACCGCCCCTGGCTCAGACTTCGGTGGGCTCGGCCTCCACGAGAGCCCTGTGACCGGCCGCACCAGAGGTCGGCAGGACGCTGGCGGTGCTCCGCCACTCGACGGTCGCCTGGAACGCGCGCTGGTCGACCCGGTCACGGTGGCGCTCCACCACCGACAGGAGCGACGACAGCGTCCGGGAGCTGAGCAGGTGCGGCACGAGGCCCAGGTCGAGCAGCTTGGTGTGCGCCGCCCGGTAGTAGTGCTCCTCCTTCTCCACGCGCGGGTCGTCGAGGTGGGCGATCTCGGCGTTGCCCGGGTGGGCCTCCACGACCATCTCGGCGAGCTGCAGCACCGAGAAGGACTCGGTGAACTGGTTGAACACCCGGTACTCACCGGGCTCCGGCGGGTTCAGGCAGGCGAGCTCGACGCAGGCGAGGGTGTCTCGGATGTCGAGCATCCCGCGCGTCTGACCCCCCTTTCCGTAGACGGTGAGCGGGTGGCCGACGACCGCCTGGACACAGAACCGGTTCAACACGGTGCCGAAGACGCCGTCGTAGTCGAAGCGGGTGGCAAGGTCCGGGTGCAGGACGGTCTCCGGAGTTTCCTGGCCATAGACGATGCCCTGGTTCAGATCGGTCGAGCGGATGCCCCAGATCCGGCAGGCGAACAAGATGTTGTGGCTGTCGTGCACCTTGGACAGGTGGTAGAAGGAGCCGGGCTGCTTGGGGTAGGGCAGGACGTCGGTCCGGCCCCGGTGGGTGATCTCGATGAACCCCTCTTCGATGTCGATGTTCGGGGTGCCGTACTCGCCCATGGTCCCGAGCTTGACGAGGTGGATCGACGGGTCCACGTCAGCGATCGCGTAGAGGAGGTTGAGCGTCCCCACCACGTTGTTCACCTGCGTGTAGACCGCGTGGTTCTGGTCGATCATCGAGTACGGGGCGGACCGCTGCTCGGCGAAGTGCACCACGGCGTCCGGCGCGAACTCCTTGATCGTCCGATGCACGAACGGCGCGTCGGTGAGGTCGCCGACGTACGCGGCGATCCGGAGCCCCGAGACCTCCTCCCACACCCGGACCCGGTGCTGGAGGTGCGTGATCGGCACGAGGCTGTCGACGCCCATCTCGAAGTCGTACTGGCGGCGCGCGAAGTTGTCGACGATGCCCACCTCGTGGCCGCGACCCGACAGGTGCAGCGCCACCGGCCAGCCCAGGTACCCGTCGCCGCCTAGAACCAGGATCCTCACGGACCGTCTCCTCTCCTTCGTACCCGATGGCCGTCCCGATGGCAGGCGCGACAGACACCACCCGCGCCGAGCCGGCAATGCTTTCGAAACAACACTTTGACCGGCGTTCCTGAAAATGACCTGGGAAACGGGCGAGAACTCCCTTACGACCTTCTTCTGACATTGCGGCGCAGGAGTCGGTCGCGAGAGCGTCCGGCCGGCGTCGTGGCCGCCACCAGGAGCCGGCGGCGGCCTTGGCGAGCAGGTGGAGGTGCGGGTTGACCTGTTGGGCACGGGACGAGAGCACCTGGCGCCACTTGCGGGAGGCGTCTTGTCGACGACGCGCTGCGCGGGACCGAAGCCGGCCGAGGACTGCGCCAGGAGCCCCTCAGGTGCGGGATCTCATCGCCGACTCGACCTCGGCGACCGCTCGCTCCAGGTCGGCCACGGGCCTCGCCACCGCCACGCCGCCGCGCAGGAAGAGGAACGTGCAGCGCCCGACGTGCCTCCCCGTCGCCGCGCGCACCGCCGCCGCGTATGCGGCGCCCTGTAGACGGTAACGAGCGGCAAGCCGGTCGACCTCCTCGTCGCTGCGCACCCCGTCGGTCTTGTAGTCGACGACCTCGAGCCCCCCGGGCCCCTCGAAGACGAGGTCGACGAACCCCTCGATCACGCCCGAGCCGATGGGCGCTCCCACGTAGAGCTCGCGCCAGAACCGGCTCTCGACCGCCCTCCGGACGATCGCGCTGTCGAGCGCCGTGCGAGCCAGCGCCGCCACCTCCTGCCAGCGCGACGGCACGCCCTCGGCACCGGCGTGCGCCTTGGCCATCGCCTCCAGCCCTGCGCCCGTGCGCAGGTCGACGGTCTGCAGCACGGCGTGGACCGCCCGGCCCAGCGCGGTGCCCGCACGGCCGCGGCGCCACAGCTCGCGAGCGGACGAGGTGCCGGGCGCTCCGCCGTCACCGGGACCGGTTGTCCCCGCGTCGTCGCGCTCCACGGCTCGCTGACCGGGCTCGCCCGGGCCGGCATCCTCGCCCGCGTCCAGCGACCAGGACGCGGCGAGCTTCGCGATCCCCGTCGCAGAGACCACAAGGGGGCCCGCAGCGAGCCGCTCGGCCCGGGCGCGCGCCCAACGTTGGAGGTCCTCTGCGCCCTCGGTCGCGTCCGCCCCGGGTTGGCTCGGCGCGTCCGCCCCGGGTTGGCTCGGCGCGTCCGGGACCTCCAATGCGGCCTCGTCGGCTGGCTGTGGATGGGCGTCCCACAGGTGGGGGAAGCTCGACAACGCGGCCTCGAGCTTGCCAGCGACGCCCGCAGCGGACCGCTGCGACCTGTGGACGCTCACGACGAGATGGTTCTGCGCCCGCGTCAGCGCGACGTAGAGCAGGCGCAGCCGCTCGCGTGCGAGGACTTGCTGCTCGTGCTGGCGCGCCGCGTCGTAGCCCACGGTGCACACCCCATTGTTCACCGCCAGCTCGATCGCGTCTCCGCCGAACAGCACGGTCGGCGCCGTGACACCCTTCGTTGCAGCGCCGAAACCGACAAGGGCGACGACCGGGAACTCGAGACCCTTCGCTGCGTGGACGGTCATGACCGCCACTGCCGGCGCGTCGGCCTCCGGCAGCACGACCTCGGTGACCTTCGCGTCCTCGTCGCGCTGGACGTCCACCCAGGCCAGGTACTGGCGAAGATTTCCCGGCGATGTCTCGACGAACTCGCGCGCCTGGTCCATTACGAAACGGAGGCGCCGCCATTCCTCCCGCCACCGCCGGCCGTCGAGCGCGGCACCGAGCTGGCGCGTCTCGTCCACCACGCGTGCGACGAGCTCGCTCACCCCGGTCCACGTGCAGGCCCCGTGCAGATGTCGCAGCCGGACGAGGCCGACCTGGACCGGGTCGTCACCGGCCGCGACCGGCGGAGCGTCCAGGCGGTAGTCCCACGATCCGCCGTCCAGCCGGTGACGGAGCAGGTCGTCGTCGCCGCACGCAAAGCCCGGCGTGCGCAATGCCGCGACCACTGCAGCGCTGTCAGAGGGGTCGTCGATCGCGTGGAGAACGTGGAGCAGCTCCTGCACCTCGCGCGTGTCGTAGACGAGCGAGCTCGACTCGAGCCGGTAGTCGATGCCGGCTGACTCGAAAGCCGACTCGAGCGCAGGGACCGAGGTCCTGGAGGGGACGAGCACCGCGATGTCGTCGAGCTGGACGGCCCGGCCGCCCGCTCCGACGGGCCATCTCTCGTCCACCGCCCGCCTGAGCAGCGCTGCCACCTCCTCCGCCTCGACGCGGCGCGCCTCTGCCGCCGGGATCTCGTGGTCGGCCCCCGCTCCGACGACGCTGACCGCGCGGAGGGGACCCTCGCCCACGCGTCGGGCAGCGGACGAAGCGATGTACGGCGGCTGGATATCGGGCTCTCCGTCCCCGACGAGCTGCCCGAAGACGCCGTTGACCAATTCGACGATCCCCGGCACCGAGCGGAAGTTCGTCACGAGCTGCGCCGATTCCGTCGCCACGTCGCGCAGGACCCGGAGGAAGGTGCCCACGTCCGCCCGGCGGAAGGCGTAGATCGACTGCATCGGATCGCCGACGAAGAAGAGCGCGCCCGCCGTCGTCGCGAGCTCCCACCACGGCACCTCGCCGACTCGCTCGCCGGGCTCGGCCGCGATCATCGTGACGAGCTCGGCTTGCAGCGGGTCGGTGTCCTGGAACTCGTCGACGAGCAGGTGCCGGTACTCGTCGTGCAACGCAGCGCGCACCTGGGAGTCGCCCCGAACGAGCTCGCACGCCAGCACGAGGAGATCGTGGAACTGGAGGCGGCCCTCGCGCTGGCGCCGGCGCGCCGAGGCCACGGCGAGCTCTGCGAGCGCGTTCCCGACGACCTCCATGGCTGCGCCGACCGCGTGGCTCGCTGCCGACTGGCGGGCGGTCTCCGCCTCGTCGAGCAGGGCGACCACGTCGGGCTTGCGTCCGCCCCACGCACGGGCCGTGCCCTTTCCGCGGGCGGTGAGGTGCCGGGGTGGCGAGAGGAGCATCCGAAGGAGCTGCAGCTCGTCGCCATCCGCTCGCTCCAGGTGCGCGACGTAGGCCCGGAGGTGGGTGAGGTGGGCGAGAAGGTTGTCGTCCGCGTCGGTGCAGCACGGCGCGAGCTCGAGCGCACGGCGGAGCGGGCGGATGACTGCGCTCGCGTCGAGCCGCGGCAGCTCGCGTGCGCCCCTGCCTCTCTCGATGGAGACAAGACGGTCCCAGTTCTCCCCCATGCGCCGGACGATGGCGCGCAGCTTGCCGAGGCTCGCCCCCGCGACGATGGCCCATTGCACGGCCCGTGCCCGGCGCTGGTCCGCGAGCAGCGCGTCGACACTGTCCACCCAGTGCTCGTCGAGCTCCGCGAGCGAACGCGCCTCGTCGAGCACATCGAACGTCGGCGGCAGTCCCGCGTCGAGCGGGAACCGGGACAGGATCCTCCGTGCGAAGCCGTGCAGCGTGGTGATCGCGGCCCCGTCCAAGGTGCTGAGCGCGTCGCTCGCGCGCTGGGCGGCGACGGGGTCGTCGAAGGCGATCACGACGTGATCGAGCTCCTCTGCGATCCGTTCGCGCAGCTCGGCGGCCGCGGCCTCCGTGAAGGTGATGACCGCGAGCTGGTCGATCCGAGCCCTTCCCGAGAGAAGGACGTGCAGCACGCGTTCGACGAGATGGCGCGTCTTGCCGCTCCCCGCCCCCGCCACTGCGAACACCGTCTCGCCGAGCGCGGCGGCGATCCTGACCCGGGCGTCGTGGTCGAGCGGTGGTCGTTCAGGACCGCTCGCTTCGCCCCTTCCTCCGTGCGCCTGCCCACCCGACAAGGGCCGGCCGCCTTCGATGCGGGCGCCTTCCCGCCGGTCCTCACCCGCGCCGAAGAAGAGACGCTGCGTCCCGTCGTCGGACTCACGCTCCGTCACGTCTTCCTCGCGGCGTGCTTTCATGTCTCCCCCACGAGCGCCACGTACGACGAGAGCGCGCGATCGGCGCGCTTCCGGCGCCAGCTCGTCGCCCGATCGGGCGGGCACATGCCGTCGTACGGGCAGTACGTGCAGTTCGACCCGCGCACTGGGCGTCCGTCGCTCGGACCGGGACGTGCGGGGAACCTTCCCGTCTCGATCGTCTCGGCGAGCGTGCCGAGCACCTCTTGCAGCCGGCTCTGGACCGCGTCGTCGAGATCCAGCCACTCAGGCGGATCGGGGGCCCCGACGAACCAGTACCCGGCACGCACGCGGCGCGACGCGCCGAAGGCGGCCCTCGCTGCGAGCGCGTAGACGGGCAGCTGGAGCCGCTGGCCGCCCGACAGCGGGTCGCCGCCCTCGAGCGCCCCGTACGGCCTTCCCGACTTGTAGTCGATGACCGCCACCGAGCCGTCTGCCAGCTCGTCCACCCGGTCGATCCTCCCGCGGAACCGCACGTCGCCACGGGGCGTGTCCACCGAGACGACGGTTTCCGATGGCGGACCGAAGTCGAGCTCCACCGCCACCGACCTCGCGCCCGACGCGACCCGGTACTCGTTCTCGTCCCGGAGGTGCGCACGCAGGTCGCTCGTCATCTTCGACCGCTCGAGGGCCCACAGGGCGGGATGACCCGTCACCCCTCGACGCCTCGCCTCTTCGAACTCCTCTTCGGCGTAGAAGAGCATGCGCTCTTCCCTGGCCGAGGGGTCCTCCTCGACGGAGACCCCGGCCATCATCTCGGCTGCGACGAGCCGCTCGAGTACACGGTGGACGATCAGCCCGCGCTCTGCCGGAGCGAGCTGGAGCAACGTCTCGGGCAGCTCGCGTACCGTGACACGCAGCAGGTGCGAGAAGAGGTAGCTGCGGGGACAGCGCGCCAGGCGCTCGAGGCTCGTCGCCGACTGCACGGCTCCGGTTCGCGGCGAGGGGATCTCCAGGTGCTCGACGAGACCGTCGAACCGGGTGAACTGCGCGCTCCGGCGGGCGCGCCGGACCGCCAGCGAGCCGGCGAACGACGCGTCGTCGCGCGCGAGGAAGTGGTCAGAGACCCGTCCGCGCGCTGCCACCCATCGGACGAGGCTGCGAAGCCGCCAATCGGCCTCGGACACGGCGTCCGAGCTGCGTCCACCGTCACCCACCGCGGCGGCGAACGACGAGACGAACTGGAACCGCTCTCCGAGCCCTGGCGGCGGGCCGCCCCTCAGCTCCCGCGCGGCGTGGCGCCTCCCGTCGCCGGCGAGGGCGTCGACCGCCTCGAGGAAGAGGGCGGCTGGCCGGAGCTCCCGGCCGTGGCGCTGGTCGTAGCGGGAGCAGGAGAGCACCTGCTCGCGCGCGCCCGCGAGGGCCGCGAGGAAGTCTCGCCGGGCCGACGCGGCGTCGACCGCGCGCAGCGGGACCTCATCGCCGGCGCGCTCGCGCTCGCGGTCGGGGAGAAGGACGTCGTCTCCCTGGCGCGCGGGGAGGGCACCGTCGACCATGCCGACGACGCAGGCGACCTCGAGGTCGAGCCCGATCGCCTCCTCCACCCGCCCGACCAGCAACCCGCGCCCGATGCGCGCCGTTCCGGGCGCCGGCACGTCGAGCTCGGCGGCGAGCGCCGTGCGAAAGTCCGCGGCAGTCGGAGCGAGGCCGCGGAGCCAGTCGAGCGCCCCGATCCTGCCGAGCGCCTCGCCGACCGCGTCGAACGCGACGACCTCGTCGTCCGGCCAGCCGGCGCGCCGCGCCGGGGGCCCGAGGAGGTCGGCGAGGAGCCTGCGGGCCCACTCGCCCCACGCCTCCCAGCTGGTGGGCGCCCGCCCCAGTCGCTCCGCCATCGTGTCGAGGAAGGCGCGCAGCTCGTCGCACCGGCGGGCGTCGACCTGAAGGAGCCGCGCGCGCGCAGACGACCCAGGATCCCCGCCGGCCGCGTCGGGGCCGCTCCCGTCCTCGGTGCCGTCGAGCTCGTCGGCACCATCCTCGGCTCCGGCCAGGCCGCGCGCCCGCGCGCGCTCCCGCAACGAACGGGCGTGCACGCCGAGGCGCTCGCGCCACTGGCCGAGGCCCGAGACCACTCCCGCCTCGGCCGAGAGCGCGTTCCACTCCGCAGCCGGGACCAGGTGGCCGCCGGAGAGCATCGGCGCCGACGCGAGCCACGCGGTGACGTCGTCGCGCCGCCAATCGTGGTCCGGAAGGGCAACGGCGCCCAAGAGGGCGCGCCCCGCGACCGTCGACGACAACGGCCGGGCGCTTTCCCCGTGGGCGGGGATGCCCGCCACGGCGAGGGCGTCGTGGATGAGCTGGCGGTAGGTGGGCCCGCCGCCGTGCAGCAACGCCATGCGCTCGAGGGGCACGCCCTCGGCATTCCTGCCCATCAGGTGGCGGAGGGCCATGAGCACCTCCGCGTCGGCGCTCGGCGCCGACCGGACCCACGTCGGTGCGAGAGCGCGGGCCGATCCGCCCTCCTCGGGGCCCCCGTCGACGGTGGCGTTCCGTCCGGCGCCCCCCGACAGGCGGGTGACGAGCTGACGGGCCTCGCCGTCGGCGATGACGTCGCCGACGGCGCCCACGATCACCTCCACGTCGGTGCACCCGCCGAGCGTCTCGATCAGCTCGAGCTCGGGCGGCCCGATCCGGCGCGGGAGGTAGACGGCGACCTGCCCGCACGTCTCCGCTGCCCGCCCCGGTTGCCGCCGGACCTCCGCCGCGGCCGCGGCGAGCAGCTCGGCCGTCCCGACGCAGTCCGAGAGCGCCGAGCGCACGCGTCGCACGACGCCGACCACGTCGGCAGCCCGGGGGCTCTGAGCCGCCAGTGCGTCGAGCGCCACGGCCGAGACGGCCGCGAGGTCCCGGTAGGTGCGCGCGAGCGCCCGCAAGGTCGCCGGCTGATCGAGGGCGCCCGCGAGGTGGGAGGGCGTCTCCTCGACGAGCGCCGAGCGCACGGCCTCGAGCTCGATCGCAGGAGAGGCCGGCACCCTCCTGCCAACCGACAGCCAATGCTGTGCCAGCTCTGCGGCGAACCGCACCCACGTCGTGCAGCGGAGGTGGGCCACCCCGGGCGGCGTCGAAGCGAGCCGGCGCCGCACCGAGAGCGCCAGCGGGCCGCGGTCGACCACGACGGTCGCCGGCGAGAGCGGGTCGGCCTGCTTCGCCCTGCGGACCGTGCTCGCCAGGACCGCGAAGGCGGCATCGCCGTACGTGTACGTCGCGACCCTGATCGGCACCGGGGCCACAGTACCGAGGGGCTGTCACGACGGCGTTGAGGACGCAGGGAGCGCAAGCCCCGGGGCGGGCTGGCCGGCGTGCCGCCTGCCGTCACGCTCAGCGTGAGGCGACGAGCAGCTCGGCGATCTGGACCGCGTTCAACGCGGCACCCTTGCGGAGATTGTCCCCTGCGACGAACATCGCGAGCCCTCCCCCGTCGGCGCGCCGGATCCGCCCGACGTACGAGGGGTCCCTGCCGGCGGCGAGCAGCGGCGTCGGGAGCTCCGTGACGACGACGCCGTCCGCGCCCGCGAGAATCTCCGTCGCCTCCTCAGGAGACAGCTCCCTGGCGAACTCGGCGACGATCGCCGCCGAGTGCCCGGTGAAGACCGGCACCCGGACACAGGTGCAGGTGACGGAAAGGCCGGGGATCCCGAGAATCTTGCGGCTCTCGTTCCGGTACTTCTGCTCCTCGTCCGTCTCCAGCGAGCCGTCGTCGACGATCCGTCCGGCGAGTGGGACGACATTGTGGGCGATGGGCGCTGCGAACTTCTCCGGCTCGGGGTAGTCGAGCGCAGCACCGTCGAAGGTGAGGTCCGCCGCCCGGTCCGCCGTCTTCGCCAGCTGGCCGGCCAGCTCCGAGACCCCCGCGCGGCCCGCTCCGGACACCGCCTGGTAGCTCGCGACCACGAGCCTTTCCAGTCCCGCCGCGTCGTGGAGCGGCTTCAGGACCGGCATGGCCACCATCGTCGTGCAGTTCGGGTTCGCGACGATGCCCCTCTTGATCGAGGAGAGCGCGCCCGGGTTCACCTCGGCGACGACCAGCGGCACGTCTGGGTCCATGCGCCACGCCGACGTGTTGTCCACCACGACCGCACCGGCCGCCACGATGCGGGGCGCGAGCTCGCGCGATGCGGCGGCACCGGTCGAGCAGAGAGCGACGTCGATCCCTCTCGGGTCCGCCGTCGCAGCGTCCTCGACGACGACCGCCGCGCCCTGCCAGTCGAGGGTGGTCCCCGCCGAACGGGACGACCCGAAGAAGCGGATCTCCTCGACGGGAAAGGCGCGCTCGACGAGCACCGACCGCAGCACCTGGCCGACCTGTCCCGTCGCGCCGAAGACGCCTAGCCTCGCCACGGGCGCCGAGCCTACCGTGATCTCCCGGTCACACGCGAAGCCTCGGGCAATTCGACCTGAGTCACATCAACAAGAAGCACCGCTCCCGAACGATTCGACGTGATCAAGGGGAGCCGGGGTCACATCGCCGTGCGATCATCCGAGCTCGAACGCGCGGTGGAGCGCTCGCACCGCACGCTCGACGTCCTGTTCGCGCACGATGCAGGAGATCCGGATCGTCGAGGTCGAGATCAGGTCGATGTTGATCCCCTCTTCGGCCAACGTCTCGAACATCGTGGCGGTCACCCCGGGGTGCGACTTCATCCCCGCGCCGATGACCGACACCTTCGCGACGCCCTCGTCCGACGTCACCCCCGCCGCGCCCAGGGCGGCGAGATGGCCCGAGACGCCCTCGACAGCGGCGTTGACATCGGTGCGGGGGACCGTGAAGGAGATGTCGGTCGTGCCGTGGACCGACGCGTTCTGCACGATGTCGTCCACGTTGACCGACCGGTCCGCGAGCGCCCGGAACAGGCGTGCCGCGACTCCGGGCTTGTCCGGGACGCCGGTCACGGTGATCTTCGCCTGCGAGGCATCGTGTACGACCGCCGTGACGACCGCCTCCTCCTCCACCATTGACACATCCTCCTCCAAGATCCACGTACCCGGCTCCCAGGTGAAGCTGCTGCGCACATGCAGGGGCACGCGATGGTTCCGCGCGAATTCGGCAGACCGTAGTTGCAGCACCCTGCCCCCCGCCGCGGAGATCTCGAGCATCTCCTCGAAGCTGAGCCGGGACAGCTTGTGCGCGTCCGGGACGATCCTGGGGTCGGCGCTGAAGACGCCGGTGACGTCCGTGTAGATCTCGCAGACGTCGGCGCCGAGGACAGCCGCGAGCGCCACCGCCGTGAGATCGGAGGCGCCGCGCCCGAGCGTCGTCACGTCTCGATCCGTCGACACCCCCTGGAACCCTGCGACGACCGGCACCTTCCCGACTTCCAGCGCCTCGGTGATCCGTCCGGCGCGGATGTCGACGATCTTCGCCTTCGTGTGGGAGGTGTCGGTGACGATCCCGGCCTGGCTCCCCGTGAACGACGAGGCGGGGACGCCGAGCTCCGCGAGCGCCATGCACAAGAGCGCGGTCGAGATGCGCTCGCCCGCGCTGACGAGCATGTCGTACTCGCGGGGAGGCTGCACCGAGCTGACCTCGCTCGCCAGGCGGATCAGGTCGTCGGTCGTCTTCCCCATCGCGCTCACGACCACCACCACGTCCTTGCCCGCCCGCCGGGTGCGCGCGACGTGATCGGCGACCGCGCGGATGCGGTCTGCGTCCCCGACGGAGGTGCCACCGAACTTCTGGACCACGAGCGCCACGCAGAGACGCTATCCGCAGCAGCCCCGGCTTCGATATCGTGTGCGCCCGTGCCCACGGAGAAACGAGCCAGGCAGAAGGCTGCACGCAGGAAGAAGAAGGCTGCCGAGCGCCGCCGGGTCCAGACGCGCCGGCGGCTGCGGAACGGCGGGTTCATCACCGTCGGCGCCGCGGTGGTGCTCGTCTTGGTCCTGCTCACGACCGGCGCGTTCTCGAGCACCCCTCCCCAGCCCAAGAAGAAGCCCTCCCCCACGACGACGACCACGACGACCACGACGACGACCACCTCCGCCAAGAACACGGCGCTGCAGGCGGCGGCCGACAAGGCAGCCGTCGCCGCCGGCTGCCCCGCCACACCGAAGGCGCGGGCCAACACGCTGCACTGGCCCTCGCCGCCCGCGTTGACGATCGACACGGCGAAGACCTACACCGCGACGGTGACGACGACGGCAGGACCCTTCGTGATCGCACTCGACGCCAAGGCGGCGCCGCACACGGTGAACAACTTCGTCTTCCTCGCCCGCCAGCGTTTCTACAACTGCAACGTCTTCCACCGGGTGATCCCCGGCTTCATGGACCAGACCGGCGACCCGACGGGCACCGGGGCGGGTGGGCCGGGCTACGAGTTCGCCAACGAGAACGTCCCGACCGCCTACGCCACCGGCGACGTCGCCATGGCCAACTCGGGCGGCACGAGCACCAACGGGAGCCAGTTCTTCATCCTGGTGCCCGGGGGAGCCACCACCCTGAACAACGACTTGAAAGCCGGGAACAAGTACTCCCTGTTCGGAACGGTGACGTCGGGCATGCCGGTCGTCGAGAAGATCAATGCAGAGGGGAATTCGACACCGGGCGCAAATGGCGTGCCGCCGGACGTCGTCCAGAGGATCCTCACCGTCACCATCCACGAGAGTTGAGGTCGTCATGACCGACGTCCCCGCCCCCGACGGCTCGAGCCCGAAGCGCCAGCGGTTCGACGCCCCTCCTCCGATGATCATCGACCCGGAGCGGCGGTACACCGCGGCGATCGAGACGTCGAAAGGCACGATCCTCGCCGAGCTCGACGCGATCGGCGCACCGGTCACGGTCAACAATTTCGTCTTCCTCGCGCGGTGGCACTACTTCGACGGCATCGTGTTCCACCGGATCATCCCGGGCTTCGTCATCCAGGGGGGCGACCCCGAGGGCACCGGCCGCGGCGGGCCCGGCTACCGGTTCGCGGACGAGCTGCCCAAGCCCGGGCGCTACCAGGTCGGTTCGCTCGCGATGGCCAACGCCGGACCGGATACGAACGGCAGCCAGTTCTTCATCATCAGCGGGCCCGACGGCGTGAGGCTCCCGCCCGCCTACTCGCTCTTCGGCTCGGTGGTGGCGGGCGGCGACGTCGTCGGGGCGGTCGACGCGGCAGGCTCCCCGTCGGGGAACCCGAAGGAGCGTGTGGTCATCGAAACCGTGACGATCACCGAGCACGAGTAACCGAGGCGGCGTCGCGCTGGGCCGGTCCGGCCGCGGCACACGCCGCGGCCTGATCTGGCACAGTGCCGGCATGCGGCCGGAGGCGCAGCCGACCTCGGGACCGGTGCGCCCGATGACGAGCTGGGCGGGCGCCGCGCTGGGGATCGCCGTCGTGATGCTCGCCGCCGCGGCCTGCGGCGTCAGCACCCCCCTCGCCGAGGCGCGCACGCACGCCTCGGGGCACCACGCAGCCAGCTCCCGCCTTCCCGCGGGCACGGCGACGACCACCCCGTCACGCTCGACGACGACCACCTCGCCCCCGGCCACCTCGCCCCCGGCCACCTCCACTCCGTCACGCTCGACGACGGCCACCTCGCCCCCGGCCACCTCCACTCCGTCACGCTCGACGACGGCCACCTCGCCCCCGGCCACCTCCACTCCGTCACGCTCGACGACGGCCACCTCGCCCCCAGCCACCTCCGTTGCGGTCGGGAAGCACGGACCCGTGACGGAGCCGCCGCTCCCAGCCCCGGGGCGGGGATTCGTCGCCGACACGGTCACCGCCGTCGGAGACTCGGTGATGATCGACTACGAGGGAGCCCTCACTCAGGACATCCCCGGCGTCCACGTCACAGCGGCCGTCAGCCGTTGGTGGACAACAGGCGAGGCGGTGCTCCGACAGCTCGAGTCACAGGACGCGCTCGGTGCGGTCGTCATCGTGGGCCTCGGGACCAACGGCCCCGTTTCCCCCGCGCAATTCGACTCGATGATGTCCGTCCTGACGGGGGCGTCGAGGGTCGTGTTCGTGAACAACCGCGTCGACCGCACATGGCAGGACTCGAACAACGCGGTGCTCGCACAGGGCGTCGCCCGCTACCCGCGGGCGGTGCTCGTCAACTGGTGCGCCGTGGCCGTGCAGCACCCGGGATGGCTCTACACAACACAGACGCACCTCCCGATCGACGGGCCGGGGGCGCAGGCACTCGCGGCGCTCGTCGCCGCCGCCGCCTGACGGGCCCGGGCCTCGGAGGCGGTCAGGCGCCGGTCAGATGCCGGCTGGAGGCGGTCAGGCGCGGTTCAGGGCGTCGAGCCCCGCTGCGGCCAGGTGGCCGTCGACGTAGACCACGGGCTCCCCTCGCCCGGCGCTCCGCCAACGACCGTCAGGGTCGCGCAGCAGCGCGGTGCGCCCCGGGATCCCCACGACGGGAATGCCCGACGGTGCGAGCAGCACCGAGCGGTGGAGCTTCTCGCCGTGGGCGCCGTCCTGGAGGTCGCCCACGAGCGGCACGACGGCAAGGCCTTCGACCAGCCCCAGCCCCACGGTGAGCGCCCCCCCACGCGGGTCGACCATCGGGTCGGAGAGCACGAACGCGCCGGCGCCAGCGCCGGCCACGACGGCGCCCGCCTGCCACGCCGCGCGGAGTGCCGCGAAGACCTTCGAGTCCTTCAAGACCGAGCGCAGGTGGAGCGGGGACCCTCCGCTCAGGTAGACGAATCGGGCGGAGCCGACGGTTGCCGCGGCGCCGTCGTCCTGCGCGTCGGCGCGGGTGGTGACCATGAGGCCCTCCACCTCCACGCCCAGCTCGGCGAACCACTCGGCAGCCGCGAGCACACGGCGCTCCGGCCGCTCGAACGCGGCCGCCGTCGGGAGCACCAGGACCCGGTCGCAACCGGAGGCGGCGAGGAGCTCCGCGTCGAAGTCGCAGCCGGGCGTCCATTCGTCCCCGCCGACGAGCGCCAGCACACCCGTGCTCATGTGGGGCTCTCCACAGCCCACACCATCCCACAGACCGCCATCCGGCGGGGTGCTCGGTCGCCTCCCGGTAGCACCGGGGTAGCGTAAGCCGCGGTGTTCGAGCTGGTGGGTGCCGGGGAGCGCAGGTCGAAGCAGGGCTTCAGCTCCTGCCGCCGCCGCTGAACCGAGAGGAACCGTCCATGCAAGAGGAGCACCAGGCCCGCTCGTCACCCTGGATGATGCGGACCTACTCCGGCCACTCGACCGCACGCGCCTCGAACGAGCTCTACCGGAAGAACCTTGCGAAGGGACAGACGGGTCTCTCCGTCGCCTTCGACCTGCCGACCCAGACGGGCTACGACCCCGACGCGCCGGAGGCCGCCGGCGAGGTCGGCAAGGTCGGCGTGCCCGTGGTGCACCTCGGGCACATGCGCGAGCTCATGGCAGGGATTCCGGTCGCCGAGATGAACACCTCGATGACCATCAACGCGACCGCAGCATGGCTTCTCGGCCTGTACATCGCGTACGCGGCCGAACAGGGAGTCCCGCCGGACGCGCTCCAGGGTACGACGCAGAACGACATCGTGAAGGAGTACCTGAGCCGCGGCACCTTCATCTTCCCGCCCGCGCCGAGCCTCCGGCTCACGGTCGACACGATCGCGTACACGGTGCGCCGGATGCCGAAGTGGAACCCGGTCAACATCTGCAGCTACCACCTCCAGGAGGCGGGGGCGACCCCCGTGCAGGAGATCGCGTACGCCCTCGCGACCGCGATCGGGATCCTCGACGCGGCACGTGCCTCCGGCAAGATCGGGACCTCCGAGCTCCCCCAGGTCGTCGGACGCATCAGCTTCTTCGTGAGCTCTGGGGTGCGCTTCGTGCAGGAGACCTGCAAGCTGCGAGCATTCGCGCAGCTCTGGGAGCGGATCTGCCTGGATCGGTACGGCGTCGCCGACCCTCGACTTCGTCGATTCCGCTACGGCGTGCAGGTGAGCTCCCTCGGTCTCACCGAGCAGCAGCCCGAGAACAACGTCGCGCGCATCGTGCTCGAGACCCTGGGGGTGACGCTGTCCGCGAGCGCTCGCGCGCGCGCCATGCAGCTCCCCGCGTGGAACGAGGCGCTCGGGTTGCCGCGCCCCTGGGACCAGCAGTGGTCGCTCAGGCTCCAGCAGATCCTCGCCTACGAGTCCGACATCCTCGAGCACGGCGACATCTTCGACGGGTCCACCGTCATCGAGGAGAAGAGCGCGTCGCTCGCAGCCGACGCCCTCGCAGAGCTCGACGACGTGCTGTCGCTCGGCGGGGCGTTCGAGGCGATCGAAGAGCTGAAGACCCGCCTGGTGCGCAGCCAGGCCGAACGGGTGCGGAGGATCGAGTCGGGTGAGCTCGCGGTGGTGGGGGTCAACTGCTTCACGGAGACCGAACCCTCTCCCCTCACGGCGGACCGGAGCGTGGCCGCCGTGGCGAAGGTCGACCCGGGCGCGCAGCGAGAGCTCCAGGACGACGTCCGGACCTGGCGCGCCCGGCGGGACGGGAGCGCCGTGTCGCGAGCCCTCGACGAGTTGCGGCGCGTGGCGGCAGACCCGGCCGCCAACGTCATGCAGGCGACCATCGAGCTGGCCCACGCCGGGGGGACCACCGGCGAGTGGGCCGCGGCGCTGCGCGAGGTGTTCGGCGAGTACCGGGCGCCGACCGGCGTCGCCGGGGCGTACCGGAGCCCACGTCGCCCGGAGTCCGCCATCCGCACACCTGGCGGCGCGCAGGCGAAGGTGCGGGCGCTGGTCGAAGCCAGCGGCGTCCGGCCGAAGCTCCTCGTCGCCAAGCCGGGGCTCGACGGCCACTCGAACGGCGCCGAGCAGATCGCACTCGCAGCACGCGACGCCGGTTTCGAGGTCGTCTACCAGGGCATCCGTCTCACGCCTGCCGCGATCGTCGCGGCGGCGCGCGACGAGGACGTCGACGTCGTGGGGCTCTCGGTCCTGTCTGGCTCGCACCTGGAGCTCGTGCCCGAGATCCTCGACCGCCTTCGCGCAGAGGGCGTGGACGCACCGGTCGTCGTGGGCGGCATCGTGCCGTCCGACGACGCGGCGGTGCTCCTCAGCAAGGGCGTGGCGGCGATCTACACGCCGAAGGACTTCCAGCTGGACCAGATCGTCTCGGAGCTGGTGGACCTCGCGGCGAAACGGCGCTCGCCGGGCGCTCGAGGGTAGGGGTCGAGCGGCGCTTCCCCCCGGAGCACGCGCACCAGGTCCTCCGCAGCGCGGCGCCGGACCTCGGCCACCGACTCGGCCGAGGCGAACGCCACGTGCGGCGTGATGAGCACGTCGTCCCGGGACGCGAGCGCCGGCGGGACGTCGGGCTCGTCGGGCAGCACGTCGAGGGCCGCCGCGCCCGGTCTGCCCGCGTCGAGCGCGGCAACGAGCGCGTCGACGTCCACGAGGCGCCCGCGGCCGGTGTTGACGAGCAGCGAACCCGGCCGCATCCGCGCGAGGGCGCGCGCGTCGACGACGGCCCGCGTCTCGTCCGTGAGCGGCAGGTGGAGGCTGACGACGTCGCTCCGGGCGAGGAGATCGCCGACGGCCACCGCCCGGTAGGGTGCGGCACGCTCTCGGTGGCGATCGTCGACGAGCACCGTGCAGCCGAGCGCCGAGAGCTTCCGGGCCGTCGCCATGCCGTTGCGGCCCGCGCCCCAGACCCCGACCACGAGGTCGCGCACCCGGCGCAGGTCGCGCACCCGGCGCAGGTCGCGCGCGCCGGGGTCGAAGCGGCCCGCGCGGATCTCCCTGTCGAAGTGCGCGATCCCCCGGGCCCACGCGAGCACCATCGCGACCACATGGTCGGAGACTTCCTCCACGCAGTAGTCCGGGACCCTCGTCACGATCACCCCGTGCGCCGCCGCAGCGGCGAGATCGATGTTGTCGACGCCGACCCCGAGGCGCGTGACGACACGCAGCTCCGGGCACGCCTCGACGAGCGTCGCCGGGACCGGCGCCCAGTTGGTGAGGATCCCGACCGCGTCGGCAGCGAGCGCTCGGACTGCGACGGGATCGTCGCCCGGCGACGCATCGACCAGCTCGTAGCCGGCCGCGGCGCAGATCGCCGCCTCGACGTCGGTCCCCGGCCAGGGATGGTCGGTGATCACGACTCGGCTGCCTCGGGGCGCAGGGCCACGACGCTGCACCCCGCTCCCTCCCATCAGGCCGGGGAGCGAGCAGGACCCCGGAGGGCCCGGCCGGGCGACGGCGCGCCCGTGACCGTTCCCGGCGCAGGGCGAACGGGGCGGGTCCACCACCTGGCGCTCGAGCGCCACGTACGCCCAGCCCGCTCTTCTCGAGCGACCCGTTCCGCCTCGACCGCCGCCTCGACGACAGGGTCCGCGACCGCAGGGCGGGGCCACAGCTCGAGCGCCGCCCCGGCGATCAACGCGGCGATGGCGGGGTCGGCGGCGGGACGTGGCCGGAGCCCCGAGCCGGGCGCGCCAGCGCGGGGGACGCTTGCCACGGCGCTGCTCACAGAGGCGCTGCTCACAGAGGCACGTTGCCGTGCTTGCGATGCGTCAGCTCCGAGCGCTTCGAGCCGAGCATGGCAAGGCTCCGAGCGAGGACGCTGCGGGTGTCGGCAGGGGAGATCACGTCGTCGACGTACCCCCGCTCCGCAGCGACGTACGGGTTCGCATAGCGCTCCGTGTACTCCTCCACGAGCTCTGCGCGCCTTGCCAAAGGATCCGGGGCTGCGGCGAGCTCGCGGCGGTAGAGGACCTCGACCGCCCCCTGCGGACCCATCACCGCGAGCTCCGCGGAGGGCCATGCGAATGCCAGGTCGGCGCCGATCGACTTGGAGTTCATGACCACGTAGGCGCCGCCGTACGCCTTTCGCGTGATGACCTGGATGCGCGGCACCGTCGCCTCGCAGAACGCGTAGAGGAGCTTCGCCCCGTGGCGGATGATCCCGCCGTACTCCTGGTCCGTCCCGGGCATGAACCCCGGCACGTCCACGAGCGTGACCAGCGGGATGTTGAAGGCGTCGCACATGCGGACGAAGCGGGCGGCCTTCTCGGACGAGTCGATGTCGAGGACGCCGGCGAGCACCGCGGGCTGGTTGCCGACCACGCCGACCACCCGGCCGCCGATGCGGGCGAAGCCGCACGTGATCGACATCGCCCAGTGCGCGTGGACCTCGAGGTACTCGCCGTCGTCGACGACCGCCGTGATGACCTTCTTCATGTCGTAGGGCTGGTTCGGCGATGCGGGCAGGAGGTCGGCGAGCTCTGGCGTCACGCGCTCGGGATCGTCCCCCGAGGTGGTCCCGGGCGGCTCCTCGAGGTTGTTGGACGGGAGGAACGAGAGCAAGTAGCGCACGTCGTCGAGGCACGACTTCTCGTCTGCGGCCACGAAGGTCGCGACTCCCGACTTCGTCGCGTGGCTCATCGCCCCGCCGAGCTCCTCGAGCGTCACGTCCTCACCGGTCACGGTCTTCACGACGTCGGGCCCGGTGATGAACATGTGCGAGGTGCCCTGCACCATGAAGACGAAGTCGGTGATCGCCGGCGAGTACACCGCGCCTCCTGCGCACGGCCCGAGGATGACGCTGATCTGGGGGATGACCCCGGACGACGCGACGTTGCGGTAGAAGATGCCCCCGTAGGAGTGGAGCGAGACGACACCTTCTTGGATCCTCGCCCCGGCACCGTCGTTCAGCCCGATCATCGGCACGCCGGTCGATGCCGCGAGGTCCATCAGCGCGTGGACCTTCTCGGCGAAGACCTCCCCGAGCGCCCCGCCGAAGACCGTGAAGTCCTGCGAGAAGACGCACACCCTGCGTCCGTCGATGGTGCCGAAGCCGGTCACCACGCCGTCCGTGTACGGGCGGTTGCCCCCGAGGCCCATGCCGTGCGCGCGGTGGCGGGCGAGCATGCGCAGCTCCTCGAAGGACCCCTCGTCGAGCAGGTAGTCGATCCGCTCGCGCGCGGTCATCTTGCCCTTGGCGTGCTGGCGCTCGACCGCCTGCGAGCTCCCCGCGTGGAGAGCCTGCTCCTTTCGCGCCGCGAGGTCCTCGAGGCGCTCGGCCATGGTGTGCTCCATCGGGCTCGAGGCTACTGCGGCGGTGTGCTCTTCCCGTTCGCAGAGCCCTCCTGGACGAGCTCCACCAGGGTGCCGAAGGAGGACTTCGGATGGACGAAGGCGATCATGGTCCCCCGCGATCCGCGACGCGGCGCCTCGTCGACCACTCGGTTCCCCGCGCGCCTCACCGCCTCGAGGGCCTCGGCGCAGTCCTGAACTCTGTAGGCGACGTGGTGGAGCCCTTCACCGCGGGTCGCCAGGAACCTGGCGACCGCCGAGTCCTCGCGCGTCGGCGACACGAGCTGCACGTAGGACTCGGCCACTGCGACGAGCGTCTCCTCCACGCCGTCGTGCTCGACGAGCTCGCGATGCGCGATCCGTGCCCCCAAGGTCTGCACGTACCAATCGATCGCCGCGTCCATGTCGCGCACCGCGATGGCGACGTGGTCGATCTCGGTCAGCAGGGGCTCCGTCACGGGCGCCGCCTCACGCGTCGTGCCGACGGAACAGGGTGATCCGGTCCTCGCCCACCCGTTCACGCAGCTCGCGGTCCTCGATCCCGAGCCCCTCGTCGGGGGCGAGGCACAGCACGCCGATCTTCCCCTCGTGCAGGTTGTGCTGGACCTGGTAGGCCGCCTCTCCCACGTCGTCGAGCGCGAAGACCGCGGACAGGGGCGGGACGACCTTGCCCTCGCAGACCTGCCGGTTCGCGTCCCAGGCCTCCCGGTAGTTGGCGAAATGCGACCCCTTGATCGTCTTGAGCTTCATCCAGAGGTGGCGGTTGTCGTACTCGACCATGTGGCCGGACGTCGCCGCGCAGGTGACGATCGTGCCCGCACGCTTGCAGACGAACACGGACGCTCCCATGGTCTCGCGGCCCGGGTGCTCGAAGACGATGTCGGGATCCTCGCCCACGAGGGCCCTGATGTCCCTGCCGAGCCTTCGCCACTCGGACTCGTCCTGGGTGTGCTGGTCCTTCCAGAACCGGTAGCCGGCGGCCGTGCGATCGATCACCGCGTCGACCCCGAGGTCTCGCAGGAGGTCCGCCTTCTCGGACGAGGACACGACGCCGATCGGGATGCCGCCGGCGTTGAGCACGTACTGGACCGCGTAGCTCCCGAGCCCGCCGGTCGCGCCCCAGACGAGGACCCGGTCGCCCTGGGCCACCGGGGCGCCGTTGCGCGACACGAGCATGCGGTAGGCGGTGGAGTTGCACAGCGCGTTCACCGCCGCCTCCTCCCAGGAGAGGTGGGCGGGCTTCGGCATGAGCTGGTTGGCCTTCACGACCGTCACGTCGGCGAGGCCGCCGAAGTTCGTCTCGAACCCCCAGATGCGCTGGTTCAGCGCGAGCATCGAGTCGTCGTGGGCCGTCGGGTCCTGGTCGTCGACGTAGTTGCAGTGGATCGTGACCCGGTCACCGGGTCTCCAGCTCCGGACGAGCGAGCCGGTCCCGAGCACGACGCCGGCGGCGTCGGAGCCGACGACGTGGTAGCCGAGCGCGTGGCGTGCGCCCCAGATGCTCTCCTTCGCCAGCCGGTCGAGGAAGCCGAACGTGGGAAGCGGCTCGAAGATCGCGGTCCAGACGGTGTTGAAGTTCACCGCGGAGGCCATCACCGCGACGTACGCCTCGTCGGGCGCGAGCTGTGGGACGGGGACGTCGTCGACGTGGAGCGACTTGCGGGGGTCCTTGTCCGAGGACCCGAGCCCCTCGAACATCCCCACCTCGTCGCGCCGGACGAACGCGGCGCGGCAGGACTCGGGCATCGGCATCGCGGCGAGGGCGTCGCCGTCGGCGCCGTCGACCGCCGCCTGCAGGATCCCGCTCATTTCCGCGACAGTAGCGGAGCCCGTAGAATTGTAAGAATTGGCGGCGAGCCGGTGGACGCGGCTCCACGCCTTGTCCCATCGTCTCGTCCCTCCTGGCCGGCGACGAGACGCCCGTGCACGTCGGAGGTGGCCATGCCCGGATCCGTCATCGTCTCAGGGGCTAGGACGCCCATCGGGAAGCTGGCCGGCGCGCTCGCCCCGTTCAGCGCGATGGAGCTCGGGGGCTTCGCCATCGCCGCGGCACTCGACCGAGCCGGCCTCGCGCCAGTCCAGGTCGACTACGTGGTCATGGGGCACGTGATCCTGGCAGGGCAGGGGCAGATCACCGCCAGGCAGGCGGCCATCCACGCGGGCGTCCCGATGACGGTCCCCGCGACCACGGTGAACAAGGTGTGCCTGTCGGGGCTGAACGCCGTCTACCTCGCGGACCTGATGGTGAACGCAGGTGACGCCGAGATCGTGGTCGCCGGCGGGATGGAGTCGATGACCCGAGCACCCCACCTCCTGCCGGGGGCGCGCGAGGGCTTCCGGCTCGGCGACGCGGCGCTGGTGGACTCGGTGCTGCACGACGGTCTCACCTGCGCGTTCGACCGGTGCGCGATGGGCCTCGCCACCGAGCGCTACAACGAGCGGATCGGCATCACCCGCGAGCGCCAGGACGCCTTCGCCGCAGCGTCCCACGAGAAGGCCGCCGCGGCTGCCAAGGACGGCCGCCTCGCCGACGAGATCGTCCCCCTCCAGGTGCCGCAGCGCAAGGGAGACCCCATCGCCGTGGACACCGACGAAGGCGTGCGACCGGGGACGACCGCTGCGTCGCTCGCGGCACTTCGGCCGGCGTTCGACGGGTCGGGCACGATCACGGCGGGCAACGCTTCGCAGATCTCCGACGGGGGCGCGGCAGTCGTCGTGATGTCGAAGGCCAAGGCCGACGAGCTCGGGGTGACGCCGCTCGGTGAGCTCGTCTCCTACGGCCAGGTGGCGGGTCCGGATCCCTCGCTCCTTCTCCAACCCTCCAGAGCGATCGCCCAGGCGCTCGGCAAGGCGAAGCTCGAGGTGCGCGACGTCGAGCTCTTCGAGATCAACGAGGCATTCGCCGCGGTGGGGCTCGCCTCCGCCGACGAGCTCGGGATCCCCGCGGAGAAGTTGAACGTGAACGGCGGTGCGATCGCTCTCGGCCACCCGATCGGGATGTCGGGGACGCGCCTCGCGCTCAGCGCGCTGTACGAGCTGCGGCGCCGGGGTGGTGGGGTCGCAGCCGTCGGGCTGTGCGGCGGCGGCGGCCAGGGCGACGCCGCGGTGCTGCGGTCTGTGCCCTGACGCTGCTCGTCATCCTTCTGCGGCGTCGAGGCCCAAGCCGCGCCATGCGAGCTTCGCCACGTGGTGGCGCCACACGAGGTCGTCGTTGAAGGCCCCACCCAGGTCGGGCAGCTCCGCACGGTCGGCGTCGGGCACCTCGGGCGCGCTGCATCCCGCAGCGGCGAGGGCGGCGGTCATGCGTGCGAGGAGATTGACGTTCAGCGCCGCGACCACCGCTCCCGCCAAGGTGGGCGCCGCCGTCGTGAGGCCGTGCCCGCGCAGCAGCACCGCGCGCGTGCCCGCCATCGCCGCCACCATCTGCTCGCCGCGCTCGCGAGTCCTCACCAGGCCGTAGTAGTCGAACACCGGGAGACCGCGCTCGGCCATGCGCATCGCGGGGATGTTGAATGCACCGAAGACAGGACGCAGGGGCAGGCCCGCGACGCTGCACAGCACCACGTCGGGAGGGTGGGCGTGCACGACGGCGCCGTCGCCGGGCCGCAGGCGCAGCAGCTCCCCGTGGATCGGAAGCTCCTGGGGAAGCTGGCGGTCGCCCAGCTCCTCGGCCGGCTCACCGTCGAAGTCGGTGAGGACGACGTCTTCGGGCCTCGTGAGGAGGAGCCCGGGGTCCGAGGCGCTGCGCGCCCGGATCAGCATGCGGCGGCCGTCCACGCGCAGGCTCACGTGGCCGAGGATGTCGGACACGAGCCCTTCGGCCGCGAGCACCCGGCACGCACGCGCGACGTCGGCGCGCCCCGCCGCGAGCTGCTCGGCCACCCCCGCCGACGCGGCAGATGCCTCACTCACCGGGTGCTGCCGGCTGCAGCGGCGGGAAGGACGCCGTCGACGGGAGCCGCGAGCTCCAAGGTGTTCGCGACCACCGCGTGGGCGACGTAGCGTCCCACGGTGAGCAGCACGCCCACGGCGGCCTCCTCCCCGAGCGCGTCGACGGCCCGCGCCAGCTCTTGCGCGGCGCCGTCGCCATAGCGGTCGACGACGGCGAGAGCGAGCTGCCGGGCAGCCCTGGCCTTCGCGCTCAGATCGGAGGGATCGCCGCGGCCGGTGGCGGCAGCGATCCAGGCGACAGGAAACCCAAGGGTCCGGGCCAACCGCTCGTGCTGGCTCTGCTCGTAGGCGTTCCCGAGCGCGGACGCGACGCCGAGGGCCACGACCTCCGTGAGCTCGGCGGGCAGCGCTGCCTTCAGGGCTTCGGTGAAGGCCTGGAAGGCGGTCGTCGCCTCGGGCTGGTGGCCGCAGACGGCGAAGAACTCGCCCAGGTAGCCGAGGCGGTCGACCTTGGCGCGGAGCGCGTCCTGGAGCTCAGGGGCGAGCTCGTCGAATCGAAGACGTCGGATCTGGCCCACCACTCCTCCTCGGACTCGGCCCCGCGCACGACGCACCCAGACCCGCACCTCGGGATCGACGTCCGTAACGTACGGGCCGGTCGCGGGAGCGTCAAGCAAGCCTGACCGCGTCCGGAACACGCGACAAGGAAACCCGCCACAAGGGAACCCGCCACAAGGGGGCACGCCACCGGGGAACCGGTCCGGGCCGGGGTCCGGTCAGTCGGCGCCCTCGGTGCCGAGACAACGCTCGAGCACCCGTCTCGCCCAGACGGCGACCATGCGCCGCTTGTAGGCCGCCGAGCCGAGCCGGTCGTCCACCGGGTCGGCTCTCCGGGCTGCAGCCTCGGCCACCTCGGCGCTCGCCGCCGCCCACCTCCCCTCCGGCACGCCCCCGAGCTCTTCGGCCTCGGGCACGAGATAGGCGGCGGGACCCGCCCCACCGATCGCGAGGCGGACTGCGGTCGGCACGCCGTCGGCGACGTCGGCGGTCGCGGCCGCCGCGACCGTCGGATAGTCGTCGGCACTGCCCGGGGTGAACCGGAGGTAGCAGCTCCGCCGGCCGTCCACGAGCGGCACGCGCACGGCGGTGATGACCTCGTCGGGGCCGAGATCCGTCGACATGAAACCGTCGATCAGCTCGTCGATCGCCAGGTGGCGCCGGCCTCGCCTGCCCGCCACCTCGACGCGCGCGTCGAGGGCGAGGAGCGCAGGCGGGAGATCCTGCCGAGGGTCGGCGTGCCCCAAGGCGCCGCCGATCGTCGCCACGGCACGCACCCGGGTGTTGCCGACCGACGCCGCCGCGTCGGCGAGTGCAGGCACCGTCGTTCGCACCCGCGGATGGGCGGCGAGAGCGGCGAGCGTGGTGGTGGCGCCGATGGACATCCCCCCGTCGGCTTCCTCGAGGACGGACAGCTCGGGGATGCGTCCGAGCCAGACGAGCGCCGAGGGAGCGAGCAGTCCCTGGCCGACCATCAGACCGATCGAGGTGCCGCCGGCGAGCGCCACGGCGCCAGCGGCTCCGAGCGCCTCGACGGCCGCTTCGACCGTGCCGGGGACGAGGAACGCCGCTTCGCCGGAGGTTCCGGTCACGCCGGCGCGACCTCGTCCCGGCGCCGCGCCTGCGCGTCGAGGGCCGCTTCGACGATCGTGCCGTACCCGGTGCAACGGCACAGGTTGCCGCTCAGGTAGTGGCGGACGTCGCTCTCGTCGCGGACGTCCGGTCCCATCGACGCGACGGCCACGATCTGGCCCGGCGTGCAGATGCCGCACTGCATCCCCTCGCACTCGACGAAGGCGTCGACCACCGACGGCGCATGCTCCGCCATGCCCTCGACGGTCCAGATGTCCGCCCCGTCGGCGCAGCCCGCGAAGTAGAGGCACGAGCTCACCGGCCGGCCGTCGACGAGTACCGTGCACACCCCGCACACCCCGATCCGACACCCTTCCTTGGTCCCGGTCAGCCCGGCGCCGCGCAGCACCTCGAGGAGGCTCGCTGTGGCGGGAACCTCGGCGACGAACGGCGAGCCGTTGACGCGGGCGTGCAGCTTCACGCCGGTCCCTCCTCTCCTCGGGCCTCTCGTCGGACCTGGTCTCCCGGCTCGCCTCGGACCTCGTCGCCGGTCTCGCCCTGCAGCGCCCAGAACACGCGCTCGGCGGTGAGCGGGAGCTGGCGGACTCGGCGCCCCGTCGCCTCGGCGACCGCGTTGGCGATGGCGGCCGCGGTCGGCACGTTCGTCAGCTCTCCCACGGCCTTGACGTTGGCGGGGCCCACTCCCTGACCGCCCTCGACGAGCACCGTCCGAAGGAAGGGGACGTCGGCGGCGGTGGGCAGCCGCAACTCGGCGAGGTTCGGCGCCCACACCTGGCCGTCACTCTCGAGGAGGTCCTCCAGGCAGGCGAAGCCGTAGCCCATGACCGTCCCCCCGTCGATCTGCATCCGATGCGAACGGGGGCGCAGCACCGACGCGACGTCGGCGGCCGTCACCACGCTCGAGACGAGGACCTGGCCGGTCTCGGGGTCGACCGCGACGTCGGCGACCTGGGCACAGTAGGAGAGCGCGGGACGTTCGGTACCCGGGCCCGTCTCGACCGTCACGGCCTCGGCGCCGCCTGACTCCCACCAGCGGCTGACCAGCTGGTGCACAGCCGCGGTGAGCCCGACCGTGACCCGGCTCGCGCCCACGCCGGGGTCGTAGGGGAGCAAGCCGGTCGACACCTGGCGAACCTCGACGCGCTCGGGATCGACGCCGAGCGCGGCGGCGAGCTCGTCGCGCACGACCGAGTGGCTCCCGGTCCCGGTCTCGGGGAAGGGGAGCTCGACGACGAACCGCCCGTCGTCGCCCGGGGCCAGGCGGAGACTGGTGGTCGCCGGCGGCGCGGTCGGGCGCGCGTAGAGGGCGACGCCCCTTCCGCGACGCCACCCCGACGGGGCCGGCCGCCGGCGGCCGGAGCGCTCGCGGTCTTCTGGTCGCGGGGCCGCGTCGGCCGCCGCGTCCGCAGCCGAAACCGCAGCCGCAAGAGCGGCGTCGAGCGTCTCGGCGCCGCGCGCCTCGTCCCACACGTGGCCGTACGCGTCACGGTCACCCCCTGAGAGCACGCTCCGCCGGCGCAGCTCCACCGGGGACACCCCGGCCGCGGCCGCGAGCTCGTCGAGCGCGCTCTCGATGGCGAACGCCGCCTGGGGAGCGCCGGGCGCACGCATGTGCCCCTTCGGCAGCGTCGTCGTGTACGCGATCGCGGATCGCACGGAGAACGCCTCCAGGCGGTAGCCGAGCGCGCACTCTGCCATGCCGTGCAGATTGGCCGACGGGATCGGCTTCACCGCCGCGTACGCGCCGCCGTCGAAGACGGCGTCGACGCGGAGCGCGAGCAGGGTGCCGTCGGCGTCGCAGCCCACGCTGACCGCGATCACCGAAGGATGGCGCGCGTCGGTGGCGGACAGGTCCTCTCCCGCGCGCAATGCCAGGCGCACGGGGCGGTCCGCCCACAGGGCGAGCGCCGCACACAGCGTCGGGTCGACGACCCCGCCCTTGCCCCCGAAGTCGCCGCCGAGGGGCACCGGCTCGACCTCCACCGCCTCGAGCGCGAGGCCCAGGGTCTTCGCCGTCTGCTCCCGCAGGCGGTACGGCGCCTTGACCGTGCCGAGCAGCGCCACACGGCCTCCGGGGCGGGGCGACGCCGTCCAGCACTGGGGCTCGAGGTACCCCTGATGGCCCGCGGGAGTGCGGTAGGTGCGGGTCACGACGTGCGCCGCGCGCCCGAGCACCTCGTCGACGGCCGCGGGGTCGCCCTCGACGAGCTCGGACTGGAGGTTCGGCGGGTGCGACTTGTCCACGACCGCCCCGTCGTAGCGCCAAGGTGCTTCGTGGACGCGGGGGGACCCCGGGCCGAGGGCGGCCGACGCGTCGAGGACCGGGGTCAGCTCGCGGTACTCGACCACCACGAGCGCAGCCGCATCTTCGGCCACTTGGCGCGTGGTGGCGAGCACCACCGCGATCCCCTCCCCGGAGAAGCGCACCTTGTCCCTGGCGAGGAGCGGCATGTCGCGCACGCGGCGCCCGCACAGCTCGTCCCCGAAGCGACGCTCGAGATCCGAAGCGGTCACCACCGCGGTCACGCCCCGGATCGCGAGCGCCGCGCTCGCGTCCACGGCGAGGACCTCGGCGTGGGGAACCGTGCTGCGAACGACCGCAGCGTGCAACGCACCCTCGGGCTCCACGTCGGCGCTGTAGCGCGTGGCTCCGGTCGCCTTGTCCCGCGCGTCGACCCGGGGCCCGGCCACACGCGGCCAGGCGAGCGTCACGACGCCACGTCCTCGGACGCAAGGCGAGCGAGCAGGCGCCTGGTCCGGTCCCAGCGCTCCTCGACCGCCAGGTTCTCTGCGACCCGGAAGCGGATCGGGTGGAGCTCCACGCCCAGATCGTCGAGCAGGTCCCGCTCCACCTCCAGCTCCGCGCCGATCGCGCCGTCGTCCTCGAGCACACGCAGCACCCGCAGCGCGAGGTAGTGGGCGGCGTCGTCGGTCACCGCCACGAAGGTCGCGCGCCCGGTCGCCCGCAGGTTCCGGCGCGCCTTCCTGCCCGCCACCACGACCCGGAGCGACGAGGGCGTCGTCTCGACCTCGGTGCGCGACAGGAGGCAGACGTCCACCCTCCCTTGGGCGTCGACGGTCAACAACAGGAACGCATCGTCGAGCGTGCCCACCTCTGGCACCCCGGCGACCGCGTCCCGCACCCGTGCCGGCACCTCGCCGCGATCGGTGGCCGCTGGCCCGCTCACTCCGCCGACCCCCAGCGCCGGAACAGGTCGTGAGAGATGCCGAACTGGTCCAGCACCTTCCCCACCACGAGGGCCACCAGGTCTTCGACCGCCTTCGGACGGTGGTAGAAGCCGAGCACGGGCGGCATGACGGTGGCGCCGGCGAGCGTCACCACCTCCATGTTGCGGATGTGGACGAGGTTGAGCGGCGACTCACGAGTGACGAGCACGAGGCGGCGCCGTTCCTTCAGCGTCACGTCGGCGGCACGGACGAGCAGGTCGGTCGCGTTCCCCGTCGCCACCGCCGCGAGCGTCCGCATCGAGCAGGGGATGACGACCATGCCGTCGGTGAGGAACGACCCCGACGAGATCGCCGCCGCCAGGTCCCGGTGGTCGTACTCCACCGTCGCCAGCTTCGCCACCCGATCGGGGTCGAGGCCCGCTTCGAGCTCGATGCTGCGCCGCGCCCCCTCGCTGACGACGAGGTGGGTCTCCACCTCCTCGCTGCGGTGCAGCGCCTCCAACAGCGCGATCCCGAGCTGCGGCGCGCTCGAGCCCGAGATGCCGACGACGAGCCGGCGCCGTCTCGAAGAGCCGCTCGCCGCGCTCATCGTGGCCGGCCGCCGGCAACGGGCGGCATCATGCACCCGATGCCGTCGCGGGCGAGCTCGGACACGTAGAGCTCCCGGATGCGCGGGTCCTCGTCGGCGTAGTCGATCTGCCGCCCACCTTCGGAGACGCTCTTGTCGACGCCCATGAAGTGCTGGCGCCGCTCCTCGGTGAAGGGATAGCGCAGGCCGCCGTACGCGACGGCCAGGTAGCGGCTCGGGTGCTCCGAGGTGTTGAAGTGCTGGTGGAACTGCTGGTCGCCGGGCGCGTAGACGACGCCGTGGCGCCAGTCGATGCGAGTGAAGTCGGCGTCGCCTTCGTACCAGAAGAGGCTGTAGCCGTGGCCGTCCACGGTGAAGACGTGGAAGTCGGGCGCGTGGCGGTGGCCCTTCTTGTAGGTGCCGACCGGCATCTCGGACATGTGCGCGTGCATGGTCGAATCGGCGAGCACGAACTTCAGGTTCCGGCTGCCCTCACCGCGCGCCTGCCACTCGGGCATCTGGAAGTCGGCGAGGTCCGGGACGAAGTTGGTCTCCCACATGTGGCGCCCCGGCGCGACGTGCACGAAGTCGCCTTCTCCGCGGAACCTGGCGTCGTCACCGAAGCGCCCGGGGAACTCGCCCGGGTTGTCGAACACGAACGACTCGTCGTGGAAGACGTTCAGCACCAGCGGCAGGCTGGTGACCGAGGCGAGACGGGCCTCCTCGCCACCGGCCGCGTTGAAGTGCCGGTACGGCGCGTTCATGGGGAGCCCGAAGAGGCTGCGCGGACCCCACTCGAAGCTGTGCTCGCCTCCCGCCGGGTCGCGCACCACGGTGTTGCCGTGGCCGGCCAAGACGTACACGACCTCTTCGTAGAGGTGGTGCTGGGGATCGGTGGCGCCGCCCGGCGGGAGCACGGCCACGACGACGTTGGCCCAGTCGCCGCGCCCGACGAGGTGCACGAACGCGGCAGGCGCGCCGAGCCGGTCCCACGGTTCGGTCTCGACGGTGAGCAGGTCGACGGCGAAGTCCTCGACGACCGGGACCCCCTGGTCCCTCGCCCAGTCGAGGTAGGGCCTCTTCAGAAGCTTCCCCGCCGCAGCAGCTTCGAGGACAGCCGACTCGGTCTCTGTCCGGTTCACGTGAGCACTCCTTGACTTTCAACCATGGTCGCCGGGGGTGAAGGATTGGCCGCGCCGAACAGGAACGACTTCACCACGACCGGGACCACCTTGGCCGGCCCGACCGGCAGGCCGATGTCCACGTGGTCGAATTCGGCGAGGTCGAGGTTGTCGAGGCAGAGCGCGGCCGCCGGGTCGACCCCGAGCTCTGTGGTCATGATGCGGCCGAGAGAAGAGGCCACGTCGGAGTCGACCGCGACGACGAGCTGCTCCACCCCCGCTGCCTCTCGACCGGCGACGAGACCGGCGGCCACCGCGCGCAAGCGGGGATAGGCCGGATCCCCGCGCCAGCGCAGCGACACGGCGAGCGAACGGGGAACGTCCTGCGCCGGGAACCGCCGGTGCAGCGCCGCCGCCAGCGCCGAGGCCACCGCGCCCGGGTCGAGGTGCGCTGCTCCGAGGTCGAGCGCGGGCCGGACGACCGGCACCTGGTGGAGCGGCAGCGCCGCCGCGTCCACCGCGATCGTCGAGCCGCTCACCTGGGCCGAGAACTGGGACGCACCGATCACCGTCGCCCTGATCCGCTGGTCGCCGGCACGCAGCCGGGCACCGAGCCCGGCAGCCTCGAGCCGGGAGCGGAGCGCGCGGGCGAGGTGGGGTCCGAGGTCTCCCAGGTCGTCAGCGGCATCGGCGGCGGCGCGGTCGGCGGCGTCGTCAGCGGCATCGGTGGCGCGGTCGGCGCCAGGGTCCAAGTACTCCGCCACGCCTCCCGACGCCACGATCTCGAAGGAACCGTCAGGAGGGGCGAAGGGGTCGGTCACCAGCATCGTCGGCGCGACCGCCTCGACCCGCGGGTCGAGCTGGGCGACGATGGCGAGGGCCATCCGGTCGCAGACGGCGTCGACATGCGCCGGGTCGATCACCTGCCCGAGCTCGGCTGCGACGCCGACGGACTTGGCGAGTGCCCGGACGGCTTCTTCCACCCGCACGAGCCGGCGCTCCGGGTCCCATGCGAGGAGCCGGCTGCCGACCCCGACGGCCGCCGTCGCCCGCACCTCGCCGCGCGAGACGAGGGCCAGCTTGGTCGTCGCGCCCCCGATGTCGAGGGCGACGATCGGGTCGGGCGTCTCCTTCGACCGGGCGACCGCACCGGAGCCGTGGGCGGCCAGCACGGCCTCGAAGTGGTGCCCGGCGGCCGCGCAGACGAACCTCCCCGTCGCTCCCGCCAGCCGCTCGGCCAGCGCCCGGGCGTTGCGCCGGAGGAGGGCGGCGCCCGTGAGGAGCACCACCCCGGTGTCGATCTCCTCTGGGTCCACGCCCCCCTCTGCGTAGGAGCGGTGGACCGCTTCACCGACCGCAGCCGCGTCGATCTCGCCCGAGTCGAGGTACGGGGTGAAGGAGACGGGCGAGGAGACGAGGACCTCGCGGGCGACGACGTCGTAGCTGGTCGAGAGCTCCTGAGCCCTGCGCTCGAGCACGACCCGCGACACGGTCAGATGGAACGTCGCGGACCCGACGTCGATGCCGACCGTCAGCAGCTCGACGACGTCCGAGTCGAGCGGGAGCCGGTGCAGCGGGCGGTCGCGCGTCGTCCCCGCCGACGGCGCAACCGAACGCGCCGTCGACCGCGTCGCCGACCGCGCCGTTGACGGCGCAACCGATCGCGTCGCCGAACGCGCCGTCGACCGCGCCGTGGCGGCCATCGTACGAACCGCGCTCAGCTCAGCGCGCGGCACTGATCCAACGGAACCACCGGGCTTGGACTCCCCGGATGACCAGCACGTTGAACACGCCGATCAGGGCCGCCAAGAAGATGAGGGCGAGCAGCTTGCCGGTCTGGAACCCGTTGCCGTAGAAGTTGATGAAGTAGCCGAGGCCGACGTTGCTCTCCTCGATCTCGCCCACGATCATGCCGATCACCCCGAGCGCGACGCCGAGCCTGATGCCGGCGAAGACGTACGGCATCGAGGCGGGCAGGATGACCTTCCTCATGAGCTGGTGCTCGTTCAGCCCGAGCATCCGGCCCACCTCGACGTACCCCTTGCTCACGTTGCGCAGCCCGCCGGCGGTGTTCAAGAGCACCGGGAAGAAGCTGATCAGCACGATGAACAGGACGCGCGCCTCGGTCCCGATGCCCACCCACACGATGAGCAGCGGGATGAGCACGTTGAGCGGGGTGGCGTTGGCCGCGTTGATGTACGGGCTCAAGAGGGCGTCGAGCAGCCGGTAGCGACCGACCACGAGCCCGATCAGGACGCCGGCGGCCAGGCCGATCGCGATGCCGATGTAGAGCTCGCGCAAGGAGATCTCCAGGGCCGGCACCGCCGGACCCGCGGTGAACTGGTCCACGAAGTCGGCGAGCGTCTGCTGGGGGGAGGAGATCAGGATGGGGCTGATGAGGAACAGGCCGGCAAGCTCCCAGAGGCCCAAGAGGACGCCGATCGCGACGAGCGGGGCGGCGATGCGCGTCGACCGCCGTTCCGTGAACGGGCGGCGGCGGCGTGGCGCCAGTGCGACCGCCTCGGCCTCCGGCTTCACCGAGGCCATCGGACGGCTGAGGACGGTCACCGCACCGAACCTCTCGCTCCCCGCAGATGCTCGGTGATGTAGGCCCGCAGCTCGATGGCCCGGCCATGGGCACGGACGTCGTAATCCGTCCGCGGGCGGGGGAGGTCCACCTCGAGCACCTCGGTCAGCCTTCCCGGTCCGGGCTGGAACAGCCCGATGCGGTCGGAGAGGAAGATGGCCTCGTCCACGTCGTGGGTCACGAACATGATGGTCGTCCCGAGCTTCTCCCAGAGGTTGGCGATCTCGACCTGGAGCGCCTCCCGGGTGAAGTTGTCGAGCTGCCCGAACGGCTCGTCCATGAGCAGGACCTTGGGCCGGATCGCCAGTGCCCGGGCCACGCCCACGCGCTGCTGCATCCCGCCCGAGAGCGTGTACGGGGGGGACTTGGCCACGGCCGCGAGCCCGACCATGTCGAGCACCTCCATGGCCCGCTCGCGCCGCTCGGCCTTCGGGACGCCGCGCACCTCGAGACCGAGCGCCACGTTGTCGAGGACGCTCCGCCACGGCAGCAGGTTGATGTCCTGGAACACGTACGACATGTCGCGCGAGACACCCTCGAGCCTGGCTCCGTCGAGCGAGAGCACACCGCTGTCAGCGTCCTCGAGCCCGTCGACGATGCGCAGGAGCGTAGTCTTCCCGCAACCGCTGATCCCGACCAAGCTGATGAACTCGCCCCGTCGGACGTCGAGGCTCACCCGGTCGAGCGCGTGGACCGTGCGGTCGTTCGCGACGAAGGTCTTGGACACCTTCTCGATCCTCAAGATGATCTCGGACTCGACCGGGAAGGCGGTCTTCGCCGTGGCGGCGCTGGCCGCCGCGGCCGTCGTCACGTCGCTGCTCATCGTGGTGCACGCCTTCCTGCAGAGGTTGCGGCGATCCAGGGGAACACCCGGGCCTGGAACTGGCGCAAGGCCCAGAAGAGGAAGAGGGCGAGGACCGTGGTCGTGAGGACCGCCGCCACCATCGGCGCCGTCTCGGCGCGGGTGCCGAGCACTGTCACGAGACCGCCCAGACCGACCTGGCCGATCTCCTGCCCCCCGAGGATCATGCCGACGGTGCCGACCGCCAGGGCGATGCGGGCGCCGATGAAGATGAACGGGAGGGTGCCTGGCAGGTACACGTAGCGGATCTGCTGCCATCCGGACATGCCGAAGGTGGTGCCGACGTCGGCCAGCCGGCCCCGCACGGCGCGCACGCCGAGGTGGGTGTTCACGACGAGCGGCCACACCGCGATCGTCATGATGAAGGCGACCCTCGCCGTCTCGCCGAAGCCGAACCAGATCTCCATCACCGGGAGCAGGGCGATCGACGGCGTCGCGTTGCCGAATGCGACCAACGGTTCGAGCGCCCGCTCGAGGATGCGGACCCGGCCCATCAGCATGCCCACACCGACACCGACGACGGTCGCCAGGGCGAGCCCGCCGATCATCTCGAGCAGGCTTCGCACGAAGTCGCCGGGCAGCGGGCCGTTGAACAGGAGGTGCCACAGCGCCGGGGCGACCAGGCTCGGCGTCGAGATGAAGATCGGGTTCATGACGAGCCCGGTGGCCTGCCAGATCCCGATCCCCACCAGGACGGCCAGGATGCCGACGACCGCCGTGTTGTGCCGCCGCACCCACCCGGCCCGGCCGAGCGCGTTCCGGTAGCTGGCCGGACCGGCGGCGCCGACGGCGCCGCCCAGCACGTCATCGAGCTGGGCGACGCCTGCCGCCGAACCGGGCACGGCTCGTGCCGTGCCCTGCCCGCCGTCGCCGGCGGGCGTTCCCTGCAACGCTGTCACAACTTCTTGCCGTGCTTCCGCCAGATCACCCAGGCAGCCTTCCACGCCGACTGTGTGATCTCCTGGGTGCGCGGCCGGTTGCCGAGGCCGGTGATTGTGTGGAGCTGCTTGGCGATCTTGAAGTTGTATGTCACGACCGGGTCCGAATAGGCCTTCTCTGTAACAGGCCACCCGTTCAGGATCCGAAGCTGCTTCCACGCTGTCTGGTACTGGGCGGTCGAGTCGGCGTTCGAGGTGTATGTGGCCGCGTCCTTGACCCACTGCTTCTCGTTCGTGTTGAAGACCTTGGCCGATGCCAGCCACGCCAGGTCGATCGCAACGGCCACCTTGTGGTGCGATTGCAGCCACGCCGGCGTGGACGCCATGAAGCTGTCCGCGTACTCGGGCAGCAGTGTGGTGGCGGCCGCGAGCTCGTGATCCTGCGTCTTGGCGACGGTCGCGTCAGCTGTGGCGGCGGCGGCGAACGCGGCTGTCACCTTGCCGGCGATGAGCGCGTCCAGCGACGCTGTGCTCGCCCCGGTGGCAACGAGGTGCAGTGTCGAGCGCTTCAGGTGCGCCTTCTGCAAGATCGCGTGGAGCATGACGCCGTCCGGAGACGCTGTGCAGCAGTAGGCGATCGTCTTGCCCTTCAGGTCCCCGAGCGACTTGATCGACTTCTTGGCGAAGAGCGCGTCTGTGAGGTGCACCTGGTTCGGGCCGAAGGTCTTGAGTCCGGCGTCGAGCTGCGTGGGCAGCGGCCCGACGGACACTGTCGCCTTCCCGCCTTCCACTGCGAGCTCGCCCACGTTCTTCGAGGCGTTCGTCTGGGTCGCGTTGGCGCCCCAGCTGTTCATGATCTCGACCCAGTCGTGGACGTTGGTGTCGGCGACATGGGCGCTGCCCGCGGCGTTGATCACGTTGAGCGTGATCCCCCTCAATGTCGGCTTGCCGTTCCTGAAGGCGATGACTGTGGCGGTCTTGCCTGACGCCGCCCCCGGCAGGGCGAGCACTCCGGCCGCTGCCATCGCGCAGACAGCGGTGGCGACGAGCGCCACCTTGAGTTTCACCGTGGACTTCATGCATTCCCCCTTGTTGACGGTAGCGCTCTGCCGAGGCGGCCTCGAACAGAAACGGATTCCTCGGACCGTAACTGCCGCGTCGTGAATAGTCAAGACCGGGCGCGCGGCGAAGACGGCGGGCAGGCTCGCCTCGGACCGGCGCGCGGAGCGGCGGCGGCCGAGCGCGAAGGTCGCTGCGGCGGCGGACCTCCCACGGGGACCGTCACCGCGCATGCGACCACGCAATGCGACACGCGCACACGACCATGCAGTTCGAACATGCAGTGGTGGCAATTGTTTGCTTGTCTGCTGCACTTCGCCGTTGGCACCTGCACGCACGTGCCACCGACTTCTCCTCCCGTTCCCCCGCGATGCGCCTATGGCCGGGCAGCCGGCCGTGGCCGGTGACCGCGGGCCGCTCGGCGGCGAGCTGCGCGAGCGCGAGCTGGCAGCACGCTCGAGCGAACAAGAAGTCCGTCGCGCTCGGTGCTCCCCGGCGAGCCGCCCCCGCTGACGCAGCACCTGGCGCACCAGCG
>JAJZMD010000256.1 GCA_021803085.1 Actinomycetes bacterium
GGCGTCCCCGCCGCTAGTGGCCCTGCCGATAAGTACATCGGTGTAATTTTGGGGGCGTCGGTGCCGGCAGCTCTTGGTCGGGAGGCCCCATGTCTCGTCGCTCGCCGTTCGACGTCTGCCTGAGCAGTGAGGAACGAGCGATCCTCAAGCAGCGGGCGTCGTCGGGGACCGCATCCCATCGGGAGGTGATCCGGGCGCGCATCGTGCTCCTGGCCGCCGACGGTCTCGAGAACGTCGAGATCGCCCGGCGGGTCGGGGTCTGCGTCGATGTCGCCTCGAGGTGGCGCAAGCGGTTCTGCCAGGAGGGCGTCGAGGGACTGGTGGACCGCAGCCGGTCGGGACGGCCCCGCCGCTTCGACGCCATGGTCGTCGCCGGGGTGAAGGCCATGGCATGCGAGCCGCCCGAACAGCGCGAAGTCCCCTTGTCACGCTGGAGCTCGCTCGAGCTGGCCACCCAGGCGGTGGCTGAGGGGCTCGTCGAGTCGATCTCCTCGTCGACGGTGCGCCGGTGGCTTCACGCCGCAGCGATCAAGCCGTGGCGCTTCCGGTCGTGGATCTTCCCGCGCGATCCCGACTTCGCCAGAAAGGCCGCCCGGGTGCTCGACCTCTACGCCCGGGTGCTCGACGGCGTCCCGCTCGGCCCCGACGACTACGTGATCTCGGCCGACGAGAAGTCCCAGCTCCAGGCGCTTCGCCGCTGTCATCCCGGCCATCCCGCTGGCCCTGGGCGTCTGGCGAAGGTGGAGTTCGAATACGAGCGTGGCGGCACGCTCGCCTACATGGGCGCTTACGACGTGCACACCGCCCGCCTCATCGGCACCGTGGCCGATAAGACCGGCATCGTCCCGTTCATGGAGCTGGTCGAGCGGGTCATGACCACCGAGCCTTACGCCAGCGCCGCCCATGTCTACTGGGTCGTCGACAACGGCTCCTCGCACAACGGGCAGCGATCGATCGACCGGATGACGGCCGCCTGGCACAACGCCCACCTCGTCCACCTGCCGGTGCACGCGTCGTGGCTCAACCAGATCGAGATCGTGTTCTCCATCATCCAGCGCAAGGTCGTCAAGCCGGCCGACTTCGCCGGCCTCGACGAGCTGGCGGACCGCCTTCGTCGCTTCGAGGAGCGCTACAACCTGACGGCGCGGCCCTTCGACTGGCGATTCACGAGCGCGGACCTCGCCGCCATGCTCGAGCGGCTCGATGTCGGTCCAAGCCACACCGCAGCGCCCCTCGCTGCCTGAGCCAGCTCAGCAGACAAGATGGGGCGGTGAAGGCACCTCCCCGCTCGACCAAGGAAAGTCTCGCCTCCCGGCTGCGCAGCCACGCGAAGACTCGCTGGTCTGAGCTCGGTCACCTCGACGTGCGGTTCCGGGCCAACTTCGCCTATGTGGACGCTCAGCACCACGACGGGTCCGTCCTCAAGTTGTGCCGCCTGCGCTACGGCGGGTCCGCCAGCATCTGGGGGTTCGCCATCTACCGGGCCAGCCACGACGACTACGAGGACGCCGTGCTGCCGAGTGGCATGCCCGTCGGCAGCCCCGAGGAGGCGCTCGACTGCGCCTGCGGGCTCTACCTCAGCGACCCGACGGCATGGCTCCCGAATACACCGACGAACTAACGCGCGGCACCACTAGCCAGCCGGCGGACGCAGCGTGGAGGCGCGCACGACGAGGCGCGCCTCCACCGGCTCGGCGACGGGCGCCTCGCCGGCGAGGAGGGCAGCCAGCGCGTCGACGAGGCGGGCGCCGACGAGGCCGGGACGCAGGTCGAGCGCGGTGATCGGCGGCCACGCCATGGCGTGTGCCGGGCTGTCGACGCAGGAGGCGACGAGCAGGTCGCCCGGAACGGCCAGGCCGAGGCGGGAGGCCACCGCCGCCACGCCGAGAGCGCTGTGCTCGGGCACCCCGACGACGGCGTCGGGCGGCGACGGCGAGCCGAGCAGGGCGCCGACGGCTCCCTCGGCCTGTTCGGGCCGACCGATGAAGGGGACCTCGGCGACCCGGGGTTCGACCCCGTGGCGGCGGCACCACGCCTCGTAGCCGGCGAGGGTGTCGGCGACGAAGGCCCCGTCGGGAGGCGGCGAGACGAGGGCGACCGTCCTTGCTCCCGAGGCGAGGAGGTGGTCGAGCAAGGCGGCCAGGGCCTCCCGGTGGTCGGTCTCGACGGCAGGCCCGGCGTCGGAGCCGGCGGCGAGCTGCCGCTCGCCCGTCACGACCGGGACGCCGAGGCGGGCGAGCTCGGCCACGAGCGGGTCCTCCCGGACGGGGTCGACGACGGCGACGCCGTCGAGGCCGAAGGCGGCCACCTCCGACGGCACGCCGAGGTCCGGGAGCAGCGTGAGGGCGAGGCCGGCGGCGAGCGCCCGCCGGGCGGCGCCGAGGGCGAGGTCGAGGTAGTACGAGAGGGCCCCTGCGCCCTGGGGGAGCACGAGACCGACGGTCCCCGTGCGGCCTCCCCGAAGGTGCCGGGCCGCCGGGTTGGCCCGGTAGCCGAGCCGGGAGGCGGCCTGCTCGACCCGGCGCCGGGTGGTGGCCGCCACACGCCCGTGGCCAGAGAGGGCGTGGGAGACGGTCGTCGGCGAGACGCCGCTCAGCCGGGCGACGTCGCGGATCGTCGGGCGGCGCTGTGGGGTGACGGAGGACCGTCCCGCCGCTTGTCCCGCCACGGCGGCGATGTTACCGTCGGCGGCGCCGCTGCCAAAACGTCACGGCATCAGTCGGGGAGGGACGTGCAGCTCACGCCAGCAGAGCGGGACCGGCTCCTCATCGCCTCGGCCGCCGCCGTCGCGAGGCGCCGGCGCGAGCGCGGGCTCGCCCTGAACGCCCCGGAGGCCACCGCCCTCGTGGCCTCCGCCGTCATCGAGGCCGCCCGCGACGGGGCGCGCCTCGCCGAGGCCATCGAGGCCGGCCGGCGGTGCCTGCGGGCCGACGAGGTGCTGCCGGGCGTGGCCGAGGTCGTGCCCGAGGTGCAGGTGGAGGCGGTCTTCGACGACGGCACGCGCCTCGCGGTCGTGCCGAGCCCGTTCGGACCGCCGGCCGCGGCGGGGCCGGGGGCGGTCGAGCAGAGGGCGGAGGAGTTCCGGCCCGTCGCCGAGCGCCACGTCCGCGTCCTCAACACCGCACCGGTCCCGATCAGCGTGACGTCGCACTTCCACTTCTTCGAGGCGAACCCGCGCCTTTGCTTCGACCGGGCGTCGGCCTTCGGGATGCACCTCGCCGTTCCGGCCGGGGACGCCGTCCGCTTCGCCCCCGGGGAGGAGCGCGAGGTCGGCCTCGTCCGGGTCGCCGGAGCCCGCGTCGTGGTCGGATTCGCCGGCCTCGTCGACGGGCCGCTCGACGAGCCGGGCGCGCTCGAGCGGGCGCTCGAGCGCGCCCGGGCCTGCGGCTACCTCGACTCGGCGCTGCAGCCGTGAGCCTCGCCGACCTCTACGGCCCGCGGGCGGGCGACCGGGTCCACCTCGGCGACACCGGCCTCGTCGTCGAGGTGGAGACCGACTCGAAGGCGCCCGGCGA
>JAJZMD010000152.1 GCA_021803085.1 Actinomycetes bacterium
CGTGGTCGCGGCGTCCCAGTAGCGTGGCGTCTCGTCCGGCCCGCGTAGGACCACCCACGCGATGCCGCGGGTATTGCCTGCCGTCGGGGCGAGCAGCGCGTCGGCGAGGAGCCGGTCCAGGACGTCGTCGGGCACCGGTTCCGACCTGAAGCTGCGCACCATCCGCCGGGCCCGCACCGCGTCGTGCACGTCCACGTGCACAGTCTGCCGGCCCACCGGCCCACCGGCCCACCGGCCCACCGGCCCACCGGCCTTCGCCCGTCTCGCACCCACCGGCCCACCCGCCCACCGGCCTTCGCCCGTCTCGTTCCCGCCTTCGCCCGCCTCGCCCCGCCGGCGCAGGCCCGCGCCCGAATGTTGACTCGACTAGTAAGATATTCGAGCATGACGACGCCGCGCGAGCTGTTGGCCCAGGTGAGAGCCGCCATCACGGAGGTCGATCCCGAGGAGGCCGAGCACCGTTTCGGCACGTGCACCTTCCTCGACGTCCGAGAGCCGGACGAGTACGAGCAGGGAGCGATCCCGGGCGCCGTCCACCTGCCACGGGGCAATCTCGAGTTCGGGGTGGAGGGCCGGATCCCGGTCAAGGAGGGAACGGTCGTCGTCTACTGCGCCGGCGGCACCAGGTCCGCCTTCGCGGCGAGGACGCTCACGGACCTCGGCTACAAAGACGTCGTCTCCATGGCCGGAGGCTTCAACCGCTGGAAGGACGAAGGCCGCGCATGGAAGGTGCCGCGCACGCTCACGAGCGACCAGCGCAACCGGTACCAGCGCCACCTCCTCCTCCCGGAGGTGGGGGAGACGGGCCAGCAGAAGCTCCTGGACTCGAAGGTGCTTCTCCTCGGCGCCGGGGGTCTCGGGTCCCCGGCGGCGCTGTACCTCGCCGCGGCGGGCGTCGGCACGATCGGCGTCATCGACATGGACGTGGTGGACGAGTCGAACCTGCAGCGCCAGATCCTCCACAACATGGACCGGGTGGGCGAGCGCAAGGTCGACTCGGCCAAGAAGACCTTGAGCGCGCTCAACCCCGACGTCGCGGTCGAGACCTTCGACATGCGGCTGGGGGCCGACAACGTGCTCGACGTCTTGGACGGCTACGACCTCGTCGTCGACGGCACCGACAACTTCCCGACGCGCTACCTCGTCAACGACGCGTCGCTCCTGAAGCGCATCCCCGTGGTGCACGGGTCGATCTTCCGGTTCGAAGGGCAGGTGACCGTCTTCGATCCGTACAACGGCCCGTGCTACCGCTGCCTCATCCCCGAGCCGCCGCCCGTCGAGCTCGCTCCGTCGTGCGCCGAGGCCGGCGTGCTCGGCGTGCTCCCGGGCATCGTCGGGTCGATCCAGGCGTTGGAGGCGATCAAGATGCTCCTCGGGCTCGGGGACCCGCTCGTCGGACGGCTCCTCGCGTTCGACGCGCTCGAAGAGACGTTCCGCACGTTCAAGGTGCGGCGGGACCCCGAGTGCCCCGCGTGCGGCGAGCATGCCGGAGAGATCGTCATCGCTGAGTACGACGAGCTCTGCATGCCGCATCCGCGCTGAGCACTGGCGGAACGCCGGCCTCGGGCAGCTTCCTCGCCTCAGGGTCGCGCTCTCCGCTTGCTCCCGCCCCCGCGGGCGCACGCCGACGCAATGACCCGTCGTCCCGACGAGCCCGTGGTGCTGACCGTCTACCCTTGTGTGGAGGGAGTGGCGACAAGGTGGCCCTGGCAGAGGAGGTCGCCACGTGTTCGCGGACCGTGCCGATGCAGGACGCCAGCTCGGTCGGAGGCTCGAGCACCTCCGGGGTGAGCCGCTGGTCGTCCTCGGCCTGCCGCGCGGGGGGGTCCTGGTCGCCTGCGAGGTCGCAGCGGCGTTGCTCGCGCCGCTCGACGTGATCGTCGTCCGGAAATTGGGCGTGCCGTTCCAGCCGGAGCTCGCGATGGGGGCGATCGGCGAGGACGGCGTGCGGATCGTGAGCGAAGAGGTGATCCGCGCGGCACATGTCTCGGGCTACGAGCTCGCCGCCGTCGAGTCCCGCGAGCGGGCCGAGCTCGAGCGCCGGGCCCGACGCTTCCGCGGCGAGCGCCCTCGGATCCCGCTCGGGGGCCGGACCGCGCTGGTCGTCGACGACGGCATCGCGACGGGCTCGACTGCCCGGGCGGCCTGCCGGGTCGCTCGCGCCCAGGGCGCAGCGAAGGTCGTCCTCGCCACCCCGGTGGCGCCGCCGGGGTGGGAGGCCCGCATCGAAGGCGATGCCGACGAGCTCGTCTGCCTCGCCACCCCCGAGCCCTTCTTCGCCATCGGCCAGTTCTACGACGACTTCTCCCAGACCCACGACGAGGAGGTGGTCGCCTGCCTCGCGCGAGCGAACGACGTGGCCTCACCCGTCATGGGGGAAGGGCTCTCTCCCGACCCTGTCTCTCGTGCCGAGGAGGTGGAGGTGCCCGCAGGCTCCGTCCGCCTCCGGGGGCACCTCGGGATCCCCGGGCACCCGATCGGCGTCGTCGTGTTCGCCCACGGAAGCGGCAGCAGCCGCTTCAGCCCACGCAACCGCTACGTCGCAGGCGTGCTGCAAGAGGCAGGGATCGCCACGCTGCTCTTCGACCTGCTCACCGCGGACGAAGAGCACGTCCGCGCGAACGTGTTCGACATCGGCCTGCTCGCCCGACGGCTCGTCGAGGCCACCCGCTGGTTGCGGTCCCAGCCCGGGTGCGAGAAGTTGCCGGTCGGCTACTTCGGCGCGAGCACGGGCGCGGGCGCTGCCCTGTGGGCCGCGGCAGAGCCGGGCGTCGGCGTCGCCGCGATCGTCTCGCGCGGCGGCCGCCCCGACCTCGCCGGTCCCCGGCTCCAAGACGTGAGAGCGCCGACGCTGCTCATCGTGGGCGGACGGGACGACGCGGTGCTCGCCCTCAACCGCCAGGCCCAGGGCCTGCTCCGCTGTGAGAGCCGCCTCGTCGTGGTTCCCGGCGCCACGCACCTGTTCGAGGAGCCTGGAACGCTGCAGGCCGCGGCCGCGGCCGCGCGCGACTGGTTCGCACGCCACCTGGGCTCACCTCCACGCCTGGGCTCCCCTCCACGCCTGGGCTCCCCACCAGGCCCGGGAGGCTGAGGAGCTGAGGCGCTACCCCTTTCCGGGGTTCTCCCGGCGCGCGTGGTGCACCTTCAGCCGTCCTTCACAGATTCCCCCCGAAATTCACATGTTTCGCTGCGAGGATGGGTGTGATGATGTCTTGTAACGCGTCGGCAATCTTTGTAACGTATTGGTGATGAAGTCGGGGGAGCGAGTCTCAGAAGTCCGCAGGCTCTGGCTGGTCCGGCACGGGGAGACCACCTGGAACTCGAAGGGGCTCGTCCAGGGGCAGCGGGACCCCGGCTTGAGCCCGGTCGGGCGCGAGCAGATCGCCCGGTGCTGCCGGACCCTCGCCGCGGCCTCGCCCGAGGCCTCGCCCGAGGCCCTCTACTCCAGCGACCTGCGTCGAGCGCTCGAGTCCGCGGCGCCCATCGCGCGAGCCCTGGGCGTGGGTTTCCGTGCC
>JAJZMD010000194.1 GCA_021803085.1 Actinomycetes bacterium
CGCCGGAAGGTCGCGGTGGCGGAGGAGCCGGACCGCCAGCACCTCGGCGAGCGCGTCCGGATCGACCTCGCCGGTGCTCGCGACGAGCTCGTGGCCGAGCTCGTCGAGCTTGCCGACGACCGCCGGTGCGCCGGTCGAGCCGTAGAGCGCATCTTTTACGAGCAGCTCGAGAAAGCCCCGCTTGTCCTCGACCACCACGACCTCGCGCAGACCCGTCGCGAAGCGGCGGACCGTGTCGGCGCCGAGCGGGTAGGGAACGGCGATCTTGAGGAGGCGTACACCCGCGGCGGCCAGCTCGCGCTCGGCTCCCAGGCCCAGCCGTGAGAGCGCGTGGCGGACCGCCAGATAGGCGGGCCCTGACGCCACGACGCCGAGGACGTCGTCGGGCCCCTGGCAGGTGATCCGATCCAGGTGGTTCTGGGCGGCGTAGCGGCGCGCGGTCTCGAGGCGCGGGCCGTAGAGCGTCCGCTCGAGGTCGATCAGCGTGGCGCCGAGGAGCTGTGCGGTGGGGCGGTGGACGAACGGGCGCCCGTCGACGAGCACCTCGGGCAGCTCGGGCGCCACGCGCCCGGCCCCCACCTGCACGGTCTGCAGCGCGTCGGCGACCGACGCAGGGATCCGCACGCCGACCCACAGGCCCGACGCGCGCGAGAGGGCGAACCCGTGGAGGCCGAGGTCGAGGAGCTCCTGGGGGTCGGCGGGGGCGAGGACGGGGAGGCCGAGCCCGTAGAGCGTCGGCTCCGAGGTGGAAGGGACGCTCGAGGACTTGGCCTGGGGGTCGTCGCCGACGCATACCAGGACCCCGCCACTTCGCGCGGCTCCCATGAGGTTGCCGTGACGCACGGCGTCACCGGCCCGGTCGAGGCCCGGAGCCTTGCCGTACCACAGGGCGGAGACCCCGTCCACGTGGCGCCCGGGCTGCAGGGAGGCGAGCTGACTGCCCGCGACGGCCGTGGCCGCGAGCTCTTCGTTGAGCGCGGGCTGGTGGACGATGCCCAGCTCCGCGAGCAGCCGCGCGTGGCGCCCGAGCTCGATGTCGTAGCCGCCGAGCGGCGAACCCGGGTAGCCGGTGACCAGCCCGCCGGTGCGCAACCCGGCGGCGGCGTCCGCGCGCCGCTGGTCCATCGGGAGGCGCACGAGCGCCTGCACGCCTGAGAGGAGGACCTCCTCGGTGGTCTCGTACTCCCTGGTCGCGTGGGCCGACCCGGGCGTCGTGCTCTCGTACCTGGTCATGTCGCTGCGGCCCACGCGAGGACGGTAGAGACGCCTTGGCGGCAGCGCCAGGGCCGAACGACCCCAGTGCGCGTGCACGTGGGCGTCGTGAGCGCCTGCACGTGGCGCAACGCACTATACCCCATGGGGTATAGTCCCCGGCCGACCGACCACCGACCACCGCGACCAACGGAAGAGAGACCATGACGACCTCGCAGCTGACCCTTGCGACCTCCGCGCCGGCGACCGACGCGCCGCGCGGTGCCTTCGCCCGCCTCGGGAGCTGGACGGGGTCACACCTCCGCCCGGTCCTGCTCGGCTGGTTGGTCGTCCTGGTGGTGTTCGGCATCTTCGCCCCGAAGGTCGAGTCCGCGCTCGCCGGTGCCGGCTGGCAGGACTCGACGAGCCAGTCGGTGCAAGCCCGGCAGGTCATCCAGAGGGATTTCGCCGGCCTCGGTGCGAGCGCCCTGCAGGTCGTGGTCGTCGACCGTTCGGGGCCGATCTCCGCCGACCCCGTGGCTCGGTCGGTGATCACCCGTGTCGAGGCCATGTTGCGAGCGAGCAAGGACGTCTCGACGGTGGTGCCGCCACGTCGAGGCTCGTCGATCTCGGCCGACGGGCGTACCGCCGTGGTCACCGCCGGCGCGGCGGCAGGCACGAACCAGATGGTCACCGCCGCCGGGCACCTCGCCGGCCCCCTCGCCCGGCTCGGGACCCGCGACGTGTCGGTGACCCTCACCGGTGACAGCGCGCTGTGGGCCGACTTCAACGCGGCCAACCACTCGGCCATGATGCGCTCGGAGATGCTGTCATGGCCGGTCACGCTGGCCATTCTCGTCGTCGCCTTCGGGAGTTTGGTGGCGGCCGGGTTGCCGTTGATGCTCACCATGGCCGGCCTGCTCGTCTCTGCAGGGGCGCTCGTGCTGGTCAATGACCTCACGCCAGTGTCGATCTGGGCGCTGAACTTCGCGCTCATGTTCTCTCTGGCGCTCGGGATCGACTACGCCCTGTTCCTCGTCGTGCGGTTCCGCGCCGCGCTCGAGCGCCGGAAGGCTCAGCCCGGTGATCGTGCGGCTGCAGCGGCCGCGGCGGCCGAGACGCTCGCCACCGCGGGCAAGGCTGTCGCCTTCTCCGCGTTGACGGTCCTCGCGTCGTTGGCGTCCATCCTGATCGTGCCGAGCCCGGCCTTCCGGTCGATGGCGCTCGGCATCATGCTCTCGGTCGTCGCCGTCCTGGCCGCCACGCTCACCCTTCTTCCGGCCGCCCTGGGCAAGCTCGGCACGCGGGTCAACTCCATGCGGGTTCGGCTCAGCCGTGGCGAGCCGGACCGGCCCGCGGGGCACAGGCTCGAAGAGCGTCTGCACGCCTGGGGCCGCTTCCTGTGGGCGCACCCCTGGCCGGCCGCGCTGGCCGGGCTCGCGGTGCTCGTCCTCGCCGCGTTGCCGGTGCTTGGGCTCCGCACGTCGATGCCGTCCATCACCATCGTCCCGGCGTCCGCCAACGCGCGCGTCGGCTACGACCAGGTGACGAGCGCCTTCGGGCCAGGGTTTCCAGGGACGCTGCAGCTGGTGGTACCTGTCGCGGACCAGGCCGCGGCGCTGCGTGCGGCCCGCCAGACCGAGGGCGTCGCTCGTGTGATGCCCGGGCCGGCGAGTCACGGCTGGTCGCTCGACCAGGTCGTACCGGCCAGCGGGCCATCGACCGTGTCGACGGACGCCACCATCGGCCGCCTCCGAGGCGACCTGCCGCGCGGCGCGCTCGTCGGTGGTGCCGCAGCCGAGAATTACGACCTGCAGCAGGCACTGGCCAGCCGGACGCCGCTCGTCTTCGGCATGCTCGCCGGTCTCGGGTTCCTCGTGCTGCTCGTGGCCCTCGGCGCTCCGCTCGTCGCCTTCGCCGGGGTGGTGGTGACCGGCCTGTCGGTCGCCGGCGCGTTCGGCGTGGCCCGCCTCATCTTCCAGAACGGCGACCTCTCGGGCTTGCTCCACTTCGCGCCGCAAGGGTTCGTCGACGCCTGGGCACCCCTGTTCTTCGGAGCCATGGTGTTCGGCGTCGCGATGGACTACACGCTCTTCCTGCTGTCGGCCGCGAAGGAGCGGTACGAGACGCATCGAGATCCCGAGCACTCCATGGTCGGCTCCGTCCGCACGTCGGGGCGGGTGGTCGTGTCCGCGGCAGCGGTCATGATCGCGGTGTTCCTGACGTTCGCCCTCTCCGGCCCGCTCGCGCCGAAGGAGATGGGGGTCATCCTCGCGGTCGCGGTCGCGCTGGACGCGATCGTGGTCCGCCTGGTGCTGCTGCCGGCCCTCCTGCGCCTCACCCACCATGCGGCGTGGCACCAGCCGAGATGGCTGGCGCGGGTGCTGCCGACCGTGAGGTTCGCGCACTGAGCACGCCGGCCGGGACGAGGGCTCGCCGCGACGCGGGTTAGGGAGGTGCACGCCGCCGGACCCGCGCTGGTGCGGGCCGAGGGAGGGGAGTGCGCACCGGGTCCTACACTTGCGTCGTGGCCGCGCCGGAAGGCTCGACACCCCCGGCCCGGGGAGCGGCTCCAGAAAGGACCGTCGCCGTGGGGAGGAGGGTGTTCTTCGGCATGGTCGCGCTCGGCGCCGCAGGCGTCGTCTTCGGCTCGACGGTCCAGAGCCGCGTCGGCCGTGCGCTCGGACCGGGGCTCGCAGATGTCCTCCCCGGTGGGAACCTCTTCCAGATCTACAGCGTGAGCGACACGTTCCCGGCGATCTCACAGCACGCGTACCGCCTCTCGGTGTCCGGGCTCGTCGAGCGCCCCGCCACCTTCACGTTCGCCGATCTCGAGGCCATGCCGCAGGTCCGGCTGGTGAGGACGTTCCAGTGCGTGACGGGCTGGCGAGTCCCCGACGTGCACTGGGAAGGAGTGCGGCTCTCGCACCTCCTCGAGACCGTCGGGCTCCGGCCCGGTTCGGTCGCGCTCGCCTTCGACTCCTACGACCGGGTGGACACGGAGAGCCTCACCCTCGAGCAGGCACATCTTTCCGACGTGATCGTCGCCACTCGCATGCTCGGCGGCCCGATCACCACCGAGCACGGCGGACCGGTGCGCCTGTACGTCGCTCCGATGTTCGGGTACAAGTCGCTCAAGTGGCTCTCTGCGATCCGGGTGGTCGACGCGGTCGAGCCCGGCTACTGGGAGCAGTACGGGTATCCGGTCAACGGCTGGCTCGAAGGGTCCACGTCGACAACCCTTGCACCGGGCAGTGCCTGAGGAGACGACGCTTCCGCCCTTCACGAGCCCGGGCCGGCCGATGCGCCTCGTTCGCTTCGATCGGGTGCAGCGTGCCGTGCACTGGGCGAGCGCCGGGATCTTCGCCGTCCTCGTCCTTACCGGACTTCCGCTCTACTTCCCCGCCGTCGAACGCATCGTCGGCCGCCATGTCCTGATCGCGACGATCCACGTGTGGGCGGGGATCGCGTGGCCGGTTCCGGTCGTGGTCTCCCTCGTCGGTCCCTGGGGAGCACGGATGCGCCGCGACGTCCGCCGATTCAACCGTTGGACGCGCGGGGAGCTGGAGTGGCTGTGGCGCCTCGGGGCGGCCGACCTCGAGAAGGGCAAATTCAATCCGGGCCAGAAGCTGAACGCCGTGTTCGTCGGCGGCGCGATCGCCGTCTTCCTTGCGACGGGGGTCGTGATGGAGTGGTTCGGTGCGTTCCCGGTGAGCTGGCGCACCGGTGCGACGTTCGTGCACGAGGTCCTCGCCTACCTGATCGTCGCAGTGGTGATCGGTCACGTCCTCGTGGCCCTCACCCACCGGGACGCGCTCCGCTCGATGGTGAGGGGCTGGGTCACCGTCAACTGGGCACAGAGGCACGCGCCGCGTTGGGCGCGCGAGGAGCTCCGTGCCGAGCGGACCGAGGCATCGGGCGCGCCGGTCCCCCGTGGTGCGGGGTCCATCGACGACTGAGGTGGTTTCCACCACCATTCGAGACCAGCAAGCCCCGGTCCGGAGTGCGCGAGCATGACGGTGCTGAACGACGTCGTGCAGACCTCCCGCGCCGTTGAGCCACGACGCCGGCGGGCGCCGCGACCCGGCGTCCCCGTTCCGTCGCCCGTCCGCCCGCGCCGACCGGACCGGCAGAGGTCACTCCGGGGATGTGGCCGCCCAGTCGTCGTCGGAGATCGGCTCGGTACGCTCGGCGTCGATGCCCCGGGTCTCGCCCTCTTCCACCAGCGGCAGCTCTTGCTCGAGCACGTCCACGTCGGGCGCGTCCGGCGGGATGCGACGGTGCCCGCGCTCTGTCCGGGCGGCCTGCGTGTCCTGTTCGAGACGGTCCGCTTCGGGGACCTCGTCGGTGGGTGCCATCCCCGTGAGCCTACCCACGTGGCCTGCGCCCGCCGCTCGGCGTTCCCTCGTGGCGGTGGCGGCCGTAGCATGCGGCGATGTCCGAGGAGAAGATCGTCGTCAACGCATCGACCGGCGCATCCGTGCCTGAGGTCCGCGAGGTCCGCGCGGCGCGGCTCGTCGAGCACGGCAGACCGCTCGACGTCCGACGCGTGCCTCTCGGCGTTCCGGGTCCTGGTGACGTCGTCGTGGAGATGGCGTACGCGGGCGTCAACCCGGTCGACCGGTATGGCGCGCGGGGACGCGTCGCTCCAGACGCGCCCCTGCCGCGCACGCTCGGCGTCGAAGGGGTCGGCCGCGTAGAGGGTCGCTTGGTCGTGATGCACGGTCACGGGCTCGGCACCGCGCGAGACGGGCTCTGGGCGGACGCCGCGGTCGTGCCTCGCGACGCGTGCGTCGAGGTCCCCGACGGGGTCGAGCCCTCGGCCGCCGCCGCGCTCGGTGTCGCGGGCGCCACCGCGTACGAGACGGTCGTCGGTCTCGGCAAGGTGGCACCGGACGACCGCGTGCTGGTGTTGGGCGCGAGTGGCGGCGTGGGGAGCATGATCGTCTCGTTGGCCCACGCGATCGGTGCGCAGGTGTGGGGCCAGACCGGGAGCGAAGGCAAGGCGTACGCCGTCGAGGAGGCTGGCGCAGATCGGTCTGTCGTCGCCGAAGCTGGTTCGCTCGCCGGAGCCGTCGCCGCCTTCCGCCCGACGGTCGTCTTCGACGGGCTCGGCGACGGCTACACGGGTGCCGCCGTGGAGGCGCTCGAGCCGCGTGGGCGGCTGGTCCTTTATGGCGCCAGCGCTGACGCCGAAGGGCGCGTCCCGCTCCTCATGCTGTACCGCAAGAACCTGACGGTGCTCGGCTACGGAGGCCTCGTCCAGCCCGAGGACGCCCTCCGGCGCAGCCTCGAGGGCGCGCTCGAGGCCGTGCGTGCAGGGCGCATGTCGGTCAGGATCGACTCGGTCCTTCCGCTCGAGGAGGTGAACGAGGCGTTCAGCAGGATCGAGCGTCGAGCGGTCCTCGGGAAGCTGGTCCTCGCGCTGGGGGCGGGATAGAGCCGGCGGCTTCGCGGCGTAACCTGGACGTCGGCAGGACAGGAGGTGACGTGACGACGCACGAGGTGACGAACCAGCCCCCGGTCCTCGCCGAGTACGACGTCGCTGAGGACGCGACCCTTCTCGCCGGGCTGCACGCGTTCGGTGCCGGCTGGGCGGAGCCCGAGCTGCACGACGTCGGGCGTCTCGCGGGGACGGCCCACGTCGCGGAGATGGCCAGGGTGGTCAACGAGCACCCGCCGGTGCTCAGGAGCCACGACCGCTTCGGCAACCGGATCGACGAGGTCGAGCTCCACCCGTACTGGCACGAGCTCATGCGGCTCGCGCTGTCCCAGGGACTTCACGCCATTGCCTGGCGGACACCGCGGCGCACCGCCCACACGGCTCGCACCGCGAAGCTGCTGGTGTGGGGCCAGACGGAGGCTGGACATCTCTGCCCCGTGTCGATGACCTACGCGGTGGTCCCCGCGCTGCGCCACGCGCCCGACCTCGCCCAGCGCTTCGAGCCGCTGCTCGAGACGCCCGAATACGACTTCGGGCTTCGGGACCCAGAGACCAAGCGCGGTCTCGTCGCCGGCATGTCGATGACGGAGAAGCAAGGCGGCTCCGACGTCCGAGCCAACACGACGACGGCAACGCCTGCGGGCGACGGATCGTACGTCCTCGTCGGGCACAAGTGGTTCGTGTCGGCGCCGATGTCGGACCTCTTCTTGGTCCTGGCTCAGGCTCCTCGGGGGCTGTCGTGCTTCTTCGTGCCTCGGGTCCTTCCTGGAGGGGAGCGCAATGCGATCCGGCTGCAGCGGCTGAAGGACAAGCTCGGCAACCGCTCCAACGCGTCGGCGGAGGTCGAGTACGACGGAGCGGTCGGCTGGCTCGTCGGCGAAGAGGGAAGGGGCGTCCGGACCATCATGGAGATGGTCTCGGCGACCAGGCTGGACGCGATGACCGCCAGCGCGGCCGGCATGCGGTGGGGCGCGGTGCAGGCGCTCCACCACGCGTCCCACCGGCGGGCGTTCGGTGCGCTGCTGGTCGACCAGCCGCTCATGGCGAACGTCCTGGCGGACCTGGTCGTCGAGTCGGAGGCGGCGACGCTCCTCTCCCTCCGGGTCGCCGCTGCGACGGACCGCTCGGTGGCGGGGGACGACGCGGAGAGCGCATTTCGCAGGCTCGCGCTTCCCGTCGCCAAGTACTGGGTGTGCAAGCGCGCGCCGGTTCACGCGGCTGAGGCGATGGAGTGCTTGGGGGGAAACGGCTATGTCGAGGAGTCCCAGATGCCCAGGCTCTACCGCGAGGCGCCAGTGAACTCGGTGTGGGAGGGGTCGGGCAACGTCGCGGCCCTCGACGTGCTCCGGGCGATGGCGACCCGGCCCGAGAGCGTGGACGCCGTCGTCGACGAGGTCGCGACCGTCGCCGGCGAGGATCGGCGGCTCGACCGGGCGCTCGAGGCGCTCCGCAAGGAGCTCGTGGACGGCGCCGACCTCGAGGTCCGGGCCCGTCGCGTCGCCGAGCGGTTCGCGCTGGTCCTCCAGGCGTCGCTCCTCGTTCGCCACGGCGCGCCGGAGGTGGCCGACGCGTTCATGGCGTCGCGGCTCGACCTCGACTGGGGCGGCGCCTACGGCTCCCTTCCATCCGGCGTCGACCTGTCCGGCATCCTCATGAGGGCTCGGGTGGTCGCGGGGAACCCGCCTCGTGACGGCTGAGCGTGGCGCCGGCTACTCGTCGGCGAGCGACGTGACAGGAGTCGTGACGGGCCCGCCTTCGTGCCCTGCGGGGCGAGGGGAGGCTGCTCCCTCTGCTCCCTCTGCTCCCTGTGCGCCCGGCTCGTCGCGCGAGCACCCAGGCTCGTCGCGCGAGCCGCCCGGCATCGGTCGCGCCGTGATCGAACACGTCCGACCCTCGGTCGACGGCGGCCGGTTCCCAGCGAAGGCGTCGGTCGGCGACGAGGTGGAAGTGGAAGCGGTCGCCTTCTGCGACGGCCACGACCTCCTGGCGTGCGACCTGCGGGTCCGCCAAGAGGGCGACTCGTCGTGGACGACGATCGAGATGACCTCGCTCGGCAACGATCGCTGGAGGGGGACCTTCCGGGCGGAGTCGGTCGGCCGCTACCGCTTCGCGGTCCGAGCCGGGATCGACCGGTACGCGACGTGGGTCAACGACCTGTTCGCCCGCGCGGGATCGGGCCAGGACCTCCGAGACGAGCTGCAGGTCGGCGCCGTGCTGCTCGAGAACGCCGCGGCGCGGGCGACCGGCGAGGAGAAGAGGCTGCTCGCCGCGGCCGCCGCGGCCGCCGCGGCCGCCGCGGTCGCCGCGGGTGCCCTCGACACCCTGGCGTCACCGGTCGCGGACCCCTTCATCGCGGACGCCTTCGTCGCGGACGGGACGGTCGGCGGGATGCTGCGGAGCGAGCACCTCGCGAAGCTCGTCCGGCGCCACCGGTCGACGTCGGACGCGACCACGTCGGCGACCTACCCCCTCGTCGTGGACCCGGTGCTCGCACGGTGCTCGACCTGGTACGAGATGTTCCCCAGGGGAGCCTCGCCCGATCCGGGGCGGTCCGGGACCCTCGCCGACGTGGAGGCGCGCCTCGACTACGTCGCGGGCCTGGGCGCCGACGTTCTGTACCTGCCGCCGGTCCACCCGATCGGCACGACCGCCCGCAAGGGACCGGACGGCAGCACGGCGTCGGGTCCCGGCGACCCGGGCAGCCCGTGGGCGATCGGGTCGGATGAGGGGGGCCACTGCGCGATCGACCCCCGGCTCGGCACGTTCGCGGACTTCGACGGGCTGGTCGCTGCCGCAGGGGAACGGGGAATCGCCGTCGCGATGGACCTCGCGTTCCAGTGCTCTCCCGACCACCCCTGGGTGCGCGAGCACCCCGAGTGGTTCCGGCATCGTCCCGACGGCTCGATCCGTCACGCAGAGAACCCGCCGAAGCGATACGAAGACATCTACCCCCTCGACTTCGAGACCGACGACTGGTGGGGGCTGTGGTGCGCGCTGCTCGACGTGGTGCGCTTCTGGATCGATCACGGGATCCGTGTGTTCCGCGTCGACAATCCGCACACGAAGCCCTTCGCCTTCTGGGAGTGGCTCCTGGCGACGGTGAAGGAGGGACATCCCGCGACGATCTTCCTCTCCGAGGCGTTCACGCGTCCGGCTGTGATGTACAGGCTGGCGAAGCTCGGGTTCACCCAGTCCTACACGTACTTCGCATGGCGGAGCACGAAGTGGGAGATCGAGGCCTACATGAGGGAGCTGGCCGAGGTGGCGCACTTCTTCCGCCCGAGCTTCTGGCCGAACACTCCCGACATCCTCACCGAGACCCTCCAGACGGGGGGCACGGCGGCGTTCGTGACCCGCCTCGTCCTGGCGGCGACGCTGTCCGCGAGCTACGGCGTGTACGGTCCACCGTTCGAGCTGCAGGAGCACGTGGCTCGCTCACCGGGCTCAGAGGAGTACGCAGGATCGGAGAAGTACGCCGTGCGTCACTGGGACCTCGAGCGGCCCGACAGCCTCGCACCGACGATGGCACGACTGAACGCGGCGCGAAGGGCGCACCCGGCGCTCCAGCGCAACGACACGCTGCGGTTCCACGAGACCGACAACGACCAGCTCATCGCGTACTCGAAGACGTCGGGTGACGATGCCGTGCTCGTGGTGGTCAACCTCGACGCGAAGTACCGGCAGTCCGGCTGGGTGCACCTGGGAGAGCTCGCGCGAGCTCCCGGCGAGCCGATCGAGGTCCACGACCTCCTCACGGATGCCCGCTACCGGTGGCAGGGGTCCCACAGCTTCGTCATCCTCGACCCGGCCACCATGCCCGCGCATGTGCTCTCGGTCGCCGGGACGGGGAGCGCAGCCGGGACGGGGAGCGCAGCCTCGACGGGGAGCGCTCGATGCAGATGGCGCGCAGCGCACCGCTGGGCGCGACGGCGCACTGGTACCAGGACGCGGTCTTCTACGAGCTCCATGTCCGCGCGTTCCAGGACAGCAACGGGGATGGCGCCGGCGACTTCCGGGGGCTCGTCCAGAAACTCGACTACGTAGAGGAGCTCGGCGTGACGGCGCTGTGGCTGCTGCCGTTCTACCCGTCTCCGCTGCGCGACGACGGGTACGACATCGCCGACTACCGCGACGTCCATCCGTCCTACGGGACCCTGCGGGACTTCAAGTCCTTCCTCCGAGAAGCCCATCGCCGCGGGCTTCGTGTCATCACCGAGCTCGTTCTCGCCCACACCTCGGACATGCACCCGTGGTTCCAGCGCGCCCGCCGGTCGCGCCCAGGGAGCTCGCACCGAGACTTCTACGTCTGGAGCGGCACGCCGGACCGGTTCAAGGACGCCCGTGTCATCTTCCAGGACTTCGAGAGCTCGAACTGGGCCTTCGATCCGGTCGCGAAAGCGTACTTCTGGCACCGGTTCTACTCGCATCAGCCCAGCCTGAACTACGACAACCCCGCCGTGCAGCAGGCGATGTTCGACATCGTCGACTACTGGCTCGAGATGGGCGTGGACGGCCTCAGGCTCGACGCGGTGCCGTACCTCTACGCACGAGAAGGCACTTCCTGCGAGAACCTCCCCGAGACCTTCGAGTACCTGCAACGGCTGAGGGCGCACATCGACGAGCGCTTCTCGGACCGGATGCTGCTCGCGGAGGCCAACCAGTGGCCCGAGGACGCGGTCGCCTACATGGGCAAGGGCGACGTGTGCCAGATGGCCTTCCACTTCCCGCTCATGCCGCGGATGTTCATGGCTGCACGCCAGGAGGACCGGTTCCCGATCGTCGACATCCTGGCCGAGACGCCTCCGGCGCCGCCGGACTGCCAGTGGGCGCTGTTCCTGCGCAACCACGACGAGCTGACCCTCGAGATGGTCACCGACGAAGAGCGCGACTACATGTACCGATCGTTCGCCCAGGACCCCAGGGCCAGGGTGAACGCCGGCATCCGGCGCCGGCTCGCTCCGCTGCTCGGGAACGACCGTGCGCTCATCGAGATGATGAACGGTCTTCTGTTCTCGCTGCCCGGCACCCCGATCGTGTACTACGGCGACGAGATCGGGATGGGGGACAACATCTACCTCGGCGACCGCGACGCGGTGCGGACGCCGATGCAGTGGAACGCGGACCGGAACGCAGGGTTCTCGAGGGCGAACCCCCAGCAGCTCTACCTGCCGGTGGTGATCGATCCGGTGTTCCACGCGTCAGCGGTCAACGTGGAGGCCGCCGAGGCGAACCCGAATTCGCTCCTTTGGTGGATGCGGCGGATGATCCACCTGAGGCAGCGCTACAAGGCCTTCAGCCGGGGCACGCTCGAGCACCTGCGGCCGGACAACCGCAAGGTGCTCGCCTTCCTGCGCCGCTACGAGGACGAGCTGCTCCTCGTCGTCGTCAACCTCTCGCGCTTCGTCCAATGTGCGGAGCTCGACCTGTCGGAGCACTGCGGCGCGGTTCCGGTGGAGCTCTTCGGCAACATGCGGTTCCCGGCGGTGGGGGAGCTGCCGTACTTCCTCACGCTCGGCCCTCACGGCTTCTACTGGTTCTCGCTCGAGTTCGATCCCGGCTCGCGGAACGTAACCGAGGCGCACCTCGGCGTGCGCCGGCGGTGGGACGAGCTGCTGTCGGATCCGCGGGCGCTCGAGTCGGTGCTGGTGCGCCACATCGCGGGCCGACGGTGGTTCGTGTCGAAGACCCGCCGCGTCACCTCGGCCGCGGTGGTCGACTCGCTGCCGGTCGGAGAGCGAGCGGCGCCGATGGCCTTCCTCCTCATCGTGCGGGTCGAGCTCGATCAGGGCCCGCCCGAGCAGTACCAGCTCGCGATCACCTACGCAAGTGGTGACAAGGCGCAGGGCGTGCGGCGCTGGCACCCCGAGGCGATCATCGCGGAGCTGCGGGTCGGTGACGAAGAGGGGGTCCTCTACGACGCAGTGTGGGAGCCGGCGCTCTCGAGGTCGGTGCTGGACATGATCGGCCGGCGACGCGCCGTCTCGTCGCGCAACGGGCGTGTGTGGGGGGCGCCGGCGCCTCACTACCGAGCGATCCGCCGCCACGTTCCCGACGACGTCCAGCCGTCACCGTTGTCGGTCGAGCAGTCCAACAGCTCCGTCGCCATCGCGGACCGGGCGATCCTGAAGTACATCCGCCGCCTGGAAGAGGGGGTCAACCCGGGCGTCGAGCTTCCCCGCTTCCTCGCGGAACGTGCCCACTTCGAGCGCTCGCCCCGTTCGGGGGGCAGCCTCGAGTACCGATCGAACCACCGGTCGAGCCGCCCGATCACGCTCGTGTCGCTCGAAGAGACCGTGGCGAACGAGGGCGACGGCTGGAGCTACGTGGTCGACGCGCTGAGCAGGCGGCTGGAGGAGGCGATCGCTCACGGGGCGGACGGGCCAGAGGACGCCGGCGCCCGGCCCGCGCCCGAGCTCCTGGGGCTCGTCGCCGAGGACGAGCCTCCCGACGATCTCTTCGACCACTTCGAGTGGGCCTCGCTCCTCGGGCGCAGGACGGGGGAGCTCCACGTGGCGCTCACCTCCGACCGGACGGACCCCGCGATGGCGCCCGAGCCGCTGACTCCTGCAGAGCGCCTGTCCCTCTACCACGGAGCCGGCAGCTTCGCCCGGCGCACCTTCCGCCAGCTCCGGGAGGCCGGCTTCTCCACGTCGGCCGCCGTTGCGCCGGTGCTGAGAAGGGAGCGGGAGGTCGGCGAGCGGTACCGCTCGATCGCCACGGTGCCCGTCGCCGCGCAGCGGATCCGGGTGCACGGCGACTACCACCTGGGCCAGGTCCTGTGGACGGGGAAGGACATCGTGATCATCGACTTCGAGGGCGAGCCCGCGCGCTCGCTCGGCCAGCGGCGCCTCAAGCGGCCGGCGACGATGGACCTCGCCGGCATGGTCCGCTCCTTCCACTACGCGTCGCGCGTGGTCGCGATGCGCGCGGAGCGGGACCTCGTCGGCCCTCAGGGCCACCGTGAGCTCGGGCCATGGCTCTTGCGCTGGTACCGCTGGGTGTCCGCTGGGTTCCTCCGGTCCTACCTCGGCGTCCCAGGCGTCGACCGCCTCCTTCCCGCCGACCGCGCCGAGCTCCACGTGCTGCTCGACTACTCCCTCCTCGCCAAGGCGGTGTCCGAGCTGGCCTACGAGGCGAACACCCGTCCGGAATGGGTCGAGATCCCGGCGAGCGGGATCCTCGACGTGCTGGACGACGCCCCGTGAGCACCGGCCTGCAGGCGCTCGCCGAGCTCTACGGCGTCGAGACCTCCTACGTCGACGTGTCGGGCGAGCGGAGGGAGGCGAGCGCCGACTCTTTGTGCGCCGTGCTGCACGCGCTCGGGGCGCCCGTCACAGATCCCGCGTCGGCCGAGCGCGAGGAGCGGCTCCGCCGCCATGCCCAGGTCCTCGAGCCGGTGGTCGCGCTGCCGCTCGCCGGAGCCCAGGCCGTGGAGGTGGGGCTCCCGCGGCCGGCGCACCCGCGAGACTGCTGGCTCGTGCTCGAGGCGGAGGACGGCTCGGCACGGCGCACCCGGCTCATGCGTGCGATCCACCACCCTCTGGGCTCGGCGAGCGTGGAGGGGCGGGCGATGGACCGATACGAGGCGCAGTTGGGCAGCCCGCTCGAGGCGCTCCCCGCCGGCTACTACCAGCTGCGGCTCGAGGGCCCAGGGGTCGAGGCGACCTCGCTCGTCGTGGTGGCGCCCCGGTGCCCCCTCCCCGAGCGGGGTTGGGGCGTGTTCTTCCCGGTGCACGCGATCCGCACCGGGTCGGACTGGGGGGTCGGGAGCTACCCGGCGCTCCGAGCCACCGCGCAGTGGATCGCAGCTCTCGGCGGCGCGCTCGTCGGCACGCTGCCGCTGTATCCCGGGTACTTCGACGAGCCGCTCGAGGTGAGCCCGTACCTGCCCGTCACGAGGCTGGGCTGGAACGAGCTCTACGTCGACCCGACGGCGCTTCCCGAGCTCGAGACGTCGCCCGAGGCGCGCGAGCTGCTCGCGTCGGGCTCCTTCACCGGAGCGCTCGACCGTGCGCGGCGCGGCGCGCTCGTCGACTACCGGAGCTCCATGGATCTCGTCCGACGGGCGCTCGAGCCGCTCGCGCGGGCCGTGTGGTCCACTCGCTCCCCACGACGCGACGCCCTCGAGGCGTTCGCGCGCGCGCGTCCCGACCTGGTCGCGTACGCGCGCTTCCGGGCGGGCCGGTCGTTCGAGCCGGGCGGCGCGTCCCCCGACGTGCGCGCCCTGCTCGACGACGAGGCCGCGCGCTACCACCTGTACGCGCAGTGGGCCGCCGACGAGCAGCTGGGCGCGGCAGCGGGCAACCTGCTCCTCGACCTTCCGGTCGGGGCGCACCCCACAGGCTTCGACCCGCGCTTCGAGCCGGCATGCTTCGCGGCGGGCGTCGAAGGCGGGGCGCCGCCGGACCACTTCTTCTCCACGGGCCAGCGCTGGTCCTTCCGTCCGCTCCATCCCCGCGGCCTGCGGGAGCGTCGCTACCGCCACGTGGTGGCGGTGGTGCGCCACGCCATGCGGCACGCGTCGGTCCTCCGGGTCGACCACGTGATGAGCCTCTCCCGCCTCTACTGGGTGCCGGACGGCGCCGACGCGACGGACGGCTGCTACGTTCGCTACCGCGGGGACGAGCTCCGGGCGATCGTGGCGCTCGAAGCCCTGCGGTCGGGCACGGCCGTGGTGGGCGAGGACCTCGGCACGGTCCCCGAGGAGGTCCGTCACGCCATGGCGGAGGACCGGATGCTTCGCTCGTGGGTGCTCCAGTTCGAGGTGACGGCCGACGCGCCGCTGCCGGACCCCCCCGAGCTGTCGGTGGCGAGCATCGGCACGCACGACCTGCCCCGCTTCGTCTCGTTCTGGGAGGCGCCCCAGCACGCTCGATGGCGCCGGGCGCTCGGGGGCGACGCCCGCCGCGGCCTTCGCGTGTGCCTCGACCATCTCGCTGCCGGCCCGGCACGGCTGGTCCTCGCCGACCTGGAGGACCTGTGGCTCGAGCAGTGGCCGCACAACCGGCCTGGGACCGGCTCGGAGTCCGGGAACTGGCAGCACCGGTCCGCGCGGACGCTCGAAGAGATCGTCGAGGACGACGACGTCGCCGCCGCGCTCTTGCGGATCGACGCGCTGCGACGCCAGGAGGCGTCCGAGTGATCACCGCAGACGACCTGTTCCTCTTCAACCAGGGGACGCACCGGCGTCTCGCCGACAAGCTCGGCGCGCATCCCGGCGACGACGGCGTGCACTTCGCCGTGTGGGCGCCCAACGCGCGGCGCGTCTCGGTCGTGGGCGACTGGAACTGGTGGCAGCCCGGCGCCGACGTGCTTTCCTCCTGCGAGGACTCGGGTCTGTGGGAGGGGGTCGCCGCGCACGCCCGCAGGGGGCAGGTCTACAAGTTCGCGGTCACCACCGCGCAGGGCGAGATCGCAGAGAAGGCCGATCCGTTCGCGTTCTTCTGCGAGGTCCCTCCGAAGACCGGCTCGGTGATCTGGAGCCTCTCTTACGACTGGCACGACGGCGACTGGATGGCGACGCGCCGCGAACGGCAGTCGCTGGCCTCGCCGATCTCGGTCTACGAGATCCACGTCGGCAGCTGGCTGCGGACACCCGGCCGACCCGACGAGCTCCTCGGCTACGTCGAGCTCGCCGAGCGCCTCGTGGACCACGTGCGGCGCAACGGGTTCACCCATGTCGAATTCCTCCCCGTGATGGAGCACCCCTTCTACGGGAGCTGGGGGTACCAGACCACGGGGTACTTCGCGCCGAGCGCACGATACGGCACCCCGCAGGACTTCATGGCTCTCGTCGACGCGCTGCACCAGGCGGGGATCGGCGTGATCCTCGACTGGGTCCCCTCGCACTTCCCGTCCGACGCGTTCGCGCTCGCGTCGTTCGACGGGACGCAGCTCTACGAGCACGCGGACCCGCGGCGCGCGGTGCACCCCGACTGGAACAGCCTCGTCTTCAACTACGGGCGGCACGAGGTGCGGAGCTTCCTCGCCTCGTCGGCCGACCACTGGCTCCGCACGTACCACGCCGACGGGCTGAGGGTCGACGCGGTGGCCTCCATGCTCTACCTCGACTACTCGCGCAAGGCGGGCGAGTGGGAGCCGAACGCCTACGGCGGGAACGAGGACCTCGACGCCATCGCGTTCCTGCGCCAGATGAACACCGGCGTCTACGCCGACCATCCCGACGTCCAGACCGTCGCCGAGGAGTCCACCGCGTGGGCCGGCGTCTCCCGGCCGGTCGAGTGGGGAGGTCTCGGGTTCGGGTACAAGTGGGACATGGGCTGGATGCACGACACGCTCGGCTACATGGGCCACGACCCGGTGCACCGCAAGTGGCATCACGGGGAGCTGACCTTCCGGTCGGTCTACGCGTTCACCGAGAATTTCGTCCTCCCCCTCTCCCACGACGAGGTCGTGCACTCCAAGGGCTCCTTGCTCACGAAGATGCCCGGAGACGACTGGCAGCGACGCGCGAACGTGCGCCTGCTCTACGGCTACCAGTACGGGCTGCCCGGCAAGAAGCTCCTCTTCATGGGCTCCGAGCTCGCGGACTGGCGGGAGTGGAACCACGACGAGGGGCTCCACTGGGAGCTCCTCGACGACGAGCGGCACGCGGGCGTGTGCCGATGGGTGCGCGACCTGAACGGGCTCTACCGCGCCGAGCGCGCCCTGCACGAGCTCGACGCCGACCCGGCGGGCTTCGAGTGGGTGCAGCACGACGAGGCCGAGATCAGCGTGCTCAGCTTCCTTCGCAGGTCCTCGGACGGGCGGGTCGTGCTCGTCGTCTGCAATTTCACCCCGGTGCCACGCGACCTCTTGATCGGCGTGCCCGTGGGGGGCTTCTGGCGCGTGCTGTTGAGCTCGGACGCGCTCGACTACGGCGGGAGCGGCGCCGGCGACGCCGGCGGCGTCGATGCCCAGCCGGTGCCGTCGCACGGACGGCCTGGAGCGCTCACGCTGGTCGCGCCGCCGCTCGGCTGCGTGTTCCTCTCTCCCGATCCCCCGGCAGAGCCCGGCGGGGACGCTGTCACCGCCTGATGCGCGTCTGGCCGGGGAGCCCCCATCCGCTCGGTGCGACGTGGGACGGCGAAGGGGTGAACTTCGCCTTGTACTCCGAGCACGCGACCGCGGTCGAGCTGTGCATCTTCGGGGATCCCACGTCCGGCGAGCCGGACCAGCGCGTGCAGATGCCGGCGACCACCGACCGGGTGTGGCACGCGTACCTCCCCGACGTGCGTCCCGGAGCGCTCTACGGCTACCGCGTGGACGGCCCGTACGCGCCCGAGGAGGGACACCGCTTCAACCGCCACAAGCTCCTGATCGACCCCTACGCCCGCGCGCTCAGCGGCAAGGTCCGGTGGAGCGACGACCTCTACGGCTACCGCGTGGGCGACGCCGAAGAGGACCTCTCCTTCGACCAGCGCGAGTCGGCGGGGTCGATGCCCAAGTGCATCGTCGTCGATCCCGCGTTCACCTGGGGGGACGACCGACCGCCCTCGACGCCGTGGAACCGCACCGTGATCTACGAGTGCCACGTGCGCGGCATGACGATGCGGCACCCCGGCGTCCCCGAGCACCTCCGTGGGAAGTACCTCGGCCTCGCGTCCGACCCGGTCGTGGACCACCTCGTCGACCTGGGAGTGACCGCGGTCGAGCTCATGCCGGTGCACCACCACGTGGACGACCGGCGCCTGGAGGAGATGGGGCTGACGAACTACTGGGGCTACAACACGATCGCCTACTTCGCTCCCCACGTCGAGTACGCGACGGGGGGGCTCGGCCAGCAGGTGACCGAGTTCAAGTCGATGGTGCGCACGCTGCACCGCGCGGGGCTGGAGGTCATTCTCGACGTCGTCTACAACCACACCGCCGAGGGCGACCGGCTGGGCCCGACCCTCTCGCTGCGCGGGATCGACAACTCCGTCTACTACCGCCTCCGGCCGGAGGCGCCCCGCTACTTCGCCGACTTCACGGGCACCGGCAACAGCCTGAACATCCTCCACCCTCGCACCATGGCACTGGTGATGGACAGCTTGCGCTACTGGGTCACCGACATGCACGTCGACGGCTTCCGCTTCGACCTCGCCCCGGTGCTCGTGCGCGGGTACGACGCCGGCCAGCCGAGCGCGTTCTTCGAGATCATCCAGCAGGACCCGGTGCTCTCGACGGTGAAGCTCATCGCCGAGCCCTGGGACGTGGGACCCGACGGCTACCGCATCGGCCGCTTCCCGCAGGGCTGGGCCGAGTGGAACGGCGCCTACCGCGACTGCGTCCGACGCTTCTGGCGCGGGGATCCCGGCCAGGTGCCCGAGCTCGCCTCGCGGCTCACCGGATCGAGCGACATCTACGGCCACACCGGACGGCTGACGTACGCGAGCGTGAACTTCGTCACCTGCCACGACGGCTTCACGCTGACCGACCTCGTGAGCTACGAGCACCGGCACAACGAGGCGAACGGCGAGGGAGGCGACGACGGCTCTCCTGAGAACTACAGCCGGAACTGGGGGGTCGAGGGGCCGAGCGACTCGGTGCGCGTCCAGCGCCTGCGCGACCGCATGAAGCGCAACTTCCTCACGACCCTCATGTGCTCCCAGGGCGTGCGGATGCTGCTCGGCGGCGACGAGATCGGCCGCACCCAGGGCGGCAACAACAACGCGTACTGCCAGGACGACGAGGTGAGCTGGGTCGACTGGAACGTCGGGGAGAGCGGCATCGAGCTGCTCGACTTCGTCCGCCAGCTGGTGGGGATCTTCTCGCAGAACACCATCCTGCGCCGCAGGAACTTCCTCACCGGGGAGCTCGTACCCGGGACCCAGATGAAGGACGTCACCTGGGTCCGGGCCGACGGCGAGGAGATGAAGGCGGACGACTGGGCGGACCCCGAGAACCGGACCCTCGGGATGCTCCTCTACGGGCGCGCCGTGGACGAGGTCGACGCCCGCGGCCGGTCCGCGCGGGGCGAGACGCTGCTCCTGCTCCTGAACGCAGGGATGCGCCCCCGCCCCTACGCCCTCCCGAAGGTGGTGGAGCCGGGTCGCTGGGAAGAGCTCGTGAACACCGCGCGCCCGACGCGCTTTGCAAGAGAGGTGCGCGGCCCGACGGTCAACGTCCCGGCGCAGTCGAGCCTGCTCCTGCGCCGCGCGGTGACCTCCCGGCCGCGGCGGCGTCAGCCCGTGACGGATCCAGCCGCCAGCTCCGCCTGAACGGAGTCCCAGAGCTCCTCGCGGTAGACGCGGCGGTTCGGAGCGTCGACGCCGAGCCGCACGTAGCTGCCGGCCGGGCGGATGAGCGTGATGCTGAGCTCGTCGCCGATCGCGCTGCCCCCGAAGGTGACGGTCGGGTTCCCCTTCGAGACGGAGGCGACCGACACCCACACGTCCTCTCCGACCTCGACGCGCTCGCCGGGACGGCGGTCGATCGCGAGCCCCGCGCGTGCCGCGCCCGCTGGGTCCAGCTCGGTCGCCATCGTGATGCGCACCCGGTCGCCGACGAACTGGACGCCGGACATCGGGACGATCTCGAGGCGCGCCATGTCCTCGGAGACGACCGTCGCGCAGACGCGCAGGGTCACGCTCGCGCCGTCCACGCACAGGCCGATCCAGACGCGGCGTTCCGTCACCGAGAGGACCGTCACCCGGAAGTCCGGTTCGATCACGATCGACTCGCCTGGCCGACGATTGAGCACGAGCATGGACGCCCCTCCCGTCCCGACTGTGGACCCCAACCGTAGTTGGCGACCGGGCGCGACGCGTGGTTCGACGTGGTCTAGCGCTGCTGAGGTGCCAACGCCTCGAGGACGGTGCGTGCGTGGCGGAGGGACGTCTCGGGATCGGCGTCGGGCGTCCCGACGAGCGGGTCGAAGTTCAAGTCGACGAACGCCTCCGTCATCCCGGTGGCGGCGATCGCGTGCAGGTCCTCTCTCACCTCTTCGAGGGTGCCGGTGAGGGGCGCGCGCGTCGTCGAGCGGACCTTCACGACCGCGCGGCACACGAACCGCAGCGGGCGCGGGTCGCGTCCGGACCGTGCGGCGGCGTCGCGGACGACGGCGATCGAATCCGCGAGAGACGCGAGGTCCGCCCGGCTGCTGCTGATCCAGCCGTCGGCCATCCGGCCGGCCCGGCGCAACGAGGCGTCCGCGGTCCCGCCGAACAGCACCGGAGGGCACGGGCGCTGGAGGGGCTTCGGGTCCACCCGCGATCGCGGCACCCGGAAGTGCGTGCCGTGGTAGTCGACGACGTCGTCGCTCCAGATCGCGCGCAGGCACCGGACGAAGTCCTCGGTGCGCGCCCCCCTGTGGCCGTGGGGGACGCCGGCGGCCTCGAGCTCCTCGGGCATCCACCCGAGGCCGATCCCGACGTCGAGACGGCCGCCGGAGAGGTGGTCGATCGTGGTGAGCGGCTTGGCGAGCACGATCGGGGAGTAGAAGGGCGCGTTGACCACCGCGACCCCGAGCCGGACCCGCGACGTCTTCCCGGCGAGGTAGGCGAGCACGGCGAGCGGGTCCTGGACGCTGCGGTACTGGGGGTCGAGCCGGTGCTCACCGGCCTCGTCGACCGGGGCGAGGAGCCGCTGGAAGGTCCACAGCGACCGGTACCCGAGCTCCTCTGCCCACGCGGCGACCGAGGCGCACCCTTCTCGGGTCGCCCACGACCCGGACACCGGGGCT
>JAJZMD010000195.1 GCA_021803085.1 Actinomycetes bacterium
GAGGACAAGATCGTGAGCGTCTTCTCCCTCGAGATACGTGGCGGCGTGATCCAGACGGTGCGCGGCATCGTCAACCCCGACAAGCTCGGCCATCTCGGCCCGGTCTCCGACATCGCCCGGATCCGCCGAAGGCACGAAGACCATGCCTCATGACTGTCCGCCCGGTGCGCCCATGGGATCCACCGCGGGGCCGTGGCCGACCCGGCTGGCCCTCTCGGGCTCGACGTCACTGAACCGAGTCCTCCGATGTCCGCCTCAGCGCGGGACCGATCCCTTGAGCGGCGCCCCGACTCCGACCTGGACCACCCTGGTTCTGATAGAGGCTCTGCCCTGCTCCGGGTTCCGCGGAGTCCGATAACTGGAATCAGTTCGCTGCGGTAGGGCCGTGGTGGGTTTCATGTGGCCGCGGCGCGTTTGTAGAGGCTGTAGGAGATGACGAAGAACGCGATGGCGATCCCAGCGGACCAAGCCAACGACAGCCACACGTCATGGGCGGCGTTGCCGCCTTCGAACAAGGCGCGGACGGCGGAGACGGTGACGCTGAGGGGTTGGTTGCGGGCGAAGCCTTGGAGCCAGCCGGGCAGGGTGCTGATGGGCACGATCGCGTTGCTGGCGAAAAGCAGCAGGAAGGTCGGTCCGGTACCGGCGTTGGTGGCGCTCTCGGGGTCCTTGACCGCGATCCCGATGGCGGCGTTCATCCAGCAGAACGCGTAACCGAACGCGAGGATCAGCACCATGCCGAGCGCGATGCGCCCGGTGTCACTGTCGAAGCGGAACCCGACGGCGACGCCGAGGACGACCATGATCGCCAACACGACGACGCTGCGGATGGCGTCGGTGAGCGATCGGCCGGTAAGGACGGCGGAGCGAGCCATCGGGAGGCTGCGGAAGCGGTCGATCAGTCCGCTCTCGAGGTCCTCGGCCATGCCGATCGCCGAGGTCATCGCGCCGACCAGGACTGAGACCAGGAAGATGGCGGGCACGACGAAGTCGACGTAGGTGCCGCCGGGCACCTTGATCGCGCCGGCGAGGATGTAGCGGAACAGCAGCAGCAGCATGATCGGTTGCAACGCGTACAGCAGCAGTCCCGGGGTGCGAACACTGCGAAGCAGATTGCGTTTCGCGACACCGACAAAGTCACGGAAAGCGAGTGCAGGCGTCATGCGCGCTGGCGCTCCAAGTGGGCGAAGAGCCGTGTCGGTCACGGGGCCACCTCGGCGCTCGACGGTTCGGCGTCACCGTGTGATCGGCCGGTGAGCGAGAGGAACACCTCATCGAGCGTCGGGCGGCGGATACCGAGATCGTCCAGGGGGATCCCGGCTTCTTGAAAGCGGCGGCCGGTGTCGAGCAGTAGGTCGGTGCCTTCTCCGGCGGGGATGCTGACTTGTCGTTGCTCGGCATCGGATCGGGGCGGCGTCGGGCTGAGGTCACCCAGCACGGCGACTGCCCGTTCCAGGTCGCTCGGCTTCGTGACCCGCGCTTCCAGGGTGGCGCCGCCAGTCCGGGCCTTGAGCTGATCGGCTGTCCCATCGGCGATCACCGTGCCCTTGTCGATCACGACGATCCGGTCGGCCAGCTGCTCCGCCTCCTCCATGTACTGCGTGGTCAACAACACCGCCGCGCCGGCGCCCACCCGCTCGCGGACGAGCCGCCACAGCTCGTTACGGGACCGGGGATCAAGCCCGGTCGTCGGCTCATCGAGAAAGAGAATCGGCGGATTGGCGATCAGGCTGGCGCCGATGTCCAAGCGGCGGCGCATCCCGCCCGAGTAGGTCTTGACCAGCCGATCGGCCGCGTCAGCCAGCGCCAGCAAGTCCAAGGTCTCCTGAGCACGGCGGCGGTACTCACGCTTGGGGAGGTGGTACCAGAGGCCGACCAGCTCCAGGTTCTCGCGGCCGGTCAAGAGCTCATCGACCGCCGCCGACTGCCCGGTGAGGCCGATCAGCGATCGCAACCGCTGCCCGTCGGCCACCACGTCCAGTCCCGCGACACGCGCCACGCCGCTGTCGGGCCGCAACAGCGTGGTCAGGATGCGAACCAGGGTGCTCTTGCCCGCACCGTTGGGGCCGAGCAGACCGAGCACCGTCCCCCGCTCGGCGGAGAACGTGACCCCATCCAGCGCCCGGAGCTTCCCGAAGGTCTTGACCAGATCTCGCACCTCGACCACGTGGTCGGTCGCCGCCTGGTCGAGCGGCGCTCCAGCGGTCCGGTCCGGGACGGACTTGCTTGCTGCGGTGTTGTTGCTAGGGCTCACCGGTTGGCTCTCCTGCCCGCACGGTCCTTGGGGGCCGTCTGTTGGAGCTGGTCGATCGCGGTCCGTGCCGTGGCCGCGACCTCCGGGCTGAGCAGCGGCGTCGAGTAGAACTCGACCTTCGCTCGGGCCATGCGCAACTGGCCCTCCGGTTCGAGCACGTCTGCGCCCAACGCGGCCGAGAGCTGGTCGCGCATCATCCACGCTCCCAGCTCCATCGCCACCAGCACCGAGCCGTACGCATGGCGATCCGCGATCCCGTCAGGATGATTGGCAGCCAACCAGCCCTCAGCCAGACCGATCATCTGCGAGAACATCTCCTCTGAGGACGGCGAGCCGTCCAGCATCGAGCGTACGAAGTAGCCCAACAGCACCGGCTGGGTCGCGGACAGGAACTCAGGGCCAAGAGCCTGCCCGCCGCTCACCGCCTGCTCCTTGAGCCGCACCAGTTGCGCCAGCGCATAGGCGTCGCACGCATCCCGCAACGCCTCCTTCGAACCGAAATGGTGGCGCACCAGGCCGCCCGACACCCCCGCCGCGCGCGCGATGTCCCGGACCGACGTGGCCTCGATACCGCGCTCGGCGAACAGCCGCAGCGCCGCGTCCCGCAGACGGGCCTTGGCCGTCAGGTCCTCCGGTGCGGGCTCACCAACCGCAGTCACGGCGCATCCTTGCTCGCTCGGACAGTATACTGTTCCACATAGCAGCCTACTATACGACCATATACCTTGCTCGACAAGGTGGTGGACGCCGGTCGAGTCCTGGTGAGCTCGACGTCGAGCGGTCCCTTCGTCGCGCTACGCGTCGGCACCTTGGACGACCACCTCGAAGAGATCGGGACCATCGTCAACAACCGCTTCGTGGCGCGCAACACCTCGACGAGCTGCGCGCCGCAAGCCTGTGGGTGCCCGCGAACCCGTCCGCTTAGCCGCTCGACACGGATTCAGAGCACATCAGGGACCCAGACCTCGCCAGGCTACGAAGAACCGACCGTCTCGGTGACCTCATCCACGAGTACTGGATGGTCTCCAGGCGAAGGCAGCGGCGCCGTCACGGCGGGCGATGTGCTTCACCGACGCGGGTGCACGCGACTCGGGGTTTGTGTTGCAGACGAAGGTCGGCAGCAGCAAGGCTTGCCCGATCCGGCAGCCTCGACTGTCAGAGCCGGTGCTGGCGTGCGTCGTCGAGCTGTTGTTCGCTCAG
>JAJZMD010000120.1 GCA_021803085.1 Actinomycetes bacterium
ACCGTCGACTACCTGTTCGGCTACGACGTCACCGCCCATGTCGCACAGCCATGGATGTACGACCGCGTGGCCCAGGCCTACGTCGCAGACCCCGAGAACCGGGCATTCTTCTGCCAGTCCAACCCTTGGGCGCTCAGATCCATCGTCGAGCGGCTCCTCGAAGCCGAGGAGCGGGGCCGGTGGAAGCCCGACGACGAGACCGCCGACATGCTGCGGCGGGCGCTCCTCGAGGCCGACGGGTGGGAGGAGTCCCGATGAGCGCGCACCTCCCGTTCTCCTCGGTCGTCGGCCAGGACGACGCCAAGCTGGCGCTGCTCCTGGCGGCCGTCGAGCCGCGGCTCGGTGGGGTGCTGCTGCGCGGGGACAAGGGCTCGGCCAAGACGACCCTGGCCCGGGGGCTGGCAGACCTGCTGCCCGCAGGCGCACCGTTCGTCGAGCTCCCCCTCGGGGCCAGCGAGGACCGGGTCGTCGGCGCGCTCGACGTCGCCGCGCTCCTCGATTCCCGAGCGCACGCCTTCCGCCCGGGGCTGCTCGCCGCGGCCCACGGTGGGGTCCTCTACGTGGACGAGGTGAACCTCCTGGCCGACCATCTGGTGGACGTCCTGCTCGACGTGGCCGTATCGGGCGTGAACCGCGTCGAACGCGACGGGTTCTCCGAGACCCACCCCGCACGGTTCGTGCTGGTCGGGTCGATGAACCCCGAGGAGGGGGAGCTGCGCCCCCAACTGCTCGACCGCTTCGGCCTGGCCGTCGAGGTCAGGGCCCCACAGGACCCTGCCCTGCGGGCCGAGATCGTCCGCCGCCAGCTGGCGTTCGACGCCGCGGGGTCCCCCGACCTGTCACCCGACGAGCAGGTCCGCCGCTCCTTGACGTCCGCCCGGCCGGTGCCCTGCGACGACGCCGTCCTCGTGGCCGCGGCCCGCCTGGCGGTGGCAGTCGGTGCTCAGGGCCTGCGAGCCGATCTCGCCCTGTGCCGCGCCGCCGGCGCCTTGGCCGGGCTCGACGGCGAGCGCTGCGCCGGCGCCGGCCACCTGCGCCGGGTGGCGCCGCTCGTCCTCGGGCATCGGCGCCGACGCGACCCGTTCGAGGCGCCCGGCATCGCATCCGACGAGCTCGCCTCGGCGCTCGACCAGGTGCTCGGAGACGGGGTGCTCGGCGCCGAAGAGGCTGTCGACGTTTCGCCGACAGAGCAAGGCGCGCAGCCTGACACCGCGCCGCAGCCGGGTCCCGGACTTCCCGATGACCCACGCCCCGACGGCAGTGGGGGACCCGATGGCCACGACGCGCTGGGCGATCAGCACGGGCCGGGCCACGACCCCGTGGACCCGCCTGACGTCCAGGTCGACGCCGGCCACCTGGCGCTGCCGCGGCCGCCGAGCGCCGTGGCGAGGGGCCAGGGGGCAGCCGGGAACGGCACGACGGTCGCCGGTGGTGCCCGAGGGCGCCGCATCGGCCACGTGCCCCTCAGTGACCCCCGCCAGCGCGTCGACGCGGTCGCCACGGCGGTGTCCTACGCCACCCGGACCGCCGGTGGGGAGCGTGGACCTGGCGAGCGTCTGGCGAAAGAGGACCTTCAGGCCACCGTGACGGCCGAGCCTCAGGCGACGCTGGTCATCGTCGCCGTCGACACCTCGGGCTCGATCGCCGGGCGCAGGAGGCTCGAAGCTGCCCGCGCCGCCGTCATGTCGCTCCTCGCCGACGTCTACCGGCGCCGTGACCGGGTGGCGATGGTGGCCTTCAGGGGCGAGTCGGCCGAGGTCGTCCTGCGTCCGACGGGGTCGGTCGAAGTCGCGCGGGCTCGTCTGGCAGAGCTGCACACCGGCGGCAGGACGCCGCTGGCCGCCGGCCTGGCCCAGGTGACGTCGCTCGTGCGGGCGGCCCAGCGACCCGGCGGGCCCCGACCGGCGGTCGTGCTCGTCACCGACGGACGAGCCACCGCCGGTGGTGCCGACCCGCTCGCCGCGGCCGACGCGGCCGCGGCCGAGCTGGCGACGACCGGGGTGGCATGCCTCGTCGTCGACGCCGAGACGGGACCCGCCCGTCTCGGTCTGGCCCGGTCGCTGGCGGCGACCCTGTCCGCCGACTACGTGCTGCTCGAGGACGTCGAGCGGCCGGCGGGGGGAGCGGCGCTCGCCGACACCATCCGGGCTCGGGTGCTGGCGCCGGGAGCGGAGGCCTGATGAGCACCCACCGCGACCCAAGGGTCACCCTGGTGCTCGGCGGCACCCGCTCGGGCAAGTCGACGGTCGCCGAGCGGCTCGCCGCAAAGCTCGCCTCGAGCGGTGGCGGGATCGTGACCTACGTTGCGACGGCGTCGGTCACCGACGAGGAGATGGCGCGGAGGGTCGCCGCCCACCAGGCTCGCCGGCCGACGACATGGAGCACCGTCGAGCTGGCCTCGAGCGCCGAGCTGCCCGCGGTCCTGGCGCACCTCGACGGGAGCGTGCTGGTGGACAGCCTCGGCACCTGGGTGACGTCGGCACCGGATCTCGACGTCGATGCAGCTGCCCTGGTCCACGCCCTTCAGGCGCGCTCGGGGAGCACCGTGCTCGTCTCGGAGGAGGTCGGGTTGGCCGTGCACCCCGCCACCGCCGTCGGGAGAGCGTTCGTGGACGCCCTCGGGCACCTCAACCAGACGGTGGCAGCCGTCGCCGAGCGCGTGCTCCTCGTCGTGGCCGGCCGCACGCTGGAGCTGTAGTGCTCGCCGCCCTCGGGTTCCTCACCCCCTTCGGGCCCGCCCGGGCACCCAATCCGGCGACCCTGCGCTGGTTCCCCCTCGTCGGGGCGGCGGCCGGCGCCATCGTGGGCCTCGTCTGGTGGGCAGCCTCCAAGGGGTGGCACGGGCCGCTGGTGCCCGCCGCGCTGGCCGTCGTCACCGACTTGGTCCTGACCGGGATGCTGCACGTCGACGGGCTCGCCGACAGCGCCGACGGCCTGCTGCCCCACCTGAGCCGGGAACGCCGCCTTCAAGTCATGTCCGAGCCCGACGTCGGTGCCTTCGGGTTGGCGGCGACGCTGGCCGTGCTCCTCCTGCGCTTCGCGGCCTTCGGCGCCCTGCGCCCCGACATCGCCCTGGTGGTAGGCGTCTGGTGCGTGTCGCGCTCACTCATGGTGGCGGCCATGCTCGTGCTCCCCTACGCCAGACCGACGGGAGGTCTGGCGACGGCATTCCTCGGGGGAGGGGCCGCCGGCTCTGCGCTGGCTGCGTCCGCCGGGGCAGCGGCAGGCGCGTCGCTCGCCATCTGGGCTGGGGGGGCTCCTGCAGCCGCGGGCGTCGGAGCAGCGGTGGTGGCGGTGGCAGCCATTCTCTGGGTCGCACGCCGACGTCTGGGAGGTTTCACCGGCGACGTCCTCGGGGCGGCCGTGGTCGTGTCCGAGACGGCAGCGCTCCTCGTCGCCGGGGTCCGCTGGTGACCGGCTGGCGGCTACGGGCCGCGTCGGCTGCGA
>JAJZMD010000057.1 GCA_021803085.1 Actinomycetes bacterium
CGGCTGTAGCGGCGGGGGACGCCGTCGCCGTCGGGTTGGACGACGCTGGGGATGGTGCCGTCGGTCATCCATCGCCGGGCGGTGGTGGTGACGATGTCGAGCTCGTCGGCGACGTGCTTGGCGTCCCAGAGGGGGTCGTCGGGGTCGCCGGGTTCGACCTGCCAACCGGCGTCGGCGAGCACGGCGGTGACCTGGTCGGCTCGGGCGAAGAGGGGGTTGGTGGCGAACCAGTGGACGGTGCGGGTGGTCGGGGTGAGCAAGGTTCCGACGTCTTCGGCGATGTGGTCGTCGAGGATGGCCGCGACCTTGGCGAGTGGGGCGACGTCGGGGTGGTCGAGGGTGTAGATGCGCCCGAAGACGTCCTCGCCGGCCCGGTGTCCCATGTACCGTCGCCGGACGCTGTCTTCGATGCCGGGGCTCCAGGCGAGGTCGGTGGCGAGGCTCTTGCGCAGCAGGTGGGACGAGACCCGAAAGCCGAGGTCGTCACTTCCCAGTCCTTCGTCTCGGGTGGCCTCGGCGAGGGACATCTGGTAGCCGACCTGCCCGCCGCGGTTCGGGCGTTGGATGCCAGGCACGAGCCGGGCCGTCTGGTCGACGGCGCCGGTGTCGGGGTCGGTGTGGAACGCCTCGATCGCGACCCGCAGCAGCTCCATCATCTTGGTGGGCACGACCAGCACCCGGGAGCCTGCCGCGGTCTTGGCCGTCGCTTTGCGGTCGACGCCGACGATGGCCCCGGTGTCGTCGCGGACCTGGAAGGTGCGCCCGCCTTGGCCTTGGACGGCGAGCATGCCGTACTCGCCGAGGTCGACCACGTCGCCGACGAGGAGCCCGAAGGCCTCGGAGATCCGCAGTCCCATGATCCGCTGCAGCCAGAAGGCGAGCTGGTGGACGGCGTGAAGGTGGGAGGCGATCCGGGCGCACTCGGGCAGGGTGAGGGGGCGGGGTTGGCTGGTCGGCGTGCGCCTGCGGGAGGTGGCCGGGTCGGGCAGGGGTGCTTCGAGGCCCTCGGTGGGGTCGAAGCCGGGCGGGAAGAGGCCGTTGGCCCGGGCGAAGGCGAGGACGCGGCGAAGGATCCAGAGAGCGTCGGCCACGACCCGCTTGGACAGCCCGACGCTCCGGCGTCGCTTCGCCCCGGGGACGTTCTTGAGCGCCCGGACCGGGACTCGGACGTGGCCGTTCCGGTCGCGGTAGGCGCCGGGGAGCTGGCCTTCGTGCCAGCGGCGCCGCAGGGTCGGGAGGCTGAGGCCGCACAGCCGGGCGGCTTCGGCCAGGCCGACCTCGCCGCTGGTCACGGGGACGAGCGGTCCCGGTTGCTTGGCGCTGCGGCCGCGGGGCGAGGCGGGTGGGGTGGCGTCCAGGCGGCCGACGAGGTGGAGCAGCCAGTCGTGCGCCATGAAGTAGGTGATGTCGCCGACGGTCTTGGTCTTGGGGGCGAACCACGGCAGGAGGTAGGTGTCGACGACCCGGCGCACCTGGTCGGCCCGTTCGGGGCCGGCCCGACGCAGGTCCTCGTAGGCGGCGGCCATCCAGGCGTTGGCCACCGAGGCCACGTCGGGGCTGATCGCTGCCGGCGGTTCGGCCGGCTTGGCCGGCGCAGGCCGGCGAACCGGGTCGGGGACGGGCTGGCCGGCGGCCAGGGCGGCGACCGCCTGGTCGAGCCAGGCCCGGGCCTCGTACTTGGTGGCGAAGCGCTCCTCGCGACGCCTGGTCGACCCGGTAGCGACGGGTACCCGGGCGCACCACTTGTCGCCGCGTTGGCGGATCGAGCCGGTGAGCGTCCGGCTCATCAGCCGGCCCTCCGGCCGAGGGTGTCGGCGGTCAGCTGCCGCAGGAATGCCAGCTCGTCGTCCTGGCGGGCGACCAGGTCCTCCAGCGCGGCGACGCGCGCCTCGGCTCGGGCGAGCGCCGTGGCCTCGGTCGGGGCGGCGGTGTCGGGCCTCGGCGGTCGGCCGGCGTCCGTCGGGACGGTGGCGTCCGGGTCGTGGAGGCCGGCGACGACGAGGTCGCCGACCGGCAGCGTCCAGGTCTGACCGTCGAGTCGGGCGTTGGGGAGGCGGCCGGCCAGGCGGGCCCGGATGATGGTGTCCTTGCTGCACCCGCACAGCTCAGCGGCTTGGCGCTGGGTGACGAAGCGGTCTGGGTACTCGTCGGTGTTGGTTCGGGGGCGGCGGCGCCTTCCGCGGTCAGCGGCGACGGTGGCCATCGGGGAGCTCCATGGGCGCTGTGGGCAGCGGCCGGTGCGGGCCGTGCGGCGCTGGTGGGGTGGTGCGGCGTGCATGGCCTTGCGGAGGAGGCCACAGCCGGCCGGACAAGTCAAGGCCCTCTCGGAGACCGCGCCCGATCGGGGTCGAGGGGCGCCCGATCGGAGGGAGAGTCACGCGGCCTCGTCGTGGCCGCCGACCGGGGCGCCCGCCGGCCGGCCGTCGCGGCGCGGGCGCTTTGGTTCCCGATGAAGAACCTTCAGTTTTGATGAACCCACGGAATTTCGGGCCGGGCGGAAGACGAGGAGGTCCTCGTGGGCGATCACCTGGCGGCCGACGCCAGCGGCCCGGGCTCTGCGGACCTGCTCGAGGGCGAAGAAGGACGCTCGGGGCACGAGGGTGTCGTCTCGCAGGCCGGCGAGGAGGGCGACGTTGCGCTCGTAGAGGACCAGGCCGGCCTCCTCGCCGACCCGGACGAGGGCGCCGGGCAGGTCGACGAGCTGCCCGGCGCGCCACCAGGGCCGGACGGTCATGGCGACGACGCCGTCGGGGCGGAGCACCTGGGCGGCGCCGCGCAGCACGGTGCGCATGGCGTCGAGCAGCCCGGCGAGGCCGACGTGGGCGAGGTTGGCCGGGTCGGTCGAGTACCGGGCGTGGCGTTTGCGGACGCCTCCCCCGGGGACGGTCGACACCCGACCGTGCAGCGAGGGGCCGTAGGGGGGCGAGGTGAACACGAGCGCGACCAGGCCGCACACCGCGGGGTCGACGAGCCCGGCGAGGGCCCGGCCGTCGCCGCAGAGGACCTCGCCGTGGCCGGTGGCACCTTGGCTGGCCGCCAGGGTGACGTTGGCCTGGGCGAGGTCGGCCCACGTGGGCTCGTACTCGATGCCGATGGCGTCGCGGCCTTGGTGGACGGCCTCGACGAGCGTGGTGCCGATGCCGCACATCGGGTCGACGACGAGGTCGCCGGGCTTCGTGTAGGTGGCGACGGCGCGCGCCGCGATGGCGGGGAGCATCTTGGCCGGGTGGGTGCCCGACAGGTCGAGGTAGCGCCGGGCGCGCTGGGCTCGGGCGGTGCGCTGGGCGGCGGGCCAGACCGAGAGGGGCAGGTCAGTGGGCATCGGCGGTCCCCTTTCGGAAGACGAGGACGTCTTCGTGGACGACGAGGTGGGCGGGCTCGCCGCGCTGGCGGGCCTTTCGGACCTGGGTGGTCTGCCAGAACGATGGGCGGGCGACGAGGTCGCCGTCGCGGACCGCCGCGTGGAGGGCGACGACGTGGCCGAGGTAGGCGAACCCGACGCCCCGGGCGAGCTCGCTGGTGAGGCCGGCCAGGTCGAGGGTGCGGCCCCCTCGGCGGGTGTGCTTGGTGACGGTGACGAGCACGCCGCCGGGGCGCAGCAGTGCGTGGCAGCCGGCGTAGACGTCGGTCATGGCGGCCTCGTAGGCGACGCCGCGGGCGTGGCCGAGGTTGGCCCTGTCGGTCGAGTAGTTGCGGGCGGTGCTCGGGCAGAGGTCACCGCCTGATCCCCATCTGGTCTTGTCCATGTTCCCGACGTCGCAGGCGTACGGCGGGGAAGTGCAGACCAGGTCGACGGTGCCTTCGAGGTCGCCGAGCACGTCGCCGAGGCGGCGGGCGTCACCGAGGCGGACCTCGGCGAGGGAACGCCGGGCGGGGTCGAGCATGTGGTCGAGGTTGGCCTCGGCGAGCTGGGCCCAGCGGGGCTCGAGCTCGACGCCGACGGCGCGGCGGTCCAAGAGCGCGGCCTCGGCGACGGTGGTGGCGATGCCGGCCATCACGTCGACGACGAGCGCGCCCGGGGTCGAGTACTCGGCGACGATGCGCCGGGCCAGCTCGGGGAGCATCTTGGCCGGGTGGTCGGTGCAGGCCGGCAGGTAGCGGCCGGCGCGTTGGTATTGGGCGGTGGTCTGGGCGACCGGCCACACGCCGAGCGGGACAGCGGGGCGAGACGGGCGGGCGTGGCCGGGAGGGCGGGGGGTCGGTGTGGTCATGGGCGGCCCACGACCGGGCAAGCGTCACCAATAGAACACCCCGAGCGGATGCCTTTTTGGACATCGACCACCCCGACCCGCCGGCCCATTCAGCACATGGCCGGGGCTCGGAGCGGTGCGATGCCGGGCCTTGAGATCGATCCCGAGACGGAGGTAGCTCCTCGACGCCAGGCACAACTTGATGTCGAAGGGAGCCCACCATGCCCGTCACGAAGAAGGTCTCGCCCGCCCAGGTCCTCGACGCCCTGGCCGCCCGTCCGGGCGCCACGGCGGCCGGGTTGGCCGAGGCGCTCGGCGCCGGCCAGTCCACCACGGCCAAGTACCTTGCGACCCTCGAAGCCGAGGGAGCAGTCCGTCGAGAGCCGGGGGGACGAGAGGCGGGCCGCAAGCTGGCGGACCGCTGGTCCGTCGTTGCCACCGGCGACCGGCCGGCAGCGGCCGCGGCCGGGGCGGCGCCCGTCGACCTCGCCGTGCCCGCAGAGACCTCGGAGCCTCTGGCCGAACCGCCGGCCGTCGACGCGGTCGACGCAAGCCCTACCGACCGGCTCGGCAGGGGTGCCCTGGGGACCCTGGTCCGCGAGTACCTGGCCGCTCGGCCGGAAGAGGACCTCGGCCCGACCCAGATCGGCAAGGCGCTCGGCCGGTCACAGGGTGCCGTCTCGAACGCCCTCGGACGTCTGGAGGCGAGCGGCGAGGCGCAACTGGTGAACACCTCGCCGCGCCGTTACCAGATCGCCACCGGCCGATAGCCGCCTGCCGGTCGGGGTACCCCCGCGCCGACGTTCCCCGCGGGGGACCCTCGGGCCGGGCGCGGGGGACCCGTTCGGCTGGGCGCGGGGGACCCATCCCCCGCTCGACGAGACCGGCCGTCGGAAAAATTCTCTACACGCCGTCACCCGGCGACCCTGCCCGGCGCCTGGCGAGCCGGCACCGATTCCCCCACCCCGCTGACCTGCACCGACACTGCCGCGGGGGAACAGCTCCCCCGCGACTCCCCCGAATTCGGGGGAGTCCCCCACCTGACCCGAATGGGGGATTTCCGGGGGAAATGCGGGGGACCCAGCGTGGCGCGATGGCGGCTCCGCAACCAAAGGAGCCGCCCGTGCCCACCTCCGCTACTCCCAGGCGCCGCGCCCTCACCGACTCGCCGTTCGACACCCTGGAGCGCACCTTCGCCCTCCTCACCACCGGCCCCAACCCCCTCGCCCTCGACGGCACCGGCGTCGCCGGGCTGCCTGACCGGCCGGTCCCCCTCGGCGAGCTCAAGGCCCGGCTGCTGCACCCCTCGACCCGCTTCGAGGCCCGCGACGCCATCGTCGGCCACCTCGTCGCCCGCGCCCAGGCCGAGGGCGGGAAGTGGACCGTCGGGCTGGCCGGCGTCCTCCTGCCCGGACTACGGCGCACCGTCCGGTCGCTCGTGCAGGCCTGCCCGGGCAACGCCGACGACATCGAGGCCCAGGCGCTCGCCGCCTTCGTGGCCGCGGTCGCCCGCTGCCAACCCGGCCGGCCCCGGCTGGCGTCGTGGCTGCGCTGGCAGGCCCGCAAGGGAGCCACCCGACTCCTCGACGCCGAGCTGGCCGAACGAGCCCGGCCCGGCACCGAGCCGATCTCGGCCGCCCCGCCCCGACCGTGGGGCCACCCCGACCTGGTGCTGGCCAAGGCGGTCCGGGCCGGGGTGATCAGCGCGTCGGACGCCGAGCTGATCAGCGCAACCCGCCTCGGCGACACCGACCTGGCCGACGCGGCCGGACAGCTCGGCATCGGCTACTGGGCCTGCCACAAGCGCCGCCGCCGAGCCGAAGCACACGTCGCCGAATGGGTGACCAGCGACCGCTATTCACCCCTCGACTTTGTCCAAAAAGCGGGCGAATCGGGGTGTTCTCAATGTGGGGATCGTCACCGGCCAGCCCGGGCCACGGGCCGCCAACCGGGCAAGCGTCGCCCGGACCCGACGAGGAGGTGAGTGCCCACCCCTGGCCCACCCGGGCCGGCCGAGACGACCCCGACGACGACACAACCGGCGCACCTGCCCGGCCGACCCGAGGAGACCACGACGACACAACCAAACCCCCGACCTACCGCCCCTCCGACCAAGTCGAGGCCAATCGAATGCAGACAGCCGCCACCCGGGCGTCGGCTGGTCCGCCGCCTCCCGGTCGCCCTCGCCCTTGCCGCCGCCCTGCTCGTGGTCTTCGCCACGCCCGCCTTCGCCCAGGGCAGCGGTGGCGGCACTCCGTCGCTGTCGGGGGTAATCGACAACCTTCGCAACTGGATCGTCGGGATCCTGGCCGGGGTCGCCACCTTGTTCCTCACCATCGGCGGTCTGCGCTACCTGACCGCAGGCGGCGACCCTGGCCAGGTCGAGAAGGCCAAGGTGGCCCTCAAGTCGGCGGCCATCGGCTACGCCCTCGCCATCTTGGCCCCGCTGCTGGTGTCGATCCTCGCCTCGATCGTGGGCGGCTGACGATGCGCTGGCTGCACCGGATCGCCGGCCGCGTCCACCGGCTGCGAGCCCGAACCCTGGTCGTCGCCGCGTTCGCCGTCGTCGCGCTGGCCGCCCTCGGCGCCGGCAGCCACCACCCCACCGCCCGCCGCACCGGCACCGTCGCCACAGCGAGCATGGTGCTCACCGCCGACCACACGGCCGCACCGACCACGACGACCACCGCGCCACCCGGCTACTCCGGCAACGGGAACGGCCCTGCCGGCATCCAGGTCGGCCCCGGCGGCACCACGACGCCGACCACCCCGGCGCCCGGCAGCGGCGGATCCGTCTCTGGCGGGACGCAACCTTCACCCGGTCTGTTCGACATCACCGGCCACATCGAGGCGGCCATCGACTCGTGGTTCCGCGACCTCGTCACCGCCGCGCTCGACCCCATCCTCACCCTCCTCGGCCACACTCTGCTCGCCACCCCGAACGTGACCGCCCAGTCCCGGGTCGGCCAGCTGTGGCAGATGACCGAAGGCATCGCCGATGCCTTCTTGGTGCTCTTCGTGTTGGTGGGCGGGGCGATCGTCATGGGCCACGAGACGCTCCAGACCCGCACCGCCATAAAGGACGTCCTCCCCCGGGTCGTCGTCGCCGGGATCGCCGTCAACGCCAGCCTGTCCCTCGCCGGCCTCGTCATCTCCACCGCCGACTCGCTCTCCCAAGCGATCATGGGCCAAGGCGTCGACCCCTCCCAAGCCGCGGTCGTGCTCCGCCAGCTCGTCCTCGGCTCCCTCGCCTCGGGCGGCATCTTCGTCGTCTTGTTGGGCGGGGTCGTCGCCGTGCTGGCCATCGTCGTGCTCGCCACCTACATCTGCCGCCTCGCCCTCGTCATCCTGCTCGTCGTCGCCGCGCCGATCTGCCTCGTCTGCCACGCCCTCCCCCAGACCGACGGGCTGGCCAAGCTGTGGTGGCGGGCCTTCTCCGGGGCGCTCGCCGTCCAGGTCGCCCAGTCCCTCGTGCTCATCTGCGCCCTGCGGGTGTTCCTCGCCACCGGAGGGCCGGCCAACCTGGGCATCGCCTCGACCGGCGGCCTGGTCGACCTGTTGGTCTCGGCATGCCTGTGCTGGGTGCTAGTCAAGATCCCCGGCTGGGTCAGCCGCACGGTCTTCTCCGGCTCGCGTGGCCGTGGCGGCATGAGCCGGGTCGTCCGCGACGTGGTCATCTACAAGGGCGCCAAGGCCCTCGCCGCAGGAGTCGGCCTGTGAGCCCCCGCCCCGCCAGCATGCGAGAGGACCGGGGCCGGGTCCGCATCCCCGCGGATGTCGAGCGACCGGACAAGCTGCTCGCCGGGCTCACCGCCCGCCAGCTCGCCATCCTCGGTGTCGCCGCCGTGGTCCTGTGGGGCGCCTACGCCGGCACCCGCCACCTCGTGCCGACGGTAGTGTTCGCCGTCGTCGCCATCCCGGTGGCCGCCGCGGCGACGATGCTGGCGCTCGGCCGCTTCGAGGGCGTCGCCGCCGACCGGTGGGTCAGCGCCGCGTGGCGTCACCATCGCAGCCCCCGCCGGCTGGTGCCCGCCGCCGACGGCGTGCCCGCCACCCCGGCCTTCCTCCCCGTCGACGTCGGCCCGCCGCCCGACCCGCTGCGCCTCCCCTTCGCCGGCATCGGCGACGACGGGGTCATCGACCTCGGCGCGGAGGGTGCGGCGCTCGTCTGCCGGGCCAGCGCCGTCACCTTCAGCCTGCGCACCCCAGCCGAACAGGAAGCGCTCGTCGCCGGCTTCGCCCGCTGGCTCAACGGTCTCGACCGCCCCGCCCAGCTCCTCGTCCGGGCCGAACCCGTCGACCTCACGCCCACCATCGACGCGCTGCTCGACACCGCGCCCGCACTGCCGCACCCCGCCCTCGAGGCGGCCGCCCGGGACCACGCGGCGTTCCTGGCCGACCTAGCCGCCCGGCGAGACCTGCTTCGCCGCGAGGTCCTCGTCGTGCTCCGCCACGCCTCCCCGACCGGCCGCGCCGGCGCCGAGTCAGCCGCCCGCTTGCACCGCCGGGCCGCCGAGGCCACCGCCGCCCTCGCTGCCGCCGGGGTCACGCTCGGCGTCCTCGACGCCACCGCCGCCGCGGCCTGCCTGGCACGCGCCCTCGACCCCGCCGGCGACCTGCGCCCCGGCGCCTGTGGCGCAGTCGTGTCCGGCACCGACGTCCCCGTCACGCTCGCCCGCGAGAGAGGAGATCGCCGATGACCGGCCTGTTCGCCCGCCTGCCCCGACCGGCCGCCCGGCCGGCGTCGCCGTTCGGGCCCGACTCGATCGAGGTCCACCCCCGGGCGCTGCGCGTCGGGGGCGGCTGGTGCGCCAGCTTCGCCGTCACCGGCTACCCCCGGGAGGTGGCCCGCGGCTGGCTGGAGCCGCTCACCGCCCACCCGAGCCGCCTCGACGTCGCCGTCCACGTCGAGCCCGTCCCGGCCAACATCGCCGCCGAGCGCCTCCGCCGCCAGCTGGCCCGACTCGAATCGGGACGGCGCGCCGACGCCGCCAAAGGCCGGCTCGGGGACCCCGAGGTCGAGGTCGCCGCAGAAGACGCCCGAGATCTCGCGGCGGGTCTCGCCCGGGGCGAGCAGAAGCTGTTCCGGGTCGGCCTCTACCTCACCGTCCACGCCCGCACCGAAAAGGGCCTGGAGGCCGAGTGCGCCCGGGTCCGCTCGGTGTGCGCCTCGATGCTCCTCGACGCCCAACCCGCCACCTGGCGCATGCTGGCCGGCTGGACCTCCACCCTGCCCGTCGGCGTCGACGCCCTCGCCCAGCGCCGCTCGTTCGACACCGACGCCCTCGCCGCCGCCTTCCCGTTCGCCTCGGCCGAGCTGTCCGCCACCAGCGGCGTCCTCTACGGCGCCACCACCAACGGGTCGGGGCTGGTGCTGTGGGACCGCTTCGCCCAGGACAACCACAACTCGGTGATCCTCGCCCGCTCGGGGGCGGGCAAGTCCTACCTGGCCAAGCTCGAAGCGCTGCGGTCGCTGTACGCGGGGATCGAGATCGCCGTCGTCGACCCCGAAGACGAGTACCGCCGCCTGGCCGAGACCGTCGGCGGCACCTACGTCCACCTCGGCGCCCCCGGCGTGCAGGTCAACCCCTTCGACCTCCAGCCCGGCCCCGACGCCCTCACGCGCCGGGCGCTGTTCGTCCACACCCTCGTCGCCGTCCTCCTCGGCGGCAAACCCGACCCGGCCTCCGCGGCGGCGCTCGACCGGGCCATCGTATGCGCCTACGAGTCGGTCGGCATCACCGCCGACCCCCGCTCCCACGCCCGGCCGGCGCCGCTGCTGTCGGACCTGGCCGCCGCCCTCGACGCCGATCCCGACCCCGCGGCACGGGAGCTGTCGGCCCGGTTGGCGCCGTACGTGACGGGCTCGCATCGGGGGCTGTTCGACGGGCCGACCACCACCCGTCCCGAGGGCCACCTCGTCGTCTTCAGCCTGCGCGACCTCCCTGCCGAGCTCAAGGCGGCCGGCACGCTGCTCACCCTCGACGCCGTCTGGCGGCGCGTGTCAGACCCCGCCGTCCGCAAGCGCCGCCTGGTCGTCGTGGACGAGGCGTGGCTGCTCATGTCCGAGCCGTCGGGCGCCGAGTTCCTCTTCCGCATGGCCAAGTCGGCCCGCAAGCACTGGGCCGGCCTCACCGTCGTCACCCAAGACGCCGGCGACCTCCTCGGCTCACCCCTCGGCCAGGCCGTCGTCGCCAACGCCGCCACCCAGATCCTGCTCCGCCAAGCCCCCCAGTCCATCGACACCCTCACCGACGCCTTCGGCCTGTCGGCCGGCGAACGGGCCTACCTCCTCGGGGCGACCCGCGGCCAAGGCCTCCTCGCCGCAGGCGTCGACCGCGTGGCCTTCACCGCCCTCGCCAGCCCCGCCGAGGACGCCGTGTGCCGCACCGGGATCGAGCAGACCCTCGACGACACCCCCGACCTCTAGCCACCGAGACTGAAAGGAGGGCCACCGAGTGAGCATCCCCCCCCCCCAACCGACCCCCGCCCCGAACCTGTCGGGGCCGCTCGCCCGCTACCTCGCCCACCCCGGCGCCGAGACCGCCCGCCTCCTCCACCACCTCGGCGCGCTGGCCGCCCACCTCGGCGTCACCGCCGGGCCTGCTCTCGCCGGTGTCGCCCTCGCCGCCACCGTCGTCCTGCAGGTGATCCGGCGACGCCAGGCACGACGGCTCGCCGAGGGAGCCCGGCTGGTCCGAGTCCTCGCACCCCCCGACGTCGACCCCCACGGGGCCGCCACGCTGTGGACCAACCTCGTCGCCCTCCTTCGCCCGGCCTGGCGCCGTGCCCTCGGCGGACAGCCGCACCTCGGCTTCGAGCTGGTCGCCACCGACGCCGGGCTCACCATCGGCTGGTGGGTGCCCGGCACCGTGCCACCCGGCCTGGTCGAGCGGGCCGTCGAGGCCGCCTGGCCCGGGGCCCGCACCGAGACCATCCCCGCCGCCCCGCCGCTCACCGGGGACGGCGTGGCGACCGGCGGCGAGCTGCGCCTCGCCCTCCCCGAGCAGTACCCGCTGCGAGCTGCGCACAAAGTCGACCCCCTCCGACCGCTCCTCGGCGCCCTCGACGCCATGGCCGAAGACGAGTCCGCCTGCGTGCAGATCCTGGCCCGTCCCGTCACCGGACGGCGCCTCACCCGCCTCCACAAGGCCGCCGCAGCCCGGCGCGCCGGGCGGCCGGCGACGCGCACCGCCCGCCTGGTCGACCTCGTCACTCCCGGCCCGATCACCCAACCAGCCGCCACCGACCCCAGCCGGGCCGCGGACGTGGCCGACATCTTGGACAAGGCCGCCCAGCCGTGCTGGGCAATCACCGTCCGATACGCCGTCGCCACCACCGCCTCCGACCGCCAGGCACCGGCGCGGCTGCGGGGACGGGCGCACGCCGTCGCCTCCGCCTTCTCGCTCTACGCCGGGCGGAACCGCCTCGACCGCCGCCACCTGCGCCACCCCGCCCACATCGTCGCCGCCCGCCGCTTCGGCCGCGGCGACCTCGTCTCGGTCGCCGAGCTCGCCGCCCTCGCCCACCTGCCCACCGACCAAGCCGTGCCCGGCCTCACCCGGGCCGGGGCGAAGGCCGTCGCCCCGCCACCCGCCGTCGGCCGTCCCGCCGCCGTGACACCGGCCGGCGCCGTGGCGTCCAGGGTGCTCACCCCCAAGGTGCTCGGCGACGCCCAGGCCGGCGGGCGCCGCCCGGTCGCCCTCGCCGTGCCCGACGCCCGCTACCACCTCCACGTCATGGGCGCCACCGGGTCTGGCAAGTCGACGCTGCTCACCAACCTCGTCCTGGCCGACGTGGAAGCCGGCCGGGGCGTGGTGATCATCGACCCCAAAGGCGACTTGATTACCGACTTGTGCGACCGGCTGCCGGCCGGCGCCGAGTCGCGCACCGTGCTCGTCGACCCCGAAGACCCCGTGGCCGCCCCCGTCCTCAACGTGCTGTCCGGCCCGGACCCCGACCTCGCCGTCGACAACCTGGTCGGGATCTTCCGGTCCATCTTCTCGGCGTTCTGGGGGCCACGCACCGACGACGTGCTCCGCGCCGCCTGCCTCACCCTGCTGCGCCATGCCGCCGCGACCGGCGCCTCGACCAGCCTGGCCGACGTCCCCCGCCTCCTCGCCGACGACACCTTCCGCGCCCCCATGGTCGCCACCGTCGCGGGCGACACGGTCGGCCTCGGCGGGTTCTGGGAGTCCTACGAGGCCATGAGCGAGGCCAACCGCGCCCAGGTCATCGGCCCGCTCATGAACAAGCTCCGGGCGTTCTTGTTGCGCGACTTCGTCCGCCAGGTCGTCGGCCGGCCCGACTCCAGCTTCGACATGGGCCAGGTCCTCGACGGCGGCGTCTGCCTCGTCCGGGTACCCAAGGGCATCTTGGGCGAGGACACCGCCCGGCTGCTCGGGTCCTTCGTGGTGGCCAAGGTGTGGCAGACCGCCACCCACCGGGCTCGGCTCGGCCAGGCCGCCCGGGTCGACGCGTCGCTCGTGGTCGACGAGTGCCAGAACTTCTTGCACCTGCCCCGGTCATTCGACGAGATGCTGGCCGAGGCCCGCGGCTACCGGCTGTCCATGGTGCTTGCCCACCAGCACCTCGGCCAGCTCGGAAAGGAGCTGCGCGAAACGGTGTCGGCCAACGCCCGCACCAAGGTCTGGTTCACCATGAGCCCCGAGGACGCCCGCGCCCTCGAACGTCACGTCGCCCCCAACCTGACCGAGCACGACCTCTCCCACCTCGGCGCCTACACCGCCGCGGCCCGCCTCGTCGTCGACGGCGAGGAGACCCCGGCGTTCACCCTCGCCACCCGCCCCGCCCCACCCGCCGTCCCCGGACGGGCCGACGCCGTGCGCGCCGCCAACCGGGCCGCCCACGCTCGACCCACCTCGGTCTCCGGGACCCGCTCGCCGCTCGAAGGGCGAAGCCTCCCCGCCGCCTCGGCGCCGTCCCGCTCCGGGTTCGACCGAGTCCCCCGAGAAGGGGACAAGGCGATGGGCGAGGACCGTAGTGGGCTCCGACAGGGCGTCCACGGAGGGCTCCGTCGAGGGCTCCGACCAGGATTGGAGCCCCCTCAAAGGCACGAAACCGCAGGTCAGGGCGACGAGGAGGGCTCCGTCGCGTCGGCGGACTCAGGGGGTAGGGGGTGGTGAGTCCGCTCGGATCGTCCGGCCGAGGGCCGGCTCGACAGGATCCGCCGGCCGACGGCCGGTCCGCATCCCTCCCCTCGAGCAAGCGGCCTGCGTCGTCGAGCCGGCGTCGGGCCTCGCCCCATGGGCCGTCAGCGCCGGTAGGCGCCGCATCGGCCACCCGCCGTGGATGGCGTGACCTCGACGCTCGCCTGCTCGCCGTGATCGGTCGGCTCACCGAACGGGACCGTCAGCTCTGCCGCCTGCTCGACGACCATCGGGTGCTCACCACGCCACAGGTGGCCGACGTCGGCTTCACCGGTGAGCGTCGGGCCCGGATGCGCCTGGCCGAGCTGTACGCCCTCGACGTGCTCGACCGCTTCCGTCCCCAAAGCTGGGGCAGCCCCGCCCCCTACTACTGGGTCCTCGGCCCGCTCGGCGCCGCCCTCGTCGCCGCCGAAGCCGGCGCGGATCCCGCCGACCGGTCCTGGCGGCGCTCCCTCGCCCACGACCTCGCCGCCAGCCAACGCCTCGCCCACCTCGTCGGCACCAACGGCCTCTTCACCACCCTGCTCCGCGCCGCGCGCACCCGACCCAGCTGCGCGCTCATCGAATGGTGGTCCGAGCGTCGCTGCGCCCGCGAGTGGGGCGAGGTCGTCCGCCCCGACGGCTACGGCATCTGGACCGACAACGGCGCCAGCCTGCCGTTCCTCGTCGAGTACGACAACGGCACGGAACGCCTCGACCGCCTGGCCGCAAAGCTCGACGGCTACGCCCGCCTCGCCGAAGCGGCCGGGCACCCCAACTGGGTCCTCTTCACCTTCCCCGGAGCCCGCCGCGAGGCGGAAGCCCGTCACGCCCTCGCGCAGCGATCCGTCCCGGTCGCCACCACCGCCCGGCTGCCCGGCGCCACGCCGGACGGCGCGGTCTGGCTGCCCGTCACGAGCAGCGGGCGGCGCCTGCGCCTGGCCGACCTTGCCGCCCGCCCCCTCGCCGGCACACCCGGCCGCCGGTGACGATCGGCCTCGACGCCCCCGCTCCCTCCGGGCTCGCCACCAAGCTCGCCGCCGGTGCCGGCGGTCTCGTCCTCCTCGTCGCCGTCCTCACCGCGGGCGCGGGCGCCGGGATCGTCTCGCTCCTCGGCGGCGGCGCAGCGTCGGCCACCGCCACCGCCAACATCCCCCCGGCCATGCTCGCCCTCTACCAACAGGCCGCCACCACCTGCCCGGGACTGCCCTGGACGGTGCTCGCCGCCATCGGCACCGTCGAGTCCGGCAACGACACCTCGGACCTGCCCGGCGTCCACTCCGGCGCCAACTCGGCCGGCGCCGAAGGCCCCATGCAGTTCGAGCCGGCCACCTTCGCCGCCTACGACACCCCGGTCCCGCCCGGCGGGGTCACACCGCCGAGCCCCTACGACCCGACCGACGCTGTCTACGCCGCCGCCCGAGACCTCTGCGCCAACGGTGCCGAGAACGGCGCCGAGCTCTCGGCTGCCGTGTTCGCCTACAACCACAGCCAGACCTACGCCACCGAGGTCCTCGACCTCGCCCAGACCTACGGAAAGACCCAGGCTCAGACTGTCGCCGCGGGAACCGCCGGAGGCATCGCCGTCGACTGGGCCCTCGCCCAGGTCGGCACCCCGTACATATGGGGCGGCGAGACGCCGGGCATCGGCTTCGACTGCTCCGGTCTCGTCCAAGCCGCCTACAAGGCCGCAGGGATCATGCTTCCCCGCGTCGCCCAGGACCAGTACGACGCCACGGCCAAGCTCGGACTCGGCGATCCGCTCCAGCCCGGCGACCTGATCTTCTTCGGCGGCGGACCTACCGACATCACCCACGTCGGTATCTACATCGGCAACGGCCAGATGGTCGACGCTCCGCACGCCGGAGCCTTCGTCCGCGTCGAGGCCACCCCGACCGTACGCGGCACGAAGTGGGGCACCGACATCCTTGTCGGAGTGACTGACCCCGCTGCTTGAATCCAGCGCCGCGCTGCATGGGTAGCGGTCGGTCGACCGCCCGTTGCGCCGGGACAGCGACGCGAGGGCAGCGCGCTTCTACGAGATGACGGAGTTGCGGTCGGCGCGTCGGAGGAGGTCGTCGTAGCCACCCCGATAGTGGCGTTGGTCGAGGACGTCGAGAAGCTTGGGGACGTCTTCCTCCGAAACGTCGATCTCCCCATCGACGATGAATCGCCCCGGGTTTTCATCGAGACCGTCGAGGTACGCCTGGACCATCTCGACCGTCAGGGTCGGGAGGTGCTTCGCCTGGATGAGGCTCTGAAGGCGCCCGGCGAGCAGCCGGCGCTTGGAGCATGCTGCGGCGATGACGTCGAGGGTGGTCCCGGCAAACTTGAGCCCGGACTTGCCGAGCTCGGCCAGATGCGCGGGTACGGCGGCGGCGGCCACCTCGAGATCGGCGAACAGGCGGGGAAGGGCGTTGGGTTTGAGGGCGGCCAGCTCCGTGCCTTCGATCACCAAGTCGAAGTCAGGCTCGAAAACGAGCACCGGCTCCTCGATATGGGTGATGACGTCTCCGAAGAGACCGAGCACTCTGCCGGTCTTGAGCACGACACCGGGATTGTGACGCTTGAGGAAGGCGACCGAGCCATGGCGATCCGTGAAGACCGCGGCGTAGAAGAGAAACGCCTGCCCTCTCACGGTGTCCGGGGAGATCGGGTCGAGAGTGCCCGGTGCGTTGAGCAAGCCGATCAGCTCACTGGTCTCGGGCTGCTCCTCCTCGTCTTCATCGGCAGCAGTGCGCTTCGAGGCCCGCCGTCGCGCTGGGCGATGAGGCAGCTCGTCAGCGGCGAGCAGGAACACCTCGTCGTCCTCGAGCTGAGCTGCGGGATCGTAGGCGCGGCTGGTACGAACACCGATCTCGGTGAGCGCAGCCTGGGCTCGTCGGCGAAGCTCACGGTCCATGGCGCGGTCGAGATTGAGCCGGCCGGCGTGGACACGGGTCCCTCGACGCCATCCAAGAACGAGGGCGGAGGTACGTCCGAGGCTTCTCTGGACCCATTCCTCAGCCGTCCGCATGAGCGCCTCCAACCGCGAGCAAGACCCCGGCGACGTCGACCACCTCGACGACGCCGCCGTCCTCCGGCGCGATCCTCGTCACCAAGTACTGGTTCTTGTGACCTCCGTATCGAACGGCGAGTACACGGTATCCGAGCAGGTAGAGCGTGGGGTTGACCCGTACCAGGTTCGAGCGGACGTAGATCACGAGACCGACCAGCAGGAAGAGGCTGTAGCCGAGCAAGTCGCGCCAACCAGGAGTCGAGATCGTGACGAACGGAAGCAAGTATGAGGCGAGGTAGCCGCCGACCTCGCCACCCGTGTCCTCGGTTCCGGCGACCATTATCTCGTAGGGCTGGAGGTGGGTCCTCGCCCTGCGGGTGATCCAGATCGTGTCGAGCACCCCCCAAGCGAAGAGCGCCGCACAAACGAGGCGCAGCGCGAGGCCGTCGAACCGGATCGCCAGAATCCCGAACAACGGGGCGTACGAGGAGAGAAAGAGTCGGGCACGAGCGGCCGCTCGGGTGACCTCGGCTCGACCGCTGTATCGGGGGCCTTGCCCCGGCTGGTTCGCCTCGCTCACGTGGCAACGGTAGGCCGAGGCTGTGACGACACACCGCTGAAGCGGACGGGCGACCTCCAGCCTCCGGAGAAGCCTGCGCGTAGCCGCAACCACACGGCCGATACCATCGCTCGGACAAGAGCCAGTGAATGACGAGGACGGCGACGAGCGCGCCGGCCACGAGGAAGGGCCCGGCGGGAAGCTCGCCGGTGACGCTGGGGCGACCGAGGGCTCTGCGCACGGGGACGGCGAGGGCGGCGAGGCACCAGGCGAGCAGGGTGCCGGCGACCACTGCCGGCCAGCCGAGGTAGCCGAGGCAGAGGCCGAGGAGGCCGCCGAGCTCGATGTCGCCGACACCGAGCTGGCCGGCGAAGCCGAGCCCGAGGGTGAGGTAGAAGGCGCCCAGCACCGCCATGGCGATGACGGCCCGGCCAAGGGCCCACCACTGGCCGTCCGACACCGACCCCACCACGAGCAGCACGAGGACGATCGGGTAGGCGGGCAGCACCACGGCAGCCGGGATCTTGCGGGCTGCGAGGTCGGACACGGTGACGACGGCGCAGACCACGCCGAGGACGACGTAGGCAGGAAGGGTGGCTTGGACCCCGACGCGCCACGCCATGACCGCGTCGATGCCGACCACCAGCCCGAGGACCGCGGCGGCGCGCAGGGGGGTGTCGACGCCGGGCAAGACGCGCGTCGCGTTCACGACGAGAGCCGGACCGATCGTGGGCTGGCCACGTCAGGGCTGGGGGGCGTGAGGGCGTGGTAGAGGCGGGCGGTGGCGTCGTCGACGTCGAGGTCGAGCTCGGCCAGGCGGCGCTGCACGAGCCGCCACGTCGCAGCCACGGCATCGAGCCGGCCCTGGGCGGCTTGGAGGGTCATGAGCCGCCGGTAGGGCTCCTCGGCGTAGCGGTCGAGGCCGATGATCCGTTCCAAGACGTCGATCGCCGCGTCGGGTCGGCCGGCGTGCTCTTCAAGCTCTGCCAGGCGGAGGTGGGCGTCGACGGCACGGCGATGCAGGTCCTGTCGGGCGGCTTCGACCCAGGGGTGGTCGAGCCCGGCGAGCAGGTCGCCGCCGTAGGCGTCGACCGCTCGTGCCAACGCCGCTCGGGCCTGGTCGTCGTCCTGGGCATAGGCCGCTTCGCCGAGCGCAGCTTGGAAGTCCCAGAGGTCGCAGGTGATCTCGGCCGGGTTGGGCCGGTAGTGCTCGCCAGTCTTCTCCAGCACCTCGAGGTTGGTGCCATCGGAGCCGCGGAAGAAGGTGCGCAGGTCGCCGAGGGGATGCCAGAACTGCTTGAGCAAGCGATCGGGGGGCGTGTCGGGCCACAGGGTGTCGACGAGCTCGTCGATAGTGGCCCCCTCCGGACGAAGGAGGGACCAGGCGAGCAGCAGCTTGGCCCGGGACCGGAGGCCCGTCGTCACCACCTCCCCGCCGAAGGTGATGCGGTACGGGCCGAGGACGCGCACTGCGAGGGGATGGGTGTTCCCGTCGCCAGCGGTGACACCGTCACCTGCCGCCTGCCCCGGCCAGCGGTCGACTTCGGACGACTCGTGCGACCGGGTCGGCCTGTCGTCGCGGTGCAGTGCGGTGAGCGAACCCTGCGGCTCGGCCGGGTCGGGATCCGCGTCGGCCTCTCGGCGCGCGTCGTTGACCGCGCCGAGCAGCTCGACCGCTTCGTCGGCTCGCAGCCGGTAGAGGGCGGCGCCGGCAATCGTTGTGGCCCCCTGGCCAACTGCGCCGAGCACGACACCGTCGGCGTCGAGGTCGAGGCGGCCCGTTGCGATCGGCGTGTCGTCGAGGAGCACCACGGCGATGCCGAGACGGGGCGCGTCGGCGAGGAGCGCTGCCCACCGGCCGCGTGACTCACCCGGGACGTCGTCGATGGGCACGACCAGCAGCGGGAGGGGGTTCTCGGGATTGTCGTGGCGGAAGCGAACCGCGTCGGGGGCGTCGACCCTGGCGAGGCGACGTGCGCGCCCGATCCGCTCCGCCTCGACCACCCGGGCGAGGTGGTCGAGGCTGTCAACGCGCCGAAGCGACCAGTCCGGGCCGAGACCAGGGAACAGCCGGTCTGCGAGAGCGTTGGTGAGGAGGACCTCGCTCGCTCCCGGGACGGCGCGGACCAGCAGGCCCGCCACGAGGGCACGAGCGACGTCGTCGACCGGAGGCCCCTGGAGGGCGATCCCGGACAGCTCGGTGACCTCGATGGTCACGGGCGTGCTGTCTCGGGTACCAACCTCGAGCTGGCCGGGGTCCAAGCGGCGCTCGTCGTCATCGACGGGAAAGACCGGTGTCTCGGCACTGGCCGGTGTCCTAGTCTCGTCGTCGCTGCCCTGCGCCGCCTCGGCGAGGCGGCGCAGGGCAGGTCGGAGCGGTTCGGGGGTGAGATCCCGGCCTGGCTCGGGGGGCCGGTAGCGGTAGGCGTGGCGCTTGCGGAGGCGTCCGAGGGCGACGGTGGTGAGAACTCCGACGGCGAACGAGCCGGCCACGATCGACCCCGACGGGAGGCGGACCGGCTCACTGCGACGGGTCGTGTGGTGGGCGGATCCGTTGGTCGCGTTCGGCGCAGTCGTCGGCGTCGCAGGAATGGTGGACGGCGGACTGGTGGTGTCCGGCGCGGTGTTGGCGGCCGGTGGCGTGCTGGCCGCGGCCGGGGACCTCGGCGCGGCCGGCGGGGTCGCGGCCGGTGGCGCGACCGGAGCGGAAGCCGTGGGGGTGACCACCGCGACTGCGGGCAGGAGGAGGGTCCAGCCAGGGTCGATCCAGTGCGGGTCGGTGAGGGTGGCGCCGCCGGGTTGGGGGCGGCCTTCGTTGAGCTGGTAGATGGCCTGCCACTGCAGCGGATCGCCGAGCTCACGCTCGGCGATGCCCCAGAGGGTGTCGCCTCGCTGGACGACGTAGGTACGGTCCGCAGCGTTCTGGCCCGTCGCGGCAGGTGGGGCTCCGCTCCGCGGCGGTCGCGACGCCTGTCGCGCTGGGGCTGCAGTGACCGGCGGCGGTCGGGTGGCCCCGGTGAGGGTCGCTCCAGTGAGGTCCGCTCGGTCGAGCACAAGGGCGGCGGCGGGCCGGCGCGCCGTGACCAAGGCCAGGCGGCCGCCGGGCGGGCCGGGGGCGTCGGTGTGACCTGGGCGGGGGGCGAGTGCCAGGCAGGCGACGGCCACGGCGGCGACGAGGCGGCCGGTGAGCGGTTGGAAGGCCCCGGCGAGGGGGAGGCGGCGGGCGCGACGTCCCGAGAGGGCGGCGGGGATCTCTGCGGCCAGCGAGACCATGAGCACGGCCCAGGTGAGCCAGACCACCACGGCGAGGGCGTCGACGAGGGATTGGGCGGGGATGCCTTGGTGGTCGAGGGCCCGGCCAACCTGGGCGGCGGTGGGCACGTGGTGCGGGAGGGGCCAGCCGACGAAGTGCCATAGCGCCCACGGAATGCCGACCACCAGTCCGGCGAGGAGAACGAGGGCGCCGAGACCCCCGACGACGCGGTAGAGGCGGACGAGTCGTTTGGAGCTCATGGTCGTCTCACCCTGTGCCTTGCTCGGCGATGGCGCTGCCGGTGCCGGTCTCGGTGAGCTGGTCGATGCCGGCGAGGTCGAGGATCTGGGTTGGCTGGCTGATGGTGACGGTGACGGTGACCTGCTCGCCGTCGACGCTCACCGTGCCGACATGTCCGGTGGTGGCGAGGTAGTGCTTGGCGTCGGCGACGGCTTGCTGGGCGTCGAGGGTGATCTGGCCGGTGGCGCGGTAGAGGGGGATGTCGATGGCCTGGGCGCCGGCGCGTGCCGCGGCCTGGGCCGTGTCGATGGCCTTGACCTTGGCGGCCAGGGCGAGGCCGCCGTCGAGGACGAGGCCGGCCATGCACAACAGCGCGAGGGTGAACACGACGACGAAGGCGGTGACCATGCCGTCGTCTCCGCCGGCGTATCGGGTGCGCACCCGCCGGAGCACGGACGTCATTGGGCGGGTCACGACGCTGCCCGGTAGCGGTCGATGACCGAGGTGGCGGTCGAGGAGACCGACTCGGTGGCGGGCAGGCGCAGGCCGACGAGGTCGGAGAGCGTGACGCTGCAGGTGACGGTGACCGCCACCGAGCCGCCGGGGGCGAAGCTGGCGGTGTCGGTGTGGACGGTGAGCGCCGCGCAGGTGACGTGGTCGGTGCCGAGGGCGGCGGTGGCGGTCTGGGCGGCCGTGGCGGTGGCCGCTGCGGG
>JAJZMD010000196.1 GCA_021803085.1 Actinomycetes bacterium
CCTGGTGCGAGTCGCCGCGGTTGCCGCCAACCCGGTCGACACCTTCGTCCGCTCCGGCGCCTACCAAACCCCGATGCCGTCTCCCTTCGTCACTGGCCGGGACCTCGTGGGCGAGGTCGTCGCCGCGGGACCGGGCGCTACCGCCTACAGCCCTGGACGCAAGGTATGGACCAACAGCCTCGGCCACGCCGGCCGCCAGGGGTCGTTCTGCGAGTACGCGGTCGTCCCCGCCGACCGGCTCTATCCGCTACCGCCGGACCTCGACCCAACCGACCTTGTCGCCGCCGCCCATCCGGCGGCCTCCGCCTGGCTGGCCCGGTTCCGCCACGGCCGGCTCCGCTACGGCGACACCGTCTACGTCGGCGGCGGCGCGGGAAAGGTCGGATCGGCTGGCGTGGCGCTGGCAGCGACTGCCGGGGCACGGGTGGTCGCGACCGCCCGAGCAGACGACCTCGACTTCGTCGCCTCGCTCGGCGCGACAGAAGTCATCGACTACGCGTCGAGCGGCGCCGTCCGACGAGTCGGCCGGTCGGCGCCCGAAGGATACGACCTTTACCTCGACACCTCGGGGACGGCCGACCCTGCGGTCTCTATCGACCAGCTCGCCCACGGGGGCCGCCTCGTGGTCATGGTCGGATTGCATGCGACGCCCGCCGTGCCCATCGGCCGGCTCTACACCCGAGACGCCAGCATCGTCGGCTTCGCCATCAGCAACGCCTCCGTCGCAGACCTCGCCGGCGCTGCCCGCGGCGTCACGCACCTGCCGCACACGACGTCCTGGCGACCACGCGTCGCCGAGATCCTCGAACTTTCCGAGACCGCTCGAGCGCACCGACAACTCGAAGAGCGGCGGCTCAAAGGCCGCCTGGTGCTACAACCCTGAGCGGACCTGCCGGCAAGATGCACCGGCCCCCTCGTCACGGCCTGCCGGAGCCGCACCCATCCCGTCATTCCAAAGGGTCAACTTGTCCCAAGGAGGCGTTCACTCCGCCTGGACACGCTGGCAACGGGCGCGCTGAGACGTGCACGGCCGTCGGCGAAGGGTACAGAATAGGTCGATGACCAGCCCGGCCAGTCATCCGACCAAGCGAATCGTCGTCGGCGTCGACGGCTCGTCTTCATCGATCGCCGCCGCGGAATGGGCCAGCCGGCAAGCCGAGCTCACCCAGAGCACCCTGCACGCGATCACCACGTGGCATTCCCCGACCAGTTTTGGGTACCCCGTGCCCATCCTCGAAGGCTTCGATCCAGCCGCGGACGCAACGAAGGTCCTCAATGAGGCCATCGCCACGCTGCGCGACGAGCACCCCAATGTCGAGATCCACACCTCGGTCACCGAGGGCTATACCGCACAGATCCTCGTCGAAGCATCAGCAGGAGCCGACCTCCTCGTCGTCGGTAGCCGCGGCCACGGCGAGTTCGCCGGGATGCTCCTCGGCTCGGTCAGCGAGCACTGCGTCACCCACGCCCACTGCCCCGTCCTCGTGTACCGCCACTGAACGACACGGCTGTCAACGGTTTCCGCGAGCTCCTCGAGCACCTCGGCACGCTCGCTCGAAACACGATGCGCGTCGCCAGCACGGGCACCACCTTCGATCTCCTCGCCACGCCCACGCCGACCCAGCGCCGGGTCTTCGAGCTTCTCGGGGCGTCGCTCGTCTTCGCGGTCGACGCCTCCACCTGGGCGCGCTGTGACGCCGAGTGCAGTCCCGGCGGCTTGCACTACTCGGCCGCGCACCACTCGGCCGGCCAGCCGATCGTGTCGGGATGGAGCTACCAGTGGATCAGCCAACTCAACTGGGCAAAGGGCTCGCGGACAGCGCCGGCTGACGTGGTGCGCCTCAACCCGGAGATGAGCGCGACCGAAGCGACCATCGACCAGGTGCGTCGGCTCGTCGGGCTGCTGCCGGCCGACCGGGAGGTGCCGCTGTTCGTCTTCGACGCCGGCTATGACGGCACCGCCCTCGCAAAGGAGCTGAAGGACGAGCGCTGCGAGGTCCTCGTGCGCATCTCCTCGAGCCGGGTCTTTCACCACGACCTCGTTGTGCGCGAAGACGGCGCGCGGGGACGACCGGCCCCGGCACGGGAAGCGCTTCGTGCTCTCCGACAGCAACCTGGACGCCACCCGACGACGACCTCGTGCTCACGGATCCGTCCTATGGAGCGGTGCGCTCCGCACCCGGCGAGAACCGCACCAGAAACTGCATGGCCGGGGTACCACTCACTAGACAGGTGCGCGACCAACATGGCGCGCAGCGCGTCCTCATTGCCTCTCGCTGCACACGGTGGTGCTCGACGGAGCTTGCGTGGCTCTGGCCCGGACATCCGGCCCAGGAGGCGAGGTGGCCGGCGGAGGGGAACCGGCTCATGTCGCCGCCGGTCTCGGCGATGATCACGTCGGCGACTCCGGTGGAGATGCCCTGGCAGCTGCGCGTGCATGTCGGCACGGACCCCCTCAGCGGCCGCAAGCGCTACGTGTCGAAGACGTTCCATGGGACAAAGCGCCAGGCAGGCCGGGTGCTCGCCGAGCTCGTCGCCGAGACGGGCGGGTTCGTTCCCCGTCAGGACCGCGAGTCGACTTTCTCCCGGCTGCTCGAGGAGTGGCTCGAGCAGCGGGCGCCGAGCCTGTCGCCGAAGACGGTCGTCGTCGACGGCGGCTACGTCCGGACGGTGATCCTGCCCGCCGTCGGCGCCATCCCGGTCAGACAAAGGATGGACAAGCCCGCAACCTTTGTCTTCTTACTGCCAGAAGAAAGCGCCTCTTAGCTGCGCTTTTAGTGGCAGCCCCAACGGGATTCGAACCCGTGCCTCCACCTTGAGAGGGTGCCCGGCGGCACCCCGCCGACCAGGGACTTTCTGCGTTCTACCATCGCGGCGGGCTGCTGGCAACCGGCCGGGTCCTCGCTGACAGCAACCGACCACGACACCGGAGAGCATGCCGTGACCAGCACCGAGACCGTCCCCCACCTCCTCGCCATCGACTGGTCGGCCAGGGCGAGAGCCCTCCCGTAGCAGCGATCGTCGACGGCCGACGGCGAGGCATGCGAGGGACGGCCCATCTCTATCAGCCCCGCGGAGGCCGCCGTGGCATAGGGGGCAGTGGCGCCGTCCGCCGACGCCATCCACGACTGTCCCGCAAGCCGAACCCCTTGCGGGACGCCCGCTGCAGGTGCGGGTCGAACAGCTGTGCGTGTCAGATGGGGATCGCCTATCGGTCGCGACGGCGGCCGCCTCGACCCCTACCCTGGCACCCCGTCGATTGACACGATCTCGGCACTGCGACTTTGCTGGCAGCCCCAACGGGATTCGAACCCGTGCCTCCACCTTGAGAGGGTGGTGTCCTTGGCCTCTAGACGATGGGGCCGTGCTGCCGGCAGGCCGGCAACGCAGGGCCGGAACGAA
>JAJZMD010000291.1 GCA_021803085.1 Actinomycetes bacterium
CGTCCGCCCGACCGCGGCGCGTGGCACGAAGCGAGCTGGTCGACGCGCTGGTCGAGGCGGCTGTCGGGTCGCTGGGCCGGCCCCGGGCGAGCATCGCCGTGCCGGCAGCGAGCGCGGCAGCCGTCGCCCGGATCGCCGGCCCCCTCGGGGCGGGAGCCGGATGGGTGGGGGTCATGCCGACGCTCGGCCGGGCCGACCCCCAGGCCATCACCGCCATGGCGACCGCGGCGAAGCGCTACTCGGACGGCCTGCTGCGCCTCACCCCCTGGCGGGGTGTCGTGTTCCCGGCCGTCGCAGCCGACGAGCGCGCCGCCCTCCTCGAGGAGCTGCGGGCCGGCGGCCTCGTCGTCGACGCCTCCGACCCGGCGTCGACGGTCGTCGCCTGCGCCGGGTCGCACGGCTGCACCTCGGGGCTGACCGATGCCATCGGCGACGCCCGCCGGGTCATCGCGGCGCGCCGCGAAGCCGGCGCCCCTCCAGCGGCGGTGCACGTGTCAGGCTGCGCCAAGTGCTGCGCCCAGTACACCCCGCTGGCCGTCACCCTGGTCGGTTCGGGCCCGGGTCGCTACGACGTCTACGCGGACGGCGACCTGCGGGCCCGGGCGGTCCCCAGCGCAGAGGCCGTGGCCATGGCGGTGGGCTCATGACCGGCCGCAGCTACGAGCGCAACGGGGCCGAGATCTACCGCCGGTCGTTCGAGACCATCCGGGAGGAGGCCGACCTCACGCAGGTCCCCGACGATCTCGAGAAGCTCGCGGTGCGGGTGGTCCACGCGTGCGGGATGGTCGACGTCGTGGCCGACCTTCGCTTCTCCGCCGGTGCCGGCCGTGCTGGGCGGGCGGCGCTCGTCGCCGGAGCGCCGATCCTGGCCGACGCCCACATGGTCGCCGACGGCGTGACCCGCGGCCGGCTGCCCGCCGGCAACGACGTCATCTGCACCCTGGGCGACCCCCGGGTCGCCGAGCTGGCCGCGGCGATGGCGACGACCCGCTCCGCCGCCGCGGTCGACCTGTGGTCGGCACGCCTCGACGGTGCGGTCGTCGCTGTCGGCAACGCTCCTACGGCCTTGTGGCGGCTGCTGGAGCTGCTCGACGGCGGCGCTCCACGCCCGGCATTGATCCTGGGGTTTCCCGTGGGATTCGTGGGTGCGGCCGAGTCCAAGCAGGCGCTCGTCGAAGCGGCCCACGGCGTCCCCTACGTGACGGTGCTGGGCCGCCGGGGCGGCAGCGCCATGGCCGCCGCCGCGGTCAACGCCCTGGCGACGGAGCGCGAATGACGGGATCGGACGTTGCCGGGCGGCTGTGGGGGGTGGGGGTCGGGCCCGGTGACCCCGAGCTGGTCACCGTGAAGGCGCACCGGATCATCGGCGGCTCGGGGGCGGTGGCCTTCTTCGCCGCCGCCGGGCGGCCGAGCAACGCCCGGGCCGCGGCCGCCAGCCATCTCCGTCCCGGCCAGCGTGAGCTGGCGCTGCACTACCCGGTCACCACCGAGCTGGCGGCCGGGGCCCGCTACGAGCGCCTGTTGACCGGCTTCTACGACGAGGCGGCGGACCGGATCGCCGCGGTCCTCGACGAGGGCATCGACGTGGCCGTCCTGTGTGAGGGCGACCCGCTCTTCTACGGGTCCTACATGTACCTCCACAACCGGCTGGCCGGGCGTTACCGAAGCGAGGTGGTCCCCGGCGTCCCGTCGATCCTGGCCGGCGCGGCCGTGCTGGGCGCCCCGCTCGTGTGCCGTAACGAGATGCTCTGCGTGCTGTCGGGCGTGCTCCCGGGCGAGGAGTTGCAGCGGCGGCTGGCGGTGGCCGAGGCGGCCGTCGTGATGAAGCTCGGCCGCAACCTGGAAAAGGTCCGTTCTTGCGTCGAGGCCGCCGGTCTGCTGGAGCGGGCTTGGTACGTCGAGCGGGCCACCATGCCCGAGCAGCGGATCCTGCCCCTGGCAGAAGCCGATCCGGCTCGCGCCCCCTACTTCTCGATCGTCGTCATCCCCAGCGCCGAGGCCCCGACCCGGTGAGCGCGACCACATGACCCTTCCCCGGGGCAGGCTCGCCATCGTCGGGCTCGGGCCCGGAGGCACGCCGTGGCGGACCCCGGCAGCCGACGCGCTGCTGAGCGAGGCCACCGACCTGGTCGGCTACACCACCTATCTCGACATGGTCGAGCCTCGGCCGGCTGGCCAGGTTCGTCATCCGTCGGACAACCGGGCGGAAGGCCAGCGGGCCGCCCACGCCCTGGACCTGGCGGCCGAGGGGCGATCGGTGGCGGTCGTGTCGTCAGGTGACCCCGGGGTGTTCGCCATGGCTGCCGCGGTGATGGAGCAGCTCGACCGCCCGGACCGTTCCGCCACCTGGGAGAACGTCGACGTCATCGTCAGCCCCGGAGTCAGCGCCGCCCAGGCCGCAGCGGCCCGGGCCGGTGCTCCGCTCGGCCACGACTTCGCCACCATCTCCCTGTCCGACAACCTCAAGCCCTGGTCGGTCATCGAGTCCCGCCTGGCGGCCGCCGCGGCAGCGGACTTCGTGCTCGCCCTCTACAACCCGGCGTCGAGGTTCCGACCCTCGCAGCTCGGACGGGCCCTCACCGTCATCGGCGCGCATCGACGCCCCGACACCCCGGTGGTCGTCGCCCGCGACGTCGGCCGACCGGCCGAGCGAGTCGACGTGGTCCCGCTCGCCGGCCTGGACCCTGCCGTCGTCGACATGCGGACGATCCTCATCGTCGGGTCCTCGCAGACGAGGATGGTGGACGTGCCCGGATGGGACCGACGCGGCGTCTACACCCCGCGGCGCTACCCCGAGGTGCCAGCGGACGGGTAGAGGTACCAGCGGACGTGAGAGAGCCCGAGCGATGCGCCCACCCACTCGAGCGCGTCGGCGACGGTGGAGGCCGACGGGCCGACCGGTGACGGCGGACGGTCCACGACCAGGACCTCCACCCCCAGGTTCCGAGCCGCCTCGAGCTTGGCGACGGTGGCGTCCCCGCCGCTGTTCTTGGTCACGACGAGGTCGATCCGCTGGCGCGCCATGAGCGCCGTCTCGGCGTCGACGCGGAACGGGCCCCGGTCGAGGATCACCTCTGCCGGGTGCAAGAGCAGCCGCTCGGGAGGGTCGATCGAGCGGACCAACCACCATCGCCGCCCGTCGGAGGCAGGAGCCAAGGCATCGAGCTCGCTCCGACCGGTGGTCACGAACACCCGGTGGGACCGACCACGGACGATCTCGGCGGCGGCCGCCGCCATGGTGGCCACGATCGTCCAGCGGTCGCCCGGCTGCGCCTGCCAGCGGGGCCGCTCGAGGCGTAGCCTCGCCACCCCGGCCCGGTTGCACGCCTCGTAGGCGTGCCAGCGCATCCGCGCCGCGAACG
>JAJZMD010000076.1 GCA_021803085.1 Actinomycetes bacterium
GGTGAGCTCCGACGACGTCGGCACGCAGCACGACTGGGCCACGCAGAGCAAGAAGATGGCGCCGTAGCCGGCGGTCGAGACGAGGTGTGTGAAGTTGAGCAGGCCGAGCAGGTGCACGACGAAGAGGTTCCTCGGGGCTGGTGGGCACGGCCATCGTACGCAACGGGCGGCGGATCCCGGCCGCGCTCCGCACTCTGCCAGTCCAACCTGACGCGGACCTAACAGGAGATCCGGGGGCAACCGATACGACAGACCAGGCGCAGGCCCGATCCCGGCGCGAAGGAGACCGGTTGGAGTGTCCCGGCGCCACCTGGCAACGCGCCTGCCGGTCGGCCACGCGATCGGCCCCGACCGGTTCGGCCGGCTGGGGCCGTGCAGCTCATACCTTTTAAATGGTTACTATGCAATGTCATCAGATACCCGTACCGCCGGGCCCCAGGCGAGACGTACCCGCGCGGGAGCCAGCGCACAATCGACGAGCCCAACGGGTGACGGTGTCGCGCGCTCGCCCCGGATGGCGGTTCCGGCGGGAACCCGCCCGCGGTGCGCCGCGGGGCGCGGGGTCACGCCGCGGGTCGGCGCTCCCTGACGAACCGCGCAACCGCGATCACGGACCAGACTCCTTCTACGATCCCGAATGGCCAAGCCTTCGAGAGAAAGCCGTACGCGCTCGAGAGCAGGCAACCAAGCGCGAAGGCGAGGACGAAGATGCGGTGCCGGCGCTCGAGCGCGTACATGACCATCATGAACGTGAGGGCGCAGACCCCGTACAAGGTGACGGCGGTGGTGCTCATGGCACAAGTCAAGCCGACGCCTCGGCACGCGGACCCGCCACTGTCACGATCCTTGCGGCCAGCGGCTCGAGGCGCCGGTCACCTGCCCAGGATTCAACTGCCCAGGATTCAACTGCCCAGGAGTACCAACGAGGGTGTGCCCTCGTCCGATGACGAGCGGGCCGCTCTGCAGGCGCCATGATCGACGGGCGATCGTCATGTGGCCACGATCACGTGGCCACGATCCTCTCGTCTCGGCATTGCGCCATGAAGTCGAACTGCCGGCCCCGAACGTCGTCACCCCCACTCTGCGGGACCTGCACAGGCACCCGACCACCCGTCTGCAGGGGAAGCGTTACGCTCCATCGGAAGAGAACAGTGAGGCTCAGCCGTGGCTCGCAAGAAGGTGCTGGTGCTCGGGGGGAACTTCGGTGGGCTCACGGCCGCGCTGGCCGTCGACCACGAGCTGGGGGGCGATGTCGATGTCCGCGTAGTCTCCGACTCTGACCACTTCTTGTTCAACCCGTCGCTCATCTGGCTCCCCTTCGGCAAGCGCAAGGCCGCCGACATCACCTTCCCGCTCGCGCCGACCTTCGAGGCCCACGGGGTCGACTTCGTCCATGCTGAGGCGACGCACCTCGATCTCCCAGGCAGGAAGGTCACGACGAGCGCCGGCACCTACGGCTACGACTACCTCGTCATCGCCACCGGCTACCGCAACGACTACACCGTCGTGCCGGGGCTCGGGCCGGGTGGGAACGCCTACGGCATCACGACGCTCGAGGACGCGATCCGGGCCGGCGAGGGCTGGCAGCGCTTCCTCGAGGCGCCGGGCGACATCGTCGTCGGTGCCACCCAGGGTGCGGGCTGCTTCGGCGCCGCCTACGAGTACCTCTTCAATATGTCCCACCAGCTGCGCAAGGCAGGCCTGAAGAAGCGGGTGAAGCTGAGCTTCGTCTCACCCGAGCCGTTCCTCGGGCACTTCGGGATCGGGGGGCTGCCCCACGGCGAGGGCCTGCTCGGCATGTTCTTGAAGAAGGAGGGGATCACCGCCCACATGGACGTCGGCGTTGCGCGCGTCGAGGACGGTCGGGTCGTGCTGGCGGACGACCAGGCGATCACGTTCTCCTACGCCATGTTCGTGCCGCCGTTCCTCGGCCAGGAGGTGGTGCGCGCCGCCACGGAGATCGCGGATGCCAAAGGCTACGTGAAGGTGCGCGACACCTACCAGACCGCGGCATACGACGACGTCTACGCGGTGGGCATCGCCGCGGCCGTCCCGGTGCCCTGGCAGACCTCGACGCCGCTCGGCATCCCGAAGACGGGCTTTCCGACCGAGCGGATGGCGCATGTCGCGGCGAAGAACATCGCAGCCCAGATCCGCGGCGAGCAGCCGCGGGCCCACGAGGAGTTCGGCGACATGCCGGCGGTGTGCGTGATGGACGCCGGCAACAACGGGGTGATCATCCTCGCCGACAAGATGCTCCCGCCCCGCAAGCACGGGGTGCTGATCCCCGGGCCCCAGGCCCACGCGATGAAGGTCGCCTTCGAGAAGTACTTCCTGTGGAAGGCCCGCCACGGCTACGTCAGTCTCCCCTGATCTGACGGCACGTGCGGAGCGTCGCGTCGTCGCCCGTCCGAGGCCGGCGATGCCGGCGGTCGGTGCCGGCGGTCGGTGCCGGAGGTCCCGTCGCGGCCCTGGCCGGCATGCGGCAAAGAACCTTGTCCTGCCTCGGCGGCCTGAGGCGCGCTCGACTCGCTACTGCTGCAGCCCGGAACAGCCACGTGACGCCATGAGCTCTGCCTGTGTGAGACCTCGCTCTCCGAGTGATGTCGCCGACGGACCCACTGCCGACGTGCGTTCGAGAGCTCCTCGACGCCTGCGGCGGGTACCCTCCAGGCCGGGACGGTGCAGCGGTGCAGCATCGTCACGCCGTACCTGACCAAAGACGGTGCCTGGTGTCCAGCGTGACATGGAACGGAGAGCCGATCGACATGTTCCACTTGGAGCGAGAATGAAGCGCCTTGGCCTCGAAGACGAGGTCGTCGACCCGGCGGTGCTCGAGCGCACGATCGCCCGCTTCCGCGACCGGGGCGTGGTGCTGCCCACCTTTCGAGAGCTTGCACGTCCCGAGACGATCCCTTCTCCTGTGCGGGCCGAACTTGCCGGCGTCGGCCCTGACGAAGCTCACCCGCTCAACCTGTTCCGGGTCCACTGGCACAACGACACGTCACGCACCGGTTACGCCGAAGTCCCCGAGCACCTCGTGCTCGGTCCGGAGGTGACCGGCGTCGAGGCCCGGATCGTCGTCGCGCTCGCCAACCGGTTCCCGATGATCGGCGCGCACAAGGTCCTCGCAAGCTACGGCTGCCTTGCACCCCGAGTCATCACCGGGCAGTTCGACCCGACGCACCACCGCGCCATCTGGCCGTCCACCGGCAATTACTGTCGTGGCGGCGTCGCCATCTCGCGCCTCATGGGCTGTCGTGGCGTCGCCGTCCTGCCCCAAGGGATGAGCCAGGAGCGTTTCGACTGGCTCGACTCCTGGGTGCAGGACCCGACCGACATCAGGAGGACCCCGGGCACCGAGTCCAATGTGAAGGAGATCTACGACGAGTGCAACCGCCTCGCCGCCGACCCTGCCAACGTCATCTTCAACCAGTTCTCCGAGTTCGGCAACCACCTCGTGCACTATCTCGTGACTGGACGAGCGATCGAGACGATCTTCGACGCGATGCTTGCAAGCACGGGCACGGACCTCGCGCTGCGCGCCTTCGTGTCGGCGACCGGCTCGGCTGGGACCATCGCCGCCGGCGACTACCTGAAGGAGCGCTTCGGCTCCGAGATCGCCGCCGTCGAGGCGCTCGAATGCCCGACCATGCTCTACAACGGCTTCGGTGCGCACAACATCCAGGGCATCGGCGACAAGCACATCCCGCTCATTCACAACGTGATGAACGCCGACTACGTGACGGCCGTCTCGGATCGTGCGACCGACGCGCTCAACGTGGTCTTCAACACCGCCGTCGGGCGCGCGTACCTGGCGACCAGGCATCACGTTCCCGAGCACGTCCTGGGCGCGCTCGGTTCACTCGGACTTTCCAGCATCTGCAACGTCTTGGCTTCGATCAAGCTGGCCAAGCACGCACGGCTCGGACCGAACGACGTCATCGCGACGGTGGCAACCGACGGGGCGGAGATGTACACCAGCGAGCGTGACGCGTACCTCGCTCGCCATTACCAGGACGGCTTCTACGAGCACGACGCAGCCCTGCTCTTCGGCGAGCACCTGCTCGGCGCCGGGAGCGATCACCTGCGCGAGCTCGACCTGGTCGAGCGCGAGCGCATCTTCAACCTGGGCTATTTCACGTGGGTCGAGCAACAGGGCGTGACGGTCGAGGAGTTCTCGGAGCGCCGCGAGCTCTCGTTCTGGCGCGGCATTCGGCCGTTGCTCGACAGGTGGGACGACCTCATCCGCGACTTCAACGCGCGCGCGCGCTCGGACCAACGCCATCTTTGACGCACCTCCGTTGCAGAGGACGGCACTTCGCCGCCGGAGCGTCGGCTCGGCTGTCGAGGGGGCCGCACCTCAGGAGACCGTGCCAGCGTCCACGCTGGACCACGAGACGTCCCCGTCCCCTGCTTCCTCTACGTCTCCATCCGCGCACAGCGCCTCACCCCTCCGGAGCCGTCCCGCGATCCGCACCACCTGTGACAGCTCACGACGGGTGGGAGTCTGCGCCGCCAGGAACCGTGCTGCCCCGGCGAGCACCAGGGCCGTCTCCTCCGAGCCCTCCGGCCATGCGAAGGCATGCCGGACCGACGCCTCGTAGATCTGGAACCAGTGGAACCCGGCGTCTTCTGCGAGCAACGCCGAGCCGAGCGCCGCAACGACGTCCTCCCGGCGACCTCCACTGCGCAGATGGTCGTACACGATGGAACCTGCCCGGTCCACCTGGCCCTCTCTGTCCCAGCATGCGCGCAACGCCTCCAGCCCGGCTCCTCCTTCTCTCTCCCCCGGCGGCCGGGCTGCCGGCACGTTCAAGAAGCGATCGAGGAACACCTTCAGCGCGAGATGGAAGACGCCACGCAGGAGCAGCGGGGAGGGTGCACGTACGAGCAGCCGGTGGAGCGCGTTGGCGCTCGTGAAGCCGTGGTGGACGACATCCCAATCGCTGTGGTCGTTCTGCACGTGGAGCCGCGTCACCCGCAGCGCGGCGGCGAACGCCACCGCTCGACCGAGCTGCTCAGCCGACGCGCCGCGCCGGATCGCCTGGAAGATTGCCTCGACGACGGAACCCGGGTCTTCGCCGAGGATCTCCCAACCGAAGGCGCAGACCGCGCCCGCCGCCTCGGACTGCGCTGATCGGACGGTGCCGCAGTGCAACGGGAAGCCCAGATGAGGGCACCGGTCCTCGATCGCGTACACCCGGCCCTCGTGCCAGAACACACAGACGGGCTGGGACCCGACCTTCGTCGTCGCGAACCCCGCGGCTTCCAGGTCCTCGACGCTGCCGGCGTCCACACGCACGACCGTCTCCCTCTCCGCGACCTTCCCTCTCCGCGACCTTCTCTCTCCGCGACCGCTTCGACCCGCTGTCCCGTATTGGAGCGCATGCTTCACCTTCAAGTGAACTGCATGTCAAGCGCCGCTCGGCGATCGCAGACCCCGGAGATCACCTGCGGCAGCTCGACGAGGCACCACGCGACCAACGATGCCAAAGGACCTTCGTCCCTGTTCGGTCCCGGCACCGTTCCGTATCGTCCAGTAGTACCGAGGGGCCGGTTCCGACCGCTCGAGCTCGACGAGGTGCCCCCTTCCCCCCGGGGGGCACTCCTCGTCGAGATGCCCCAGCCTCGCCCGATGGCGGACGGTCTATAGCAAAGCCGTCGATCCGGTCATGAGCCTCGCATCCGCCACGCCGTACGCCGTCCTGCGCGCCCTGCTGCATGCTCCTCGAGCGAGCTGTTGCCTGCTGATGCAACATGCGGGGCACCTCCCGCATGCGGGGCACCTCCCGCATGCGGGGCACCTCCCGCATGCTGCGTGTCTCCCGCACCTCCGCCGCCCCCCCGGGTGGAGCCGGCTACGGGCGTCCTCCCATCTTGGATATCGCCTGTGCCGCGGTCTCGATGGCCGCGAGCACCGCCTCGTCCGGCTCGGTGCCGCTGCATCTCGCTGCGAGGTAGCCCGCGAAGAACGCGTCCCCCGCACCGGTCGTGTCCACGACCGGCGTTCCCGACGCGCGGGCGTGCACCAGCGGGCGCCCGCGCCTCGCGAGGAGCGCGCCGTCTTTCCCGAGCTTGACGACGGCCGTCGGGTAGTGCGCCGTGAGCCTGCGTGCTGCCTCGCGGGCTCCTGCGGCCCCCGTGAGGAGACTGGCCTCCGGCGCGTTCGGGAAGACCGTCTCCGCTCCCGAGGTGAGCGCGAGGAAGCGCTCGGGTCCCAGCTCGCGCAGGTAGCTCACCGAGGAGGGATCGGTCGACACCTCGACGCGGCGCCGGAGAGCGTCGGCGACGAGCTGCGCAACCGCCTGGCGGGTCGACGGCTCGAACAAGGTGTAGCCCGAGACGTGCAGATGGGCGACTCCGTCGAGGTCCCGCGGCAGATCGGCCTCGCTGAGGCGCAGGTTCGCCCCGCGGTCGGTGAACATGCTCCGCTCGCCACCGGCGTCCACCAGCACGACGATGCTGCCCGTCGGCAGCTCCGGATCGGCTCCCAAGCGCGCGTCGACCCCGACAGCTCGGAGCGCCGCCGCGTGCGCGTCGAGGCCGGATGCCCCGACTCGCCCGTAGAAGCGGACCGGGACGCCGCGGCTGGCGAGCCATGCGGCCTGGTTGGCGCCCGAGCCCCCGGGACTTCGCCGGATCTCACTGTCCGTGTCACTCCCGACTTCGATCGGCCCGAGCGCGCGGACCACGACGTCGTCCATCACGTCGCCGACGATCACGACCACGCTCACAGCGTCGCTGCGCCAGCCCGGGCGATGGCCGCCGCAACGAGAACGTTGTTCCGCACTGCCGCGATGTTCGCCTCGAGGCTCGCTCCTGCAGATCCGCGCTGCATGTGGTCGAGGAGGAAGGGGGTGATCGCTTGGCCCCTGACCCCCTGCGTTGCCGCAGCGTCGAGCGCCTCGGCCAGCAGGCGGTCGTGCGTAGCGGGATCGAGCTGCTGGTCCGAGGGCACCGGGCTGGCGATCACGAGCGCCGCGCGGATCGAGAGCTCGTCGCGCAGCCTCATGGCGGCGACCACCTCGTCGGGCCCGTCGAGGACCCAGGTGACCGGGAATCCGGAGTCCGCGACGAGGAAACCGGGGAAGCGGTCCGTCCGGTAGCCCGCGATGCTGACGCCCAGCGTCTCGAAGCGCTCCAGCGTCGCTCCGACGTCGAGGATGGACTTCACCCCCGCGCAGACGACGGTGACCGGGGTCCGCGCCAGGGCCGGGAGGTCGGGAGACTCGTCGAAGGTCTCCCACGCACCCCGGTGCACGCCGCCAAGTCCGCCCGTCGCGAAGATCCGCACGCCGGCCCGGTACGCGAGCCAGGAGGTCGCGGCGACAGTCGTCGCCGCGTGCACGCCGCGCGCACTCGCCAGCGGAATGTCGCGGGTGGATGCCTTCGCCACCTCTTGGCTGCCGAGAAGCTCGATCTCCTCGTCCGACAGGCCCACGACGGGCTCCCCCCCCACGATTCCCACGGTCGCAGGCACCACGCCAGACTCCCGGAGGAGCGCCTCGAGCCCCCTCGCCACCTCGAGGTTCCTCGGCCGCGGCAGCCCGTGGGCGATGAGGGTGGATTCGAGCGCGACCACCGGCACGCCCGTGGACACCGCCGCGGCCACGTCTGCCGCCACGCGCATGACGGATGCGCTCACGCTTCACTGTGACCGAACGATGCCGGATCGGCAAGTCGTCGCGACGTGGGACCTCGACCTGCCGGCCGAGGCGAGGGCGGCCGCTGCAGCGTGCGCAACGGAGCGCAGGGAAGCACCCGCACGACACTCGGGACGGCGACTACCCTCGACCGGAGCGAGGTTCGGACCGGTGACGAGGACGCACGTGCCCGAAGCGGCACAGGGACGGAGACGGGTGACCACGTCGGACGCAGATGGGCTCCCCGCGTGAGCCGCGCGCCTGCCGGCAGGTCTCGTCCGCGCGGCCGTCTCGACGGGGGTCGTGATGGCTGACGCGACGAAGCGCGCCACGTGGCGGGCCTGGTTCATCGGCGTGCTCTCCGGGCTCGTGGCGCTCGCCGCGCTCATTGCGGGATCCGCGTTCGGCCACGTCTCGACAAAGACGACAACGAACGTCGACCCGCGCCTGATCGCCTGGATCAGTGCGGCGGCTCTCCTGGTGTTCGGAGCGGTGGCGGTCACCCGCATCTCGAAGCTGTTGGCCCACCACGTGTCGTCGACGTCGATGCCGGCGGCGGGCGGCGCGGTCCGGATCCTCTCTGCCGGAGTCGGCTACCTGATCGTGATCTTCGCCATGCTCGCCGAGCTGAAAGTGCCCATCGACCGCCTCCTCGTCGGCGCCGGCCTCGCCGGGATCGTGCTCGGGATCGCGGCCCAGCAGAGCCTCGGCAACGTCTTCGCCGGCATGATCCTCGTCCTCGCCAGGCCGTTCCGCGTCGGCGATCTGGTTCGCATCCGCTCAGGATCGCTCGGCGGGATCTTCGACGCGCGAGTGCGGGAGATGACCCTCACCTACGTGACCCTCCGAACGGAGGAGGGTGATTGGAAGATCCCGAACTCCGCGATGCTCGCCGCCGGGGTCCTCCGCACACCCCGCACGCCCCTCCCACAGCCTTCCGCCCCTGCGCCACCTCCAACGCGGGCCGCCGTGCCGCCGGACGCGCCGGCAACCTCCCCGTCTGCGACTGAAGGCGGCCGTGGGTCCCGAGACGGCACGAACGAGAGCGAGACATCCCCCGCAGGCTCCCGGACCGAGGGAAAGCCGATCCCGCCTGCCTGACGCCCGCAGGGAAGGGCCGCTGGTCAGGCCGTGGGTGCGGGCGCGGGCGCGACGCCGGCCGGCGGCGCCGAACCGGACGGCGCAGGATCGACCGGGACCGCCGCCGACGCTTCGTCGAGCGCGGGCGACGCTTCGTCGAGCGCTGACGAGGGAACCTCGTTGCCCACGTGCGCGCGCAGCCGCACCTCGGGCAGGAGCCACGTGAGGAGGAACGCGAGCCCCATGATCGGCACCGCCACGAGGAAGACCGTTCCGACCGTCGACGCGTACGCCGATGCGACCGCCGCGTGGACCCCCGCGGGGAGGTGCTGCAACGATGCGGGGCTCACCGAAGACCCCAGATCTCTGGGAACGGGGTACCCGTGCAGCGCCCTGGCGAGCCTGCCGCCGATCACGTTGGCGAAGATCGCCCCGAAGATCGCGGCCCCGAACGAGCCGCCGATGGACCGGAAGAACGTCGCGCCCGCGGTGGCCACGCCGAGCTCTTCGTAGGGGACCGCGTTCTGGACGGCGATCACGAGCACCTGCATCACAGCGCCGAGGCCGAGACCGAGGACGACCATGTACAGGTACATGACGCCGTCGGACGTCGTGGCGTGCACGGTCGCCAGGAGGTACATCCCGAGCGTCATCACCGCCGAGCCGACGATGGGGAACACCTTGTAGCGGCCCGAACGGCTGATCACCACCCCCGACACGATGGAGGTGAGCAGCAGGCCGGCCATGAGCGGAAGGAGCTGGAGGCCCGAGAGGGTCGGGTCGGCACCCTTGGCGACCTGCAAGAAGACCGGCATGAACGTGACCGCGCCGAAGAGGCCGAAGCCGACGACGAACCCGATCGCGCTCGTCGCCGAGAAGACCCGGTTCGCGAACAGATGGAGCGGCAGCACCGGCTCGCGGGCCCGCCGTTCGACGAGCGCCCACACGACGAGCAGTGCCACGCCGGAGGCCCCCAGGATCGCGATCGGGACCGACGACCATGCGTACGTCGTCCCTCCGAGGCTCGCGACGAGCACGAGCGCGGTCACCGCCGCGCTCAGCAACAGCGTCCCGACGTAGTCGATCACCGGCTTCCTCGCGCCCCTCATGTGCGCTGGAAGCACGACTGCGGTGACGACGAGAGCGACGGCCCCGATCGGCACGTTGATGTAGAAGACCCACCGCCAGCTCGCGTGCTGGGTGAGGAAGCCCCCGAGCAGCGGACCGACCACCGTCGCCACGGCGAAGACCGCGCCGAAGAGCCCCTGATAGCGACCGCGCTCGCGCGGCGAGACGATGTCGCCGATGATCGCCTGAGCACCGACCATGAGGCCGCCTGCGCCCAGCCCCTGCAGCGCCCGGAAGGCGATGAGCATCTCGAGCGTGCGGCTGAGCCCCGACAGCGCGGAGCCGGCGAGGAAGATGACGATCGCCGCCTGGAAGAACGACTTGCGCCCGTAGAGGTCGCCCAGCTTGCCCCACAGCGGGGTCGACACGGTCGAGGTCACCAGGTACGCGGTGACGATCCATGCGATGTGCGACGCGCCCCCGAGGTCCCCCACGATCGTGGGCAGCGCGGTGGAGACGATCGTCTGGTCGAGCGCCGCGAGCAGCATCCCGAGGAGCAAGGCGGAGATCACGAGGAGGACCCCGCGACGGTCCAGCGCCCCCCGCGCATCCGTCTGCACTCCCGCGACGGTCACTGGGACCGGACCTTCTGGTCGCCCTGGTCGCCCTGGTCGCCCTGGTCGCCGCGCTCGCCCTGGCGAGCTCCAGGGAGCCCCAGCACGGCGCACGCCGCATCGATCGCCGCCGCCCGCGAGACCTCGGGGTCCTCGCCGGGTTGCGCGTACACGAGGACGCCGTGAATGGCCATGAGCGCGGCGCGCACCCGGATGCGTTGCGCAGCGTCTGGTTCGTCGGCGCCGGCGAGCGGACGTCCGAGCCGGCGGAAGATCGGCATCGCGTCGTGGAGGCCCGCGCTCTGCTTCACGGACGGGTCACTGGCCAGGACTCGGATCAGGTCGGCGTGCGCCTGGACCAGGTGCACGTAGCCCTCGACCAGCTCCCGGCGCTCTTCCGGCGTGCGCGCCCCCTGCCCGCGCTCGACCAACGTCTCGAGATCGGCCATCACCGTGCCGACGATCGCCGCGAGCAGATCGTCCTTCGTGCGGAAGTGGTAGTAGAGCGCCGCCTTCGTGAACCCGAGACGCTCGGCGATCTCTCGGGTCGAGGTGGCGGCGAACCCACGGTCGGCGATCAGCTCGAGCGCGACGTCGAGGATCCTGGCCCGCGTCTGGTCCCCGACATGGCCGGGGTGGCGGGGGTGACCCCCGTCGTCGGGGTGCCCGGACGCGGCGACCTGGCGGGGGTGACCCCCGTGGTCGGGGTGCCCGGACGCTGCGACCTGGCGATGCCCCACGTGGCCTGCGGCCGATTCGGCGGGGTCAGCACCCCGATCCGCCTCACCCGCTGCTTCCGCGTCGTCCGACTCACCCGCTGCTTTCGCGTCGTCCGCCTCACCCGCTGCTTCCGCGTCGTCGGCCTCTGCCGCTGCTTCCGCGTCGTCGGCCTCTGCCGCCGCTTCCACCCCTTCGGGCTCACCCGGCTCGATCACGCTCCAAACCATTTGCCCGCAGTATAGCCACTTGACTTGCCGGGCGACAAGTAGGTACCTTACTGAACGTCAGGTAAGATCTTGGCTGACCGCCGGGAGGCACGAGCGCAGCTCGTCGGTCCGCGCCGGGAACGATAGGGGAACCAACGGGGGAGGACGGAGGAACCACGCCCATGTTCAGGACGCTCGGCCGGGCAGTCGTGCGCCACCCGTGGCGCGTCATCGGGTTCTGGGTGGTGGCCGCGGCGATCATCGTCGCCCTCGCGCCGAAGCTCGCAACGACATCGAGCGAAGTCTCGTTCCTCCCGAGCCACTACCAATCGGTGCAGGCCGCGAACCTCCAGAAGACGGCGTTCCCGGAAGCCGGGACCCCCGCAGTGCTGGTGGTGGTGGAGTCGACGAACGGCCGGCACCTCGACGCCGGCGACGTGTCGGTGCTCGACCGCGCCCAGCGCGCGCTCGCTGCGCGCCACATCGACGCAGTTGGCACCGTCGAACCGGCGATCGTCTCCAAGAACGGCCTCGTCGGGGTCATCCCCGTGCAGATGCCGAACGCGCAGGGGCAGCTCACGACTGCGCAGACCGATGCAGTCCTCACGATCCGCCAGGACGTCGCCTCCCTCATGCGGGGAAGCCCCCTGCGGGCGGGGGTCACCGGGAGCGCCGCGACCTACGTCGACCAGCAGAAGTCCGGGTCCAAGGCCGCCAAGGTGGTGGCCATCGCCACGATCGGTCTCATCCTGGCGCTCCTGCTCCTCATCTTCCGCAGCCCGGTCATCGCGCTCCTTCCGGTGCTCGCGATCGGAGTCGTGTCGCAGATCGCAGACGGCCTGATCGCGTCCATGAGCGAGGCGTTCGGGCTGCACATCGACAGCACCGTCTCGACGATGCTCATCGTCGTCCTCTTCGGCGTCGGCACCGACTACGTCCTTTTCCTCATGTTCCGCTTCCGGGAACGGCTGCGCTCCGGCGCCGAGGTGAAGGACGCCATGGTCCAGGCGATCACGCGGGTCGGCCCGGCGATCGCGACCGCCGCAGGCGCCGTCATCATCGCCTTCCTCGCGCTGACGCTGTCCAGCATCACCCTCTTCCGCTCGCTGGGCCCGGCGCTCGCGCTCGCGGTCGCGACGACGCTGGTCGCGGGCCTCACGCTCGTCCCCGCCATCGTGTCCCTGCTCGGGACGCGGGTGTTCTGGCCCTCGCGTGCGTTCCAGCGCGAGCCGGAGGCGCCCCGTTTCCAGGCGATCGGGGGCGCGCTGGCGCGCCGTCCCGGCCGGTTCGCCGCCGTGAGCGGGGGCGTGCTCGTCGCGCTGGCCGCCGCTGCGTTCAGCTTCCACCCGTCGTTCACACTCACATCGGGCAAGACATCGTCGACCGAGTCCGCGGTCTACTCCAAGGTGCTCCTTCGCGGCTACGCGGCTGGCGCCGCCGATCCGACCGACGTGTACCTCGAGTCCACCGATCGGACGAGGATCCCCGCTGCCGCGCTCACCGCCTTCGGGGCCGGCCTCTCCCACGTGCGGGGGGTCGCCACCGTCGCGCCCGCGCGGGTCGCCGAGCACGGCACGGTGGCGGACTTCCGCGTGGTGCTCACCCATCCGGCGCAGTCCAACGCGGCGATGGCCACGGTGCGCGGGCCGCTGCAGCTCGCTGCGGACCGCGCGCCTCATGGCACGAAGCCGCTGATCGGCGGGATCACCTCGGTCTACGTGGACCTCCAGGCCGCGATGGGGCACGACTACGCGCTCGTGTTCCCGGTCGCGGCCGGGCTGATCCTCCTCATCCTCGCGCTGCTGCTGCGCAGCGCGGTCGCTCCCTGGTACTTGATGGGGGCCGTCGGGCTCGGCTTCGGGGGCACCCTCGGCGCGACCGTCCTCGTGTTCCAGCACGGCACCACCGGGCTCTCCTTCATCCTGCCGATCGTGATGTACCTCTTCGTGGTGGCGCTCGGCACCGACTACAACATCCTGATGGTGTCGCGGCTGCGCGAAGAGGCGCGTGACGGCCAGGGCCCGCACGAGGCCGCGGCGCTGGCCGTGCGCCACGCGGGTCCGACGATCGCCTCTGCAGGGCTCATCCTCGCGGGCACCTTCGCATCGCTCATACTGGCCGGCGGGGTCACGCTCACCCAGATGGGTTTCGCGATCTCCTTCGGGATCGTCGTGGCGGCATTCGTGATGGCCATGTTCCTCACGCCGTCGCTCACGGCCCTCATCGGCCACCGCGCCTGGTGGCCGGGTCACGGCGACCAAGGGCCCGCCTCCTCTGCTCCGGGCGCGGCAGGCCGGGGCCGCGCGGCTGGGAGCGAGGGCGGCGCCGAGGGCGGCGCCGCGGGCGGCGCCGCGGGCGACCGCGCCGGTGGGCACGGGTCGCCGCTCGTCGGTGCCGCGCCGGGTCGGTCCGCCGCCCGAACCCCGACCCCGCGATCTCCCGCCGAGGGCTGACGGGCGGCCGCCTCGGCGGCTCCTGCTCCTCCAGTGCGTTCGAGCTCGGCGTTCAGCTCGCCCCCGACGAGCACCGCGAGCGAGCTCAGGTAGAGCCAGAAGATGAAGATGGCCACGCCCGCGAAGCTGCCGTAGGTCTTCGCGTACGAGCCGAGCGAGCTGACGTAGAACGAGAAGCCGAGCGACCCGGCGAGGAACACCGCGGTCGCGAGCAGGCTCCCCGCTGTCACCCACCTCCAGGGCGCCCGCTTCCGGTTCGGGCCGAAGGCGTAGTAGCTGGAGAACAGGACCGAGATCGAGGCGGACGCGACGACCCACCGGAAGATCGTCCAGGAGACCGTGAAGCCCGCCCCCCCGGACGGTACCCCGCGGATCGCCAGCCCGATCGCCTGACCGAAGACCACCAGTGCTGCGGCGAGGCCCCCGAGCACGGCGGTCAGCGCCAGGAGCGACAGACCGCGGGCCCGGCGTGCCACGAACTTCCGATCGGTCGGCACCCCGTACGCGACGTCGAGGACCTGCTGCAGCACGGCGGCCGCGCTGGTGGCGCTCCACAACGCCACGACAGTGCCGATCACCACCGCGACGGCCGAGCCCTCGTCTCGCCTGGTGGCGGCGCGCACCGCGCCCTCGAAGACGCCCGCCACGCCCGGGGGGAGTGCCTTTGCGATGCCGTGGACCACGTGGTGGACCGTCCCGGCACCGGCGTGCACGAGCGTGAGGACGCCCAGCGCGGCGATCACCGCCGGGAAGAAGGCGAAGAAGCCGTGGTAGGCGAGACTCCCTGCGGAGACGGAGACCCGGTCCCGGCGGATGCGCGCGGTCAGCGCGCGGGCGGTCGCCTTCCAGCTGGCACGGGGCGACGACACCCGAGGCGGGCGCGCCACGTCGCCCGACGCGTCAGCGACGGGATCGCCGGCGCTGCTCGCGTCGGAGCTGCAGCACTCGGAGCAGCTTGCGGATGAGGAAAGCCATTCGACGCAGCCTACGACCGGCCGGGCGCGTCGGCTGGGCGGCCGGCGGCGTCGGCGGCACCGGCGGCACGGATGGCACGCCAGACACGCTCGGGGGTGAGCGGCATGTCGAGGTGCCGGACGCCGAACGGCGACAGCGCGTCGACGACCGCGTTCTGGACGGCGGCGGTGGCACCGACCGTGCCCGACTCGCCGACCCCCTTCATGCCGAGAGGGTTCCGAGGGGAGGGGGTCACGGTCCCGTCCAGCTCGAAGGAGGGAAGCTCCGCGGCGCTCGGCATGCCGTAGTCCGCGAGGGTCGCCGTCAACGGGTTGCCGAGCCCGTCGTAACGGACCTCTTCGAACAGCGCCTGGGCGATGCCCTGGGCCAGCCCGCCGTGCACCTGCCCCTCCACGATCATCGGGTTCACGACGGTCCCGCAGTCGTCGACGGCGACGAGCCGCACGAGCGAGACGCGGCCGGTCTCGGTGTCGACCTCCACGATCGCCACGTGCGCCCCGAACGGGTACGTGCCGAGTTCCTGTGTGAAGTCGCCCTCGGAGTGCAGCCGGCCTTCTGGCGCGGCCGCCGCCAGCTCCGCCCAGCCGAGCACGCTCGCGGGGACGCCCGCGACCGCCAGTCCGCCGCCGACCACGACGAGGTCCGCCGGCGCCACCTCACGGAGCCCGGAGGCGAGCGCACGTGCCTGGTCGACGACGGCGCGGGCGGCGTTGAGCGCCGCGCTGCCAGCGAGCTGGCCGGAACGGGACCCGAAGGTGCCGACGCCCTCGGGCACGAGGGCCGTGTCCGAGTGCACGACGCGGACACGTTCCACCTCGACGCCGAGCTCTGCCCCGACGATCTGGGCGAGCGCCGTCGCGAGGCCCTGGCCGTGCGGCGACGCGCCGGTGGTGACGACGACCACCCCGTCCTCGCCGATCGACACGCCGCCGTACTCCCCACCCGAGCCGCTCACCTCCACGAAGGTCGAGAGGCCGAGGCCGAGGGCCATCGGGTCCGCGCGGCGGCGCCGGTCCTGCTGCTCGGCGCGGACGTCGTCGTACCCGGCGAGCTCGAGCACCCTGTCGAGCGCGCGCCCGAGCTCGCCGCTGTCGTAGACGGCGCCGGTGGCCGTCGTGTAGGGAAAATCGCCGGGCGCGAGCATGTTCACGCGCCGCACCTCGACGGGGTCCTTTCCCAGCTCGGCGGCCAGCATGTCGATCGCGCGCTCGAGCATCGCCGTCGCCTCCGGACGTCCGGCGCCGCGGTAGGGACCGATCGGCGTCGCGTTCGTGACCACGCCGAGCGAGGTGAGCGCGAGGCTCGGGATCCGGTAGACGCCGGTGGCCATCAGCCGCGCGGTCCGAAAGGGGATGGCACCACGCCAGGGGTACGCCCCCACGTCGGTCACCGTCCTCGCCTCGAGCCCCACGATCGTCCCGTCCCGGCGCGCCCCGAGCGCCACGTCCTGGACCTGGCTGCGCCCCTGGCTCATCGCAACCAGGTTCTCCGAGCGCGTCTCCGCGTGGCGGACGGGCCGGCCGAGCCGCGCGGCGAGCGCCGCGACGACGACCTGCTCGGGGTAGACGCCGCCCTTGGCACCGAACCCGCCGCCCACCGCGACCGTGCGCACCCGCACGCTCGCTTCGTCGAGCCCCAGGGCGCGGGCGATCCCGCGACGGACGAGGAACGGCGCCTGGCAGCTCATCACGCAGTCGAGGCCGCCATCGGGAGTGGGGATCACGAGCGTCCCGTTCGGCTCCATCGGCACGGCCGCGACCCTCTGGTTCACGAAGCGAGCCCGCACGACCACCTCGGCGCCGGACAGCGCGTCGGGGACTGCAGGGCCCGCCTCGAGCACCACGTTCGTCCCGAGCTCGGGGAACAACTGGGGCGAGTCCGGACCGAGCGCCTCCAGCGGGTCGATCACGACAGGCAGCGGGTCCACGTCCACGACGACCAGCTCCGCCGCGTCGACGGCCGCGGCCTCCGACTCGGCGACCACCACCGCCACCGCCTCCCCGACGAAGCGGACTCGGCCCTTCGCGAGGCACGGCCTCGCGAGCTCCGGGCGGGGCTGCCCGTCGGGACGGGGCCACTCGGGAATGTCCGGCAGCCCGAGGTCGTCGGCGCTGAACGCGGCGACCACGCCGGGCCGCGCGAGCGCGTCGGCGACCTCCACCCCCCGCAGCTCCCCGTGCGCGACGTTCGAGCGCACGAAGACCGCGTGGAGCATCCCGTCCGGCCGCAGGTCGGCGAGGTACTCGGCCGCGCCGGTGAGCAGCGGCGGGTCCTCGCGGCGCTCGACTCGGTGGCCCAGGACGCTCACGGTCGAAGATCCAGGCGTCTGCACGGCCAGTGACTCTATCGACCCGCCGGCCTGCGCCCGCACGGTCCTGTCGCGCCCGCGCAGGCTGGGCACGGGGCCTGTTCAGGCCGGATCAGCTCGCGATCTCGCGGGACCTGCTGAACCGGCGGGCTTTCGGAGCCTCGGGCTCCGGGAGCAGCGTCGCGACGGCAGCCAGGTCCGCTGCCTTCCGGCAGTCGTCGCACAGGTACCGGCCGTCCCGCAAGCGCGTGAGCCCGCTCGACCTGCAGCCGGCGCAGACGTGCCCGAAGTAGACGACCTCGGACGGCTCGTCGCCCTTCGTGTACCTGACGAGGAGCGTCAGCCGAGCTGCGACCTCCGGCCGGAGCACCCAGCCGCCTTCGCCGGTCTCCTCGACGAGGTGCCAAGCAAGCATGTTGCGCAGCAGGGGGTCGAACCGTTCGATCGGGTGCTCTTCCATCGTCTCCGACCCCTTTCCGACACCGCACGACCTCGTTGCGAGCGGTCCGTCCGCCCGTGGGGTCCGTTGACCCGTCGGGTGGCGCTCCGACAGTCCCAGTGTGCCAAAGCGCGGCGCGTTTGTCTTTGCAGTTCGCGAAGAATTTCCCCGGCATTTCCCCGTTTTTCGCGGGTTGCTGCCGTCGCCGGCACGGGCTCGTCGCCGGCACGGGCTCGTCGCCGGCACGCCCGTTGCCCTCTATTCGCTCGCGACGGTCTCGACGCGCGGCTGCCGCTCGCGCCAGAAGTGCAGGACACGCGTCGCGGACAAGACGGCTGCGATCGCCATGAGCGCGATCGACGCGTAGAACGCGGCATGGAGGCCGTCGGTGAACGACCCGGCGAGCCGCTGGGTGAGGTGGGTGGTGCCCACGAAGATCGCGAAAGCCACGTTGTGCGGGATCGCCCGGCCCGCCACGAGCACCGCGACCGCGAAGGAGAAGACCATGCCGACGTTGCTCGACGTCCGCAACGTCCCCGACGCCACCCCGAACAGCTCACGCGGAGCGGCGCGCATCACGGCGGTGGTGTTCGCCGGGAAGAACAGCCCCCCGCCCACCCCGTTCACGATCGAGGCTGCGACGACGAGCCACACCGAGGTGTGCTCTTGGAGGCTGGCGAACATGAGGAGGGCGACGACCTCGGTGGCGAGCCCGGCCGTCGCCGGCCACACGGCTCCCCAGCGGTCGGTCAGGCGACCCGCGACGGGGCCCGACAGGCCGACGACCAGGTACCCGGGCACGAGCAGCAGCGAGGCGTGGAGCGGGCTGAGGTCCCGCACGCCTTGCAGGTACATGATGGCGAGGAAGAGCACCGCGAAGTTGGCCATCGCCTGGAACAGGGAGGCGAGCATCGTCGGGCTCACCGTGGGGATCTTGAAGAGCGAGAGGTCGAGCATCGGGGACTCCGTCACGTGCTCCACCACCACGAACGCCGCGAGGAGGACGACGCCGCCGATGAGGAACCCGGCCACCTCGACGCTGAAAGAGGACGTCGAGAGCTTCGTCATCGCCCAGAGCACCCCGAAGACTCCCGCGCCGAGCAGCAGCATTCCCGGGACGTCGACCCGCTCGCGGACGTGCTTCGCCTCGTCGCGCAGCACCCGCAGGGCGAGGAGGACGGCGGCGACGCCGGTGGGCACGTTGATCCAGAAGATCCAGCGCCAGTCGACGTAGGTCACGATGACGCCGCCCAGGAGGATCCCGAGGATCGCACCGACGCTCCAACCCACCGACACGTACCCGTAGGCGCGCCCACGCTTCTCCGGCGCGAACGTGTCGGCGATGACGGCGCCGCTGTTCGCCGTGATCAGCGCGCCGCCGAGTCCCTGGATGACGCGGTACGCGATGATGGTCGCCTCGTCGCTCGCGAGCGCACAGAGCGCGGAGCCGACGATGAAGATCACGAAGCCCGCCTCGTACATGCGGACGCGGCCGAACATGTCGCCGAGACGCCCGAACTGCGTCGCGAGCACGGTGATCACGAGCAGGTACCCGATGATCACCCAGATCACGCCCGAGAGCCCGACGTGCAGCGAGCGCTGGATCTCGGGCAGGGCGAGGACCACGATGGTGGTGTCGACGGCGGCCATCACGACGCCGAGCAGGATCACGAGGAGTGCGAGCCCGGTCCGCGCTTCGGGCGCGTGACCGGCCCTCGCGAGCGCAGGCTGCACCTGCCCGGCTTCGCCCGGCTCGCCCGGGGCGCGGCTCGTCACAGGGCTGGTGCGTGCGGGCACTTGCTCAGTCTAAGGGTCCGACGACCTTCGCGAACCCGACGCGCGTCGCTGCCGGGAGCGAGACGACGGACGCCGTAGCGCTGCCACGCCGGCCGCGCTGGCGCCGCGCGCGCCGCCGGGGGAAGGATGTGAACGTGCAGCGCGCGCCCGACGAGCATCGCACCGCCGGCGCCTCGAACCCTGTCTCCTTCACGCAGGGCTCGCCCGAGACGGTGCTCCCCCCTGCGACCGCGGCGGCGACCGACGCGACCGCTGCGGCGATGGCCCAGGCCCCGCAACTGCGACGCGCCGCCCTGTCGGCCGTGGCGGAACGGTGGCCGCGCCACCTCGACGCGTGGGCACGCCTCGCCGAGGTGGCGACCGTCGCCGCGGACCGCTACGCGTTCGCGCGGGTCGGGTACCACCGTGGCCTGGACGCGCTCCGTGCCGCGGGCTGGCGTGGCACCGGGCCGGTCCGGTGGGCCCACGAGGAGAACCGAGGCTTTCTGAGGGCGCTCGACGCGCTGCGCGCCGCGGCGGCTGCCATCGGGGAGAACGACGAGGCCGAACGGTGCCGCCAGTTCCTCCACCAGCTCGATCCCGACTGGAAGGACTGAACGACCGGCCGCGCCCGCTCGCAGAGCAGCGGGCGACTTCGTGCTCGACCCTGCCCGCGAGAGCGACGCGTCGCTGCAGTCCTGGGCATCCCGGTCGGGTCGCCCGATCCCGACCGTAGGCTGTGACCATGAGCGCACGGCGGGCACCGCACACGCCGCAGACAGGGACGGCGGGCGACGGCCGCCCGACTCGTCGCGCGCAGCACCCCGCACCCCACAGCCTCCGGATCGGCAGGCTCCTCGGGGTCCCGCTCGAGGTGCACTGGAGCTTCCCCCTCCTCGTCGCCCTCGTCGTGGTGGCCGAGTGGCCCGCCGGGGCCGGAGCGGTCGTCGGGGGGCTCGTCTGGGTCGCGGCGCTCTTCGCGGGCGTGGTCGTCCACGAGCTGGCTCACTGCGTCGTGGCGAAGCGCCGCGGCGGCACGGTGCTCGGGATCCTTCTCCTGCCGATCGGCGGGATGTCGCGGATGGACCGGATCCCGGAGCGGCCTGCCGACGAGGCCGCCATCGCGGCGGCCGGGCCCGCGATGAGCCTCGTCCTCGGCGGGCTGCTGCTGGTGACCGGCGCGTTGCTCGGCAGCTCGGTGTGGCCCGCGACGCTCGTGACCGGCTCGTGGTGGGCGCGACTCGGCTGGCTCAACCTCCTCCTCGCCGCGTTCAACCTCCTGCCGGCGCTGCCGATGGACGGTGGCCGCATGCTGCGGGCGGGCCTCGCTCGACGTCTCCCGCGGCTCGCGGCGACCCGTATCGCGGCGTCGGTGGCGCGGGTGCTCGCCCTCGGGCTGGTCGTGGCCGGCGTCTTCTACGACTTCTGGCTGGTCCTGATCGGCATCTTCGTGCTGCTGGGTGCGTCCGGAGAGGTGGCGAGCGCGCAGGCCGACGAGCTCGCGAAGCGGCAGCCTCCGGGGTGGGGCGGGTGG
>JAJZMD010000035.1 GCA_021803085.1 Actinomycetes bacterium
CTGCACCAGAAGGTGCGGAGCGAGCAGCTGGCTCTGCCAGAGGTCACGTCCGCGCGCCTGGGCGAAGAGGTAGGCGGTGTACCCGGCGGTGAGCACGGCGAGGGGCAGGCCGAACCCTGCCACCACCTCCTCCGCCTTCACCGATCCGGCCGCCGAGGCCCCCATCGCGGCGACCAGGGCGGCGCCGTAGGCCGTGATGATGACACCGCCCCGCACGAGCCAGCTCCGCCACTGCGGGCGGACGAACAGCATCCAGAAGCGAAGAGGGTGCTTCAGGTCCCAGACCAAGAGACCGCCGGTCACGGCCAGCGCCACCAGCGCGACCGCCGGCGCCGTCCAGCGGAAGAGCGTGCTCGACCACGCCAGCCGTCCGGCCAGCACCAGCACCAGCGGAGCGAGGTAGGCGCCGGCGGCGATGCCCTTGGTCCAGGTGTAGAGGCTCACCCGCCAGCCCCACGGCGCCTCGTGGGGCACGTCGTAGGAGACGATCGCCGCGGCTTGGGAGTTGTGCCGGTGCGGGTGGCCGGCCGTCACCTTGCCCGGAGCCGCCCTCCCCTGCCCGGCCCAGGCATAGATCCCCCCGCGTGGCCGGGCGGCGGCCAACGGGTCCAACGTGGCGTGGTCGGCGCCCCGGTAGAAGACGCCCGGACGGGTCTCTTTCTCGGGGCGGCGCACGGCCACCGGCGATCGGTGCACCAGGTGGGCGACCTTGGAAGCCGGGTCGGCGAGGTCCCCGACCACGATGGCGCCCACCGGGCAGACCACCGCGCAGGCGGGCTCCAGGCCGAGGTCGAGGCGGTGCGCGCAGAAGTTGCACTTCTCGGCCGAGTGGTCTTCCGGGTTGATGAAGATGGCGTCGTAGGGGCAGGCGGCCATGCAGGCCTTGCACCCGATGCACACGCGTTTGTCGAAGTCCACGATGCCGTCGGGGCGGCGGTACATCGCGCCGGTCGGGCACGCCTCGACGCAGGGGGCCTCCTCGCACTGGTTGCACCGCGTGACCTGAAAGGCCCGCCGGGCAGCGGGGAACAGGCCGATCTCCACCGACTTCACGTACGTGCGCGTGACGCCGACCGGCACCTCGTTCTCCGACTTGCAGGCGACGGTGCACGCGTGGCACCCGATGCAACGGGTCTGGTCCAGGACCTTGACCCAGCGCGGTCGCAAGGCGACGTCTGCCATCGGCACACCGTACGGAAAACGCTTGCTCCGTGTCTAAGGAATATGTTGTATCGTTTTCATTCTGATTTCTCATGAATTGCTGAGCACACACAGCTCCGTCACGGTGGAGCAGCTGCGTGCGTTCGCGTCCGTCGCCGAGCACCAGCACGTCACCCGCGCTGCCGCCGAGCTGGGCCTCACCCAGCCGGCGGTGAGCCACCAGCTGAAGGCGCTCGAACGCGTCCTCGGACTGGCCGTGCTCGAGCGCGTGGGACGGGGCGTGCGCCTCACCGCGGACGGCCGCGCCCTGCTCCCTGCGGCGTCTGCGGCGCTGGCCGCCCTCCGGTCCCTCCGAGAGACGGCAGCCGCGCGCACCGGTCTGCTCGCGGGCGAGCTCAACGTGGCGGCCAGCAACACCATCGGCATCTACCGGGTGCCGGCGTGGTCGGCCGGCTTCCTCGAGCGCCACCCCGCGCTGGGGTTGCGAGTCCGGACGGTCAACACCCACGACGCGATCGTTCTCCTGCGCGAGGCCGTGGTGGACTGCGCGCTGGTCGAAGGTCCCGAGACACACGACGGGCTCGAGGAGCTGGCGGTGGAGACCGACGAGCTGGTGGTGGCGGCCGCCGCCGATCACCCGCTCGCCGGACGCCGGTACGTGGGCCCGGCCGACCTCGCCGCCCACCGCTACATCGCGCGTGAGCGCGGCTCCGGCACCGAGGCATTGGCCACCGAGCTGCTCGGCCCGGCGTACCGCGCAGGGCCGGTGCTGGAGCTGGGACAGGTCGACGCGGTGAGGACGGCCGTCCTGGCCGGTCTGGGCTACGCCGTGCTCCCCCTGGCGGCGATCGGCGACGACCTGGCGGCCGGTCGGCTGCGCCGGTTGGCCACCGGTCGACCGGCGCTCGCACGTACGCTCACCGCCCTGCGGAGGCGCTCGCCCCCCGCGCCTGCCCTCGACGCCTTCTGGTCACACCTTGTGGCGTTGGCGACGGGGACGTCGGGGACGTCGGGGACGTCGGGGACGTCGGGTGCGGAGGCGGGGGCGCCGGGCGGGGAGGGCCCGGAGGGGCCGGAGCGGGCGTCGGGGGCGCCGGGCGGGAAGGGCCCGGAGGCGCCGGGCGGGGAGGCGGCCGGCACTGCGGCGCCGCGGTGACGCGCGCGGTCGGCGGGTGCACTCCGGGTCTGCGCTTTCCCGGCTCGAGCCCGTGTGGGAGATTGACCCGGTGCGAGACCCAGCAGCCGCCCGCCGAGGCGTCCGAGGTTGTGGCGTCCGTGGCCGTGGAGGCGTTCGTGGCCGTGGAGGCGTTCGTGCCCACGGAGCCCGGTAGCGATGGCCCTCCGGACGAGGCCGCTCGGGAGAACGGGCGTCGCGGTCACCGAGCTCGGCTACGGAGCCATGGAGCTGCGGGGCCAGCCGCGGGGGCCGGCCGTACGCGACGAGGACGCGAACAGGATCCTCAATGCGGTGCTCGACGGCGGCATCAACATCATCGACACGTCGATCGACTACGGGCGTAGCGAGGAGCTGATCGGGCGGTACCTGTCAGACCGGCGGGACGAGTACTTCCTGGCCTCGAAGTGCGGCTGCCCGCTGTCTTCGCCGCCCGGCGGCCCGGTGCCCGCCCCGCACGACTTCGGCGCCGGAAACGTCCGCGCCGGGGTCGAGCAGAGCCTGCGCCGTATGCGCACCGATCGGCTCGACCTGGTGCAGGTGCACATGTCGCCCAGCCGAGCCCAGCTCGAGGCGGACCACACCATCGGCACCCTGCGCGACCTCCAAGACGAAGGCAAGGTGCGGTTCATCGGGATGTCGGGCACCCTTCCGAACCTGCCGGACCACCTTTCCATGGGTGTCTTCGACGTGTTCCAGGTCCCCTACTCGGTGGTCCAGCGCGACCACGAAGACCTGATCACCCAGGCGGCCGAGCAAGGCGCAGGCGTCCTCGTGCGCGGCGGGGCGGCCCGCGGGGCGCCGGGTGAGGACAAGGGCTGGGAGCGGGGCCCGCTCGGCATGGCCGAAGGTGTCGCCAGAGCCCGGTGGGAGTTGGCCGCGGGGGACGAGCTCCTCGACGGCATGAGCCCCATGGAGTTCGTCATCCGGTTCACGCTCAGCCATCCGAAGATGTCCACCACGATCGTCGGCACCGCCAACCCCGACCACCTGGCGTCGAACCTGGCCGTCGCGAGCAAGGGCCCGTTGCCCTCCGAGGTCTACGAGCGGGCGAAGGAGCGCTTCCCCGGCCCGGGAGACGGCGTCGGCGCGTGACGCGGCGACGCGGCGCTCGGCGACGCAGCGCTCGGCGACGCAGCGACGAGCGAGGAGCGTGATGTGAAGTACACCAAGCTGGGCCGGACCGGTCTCGATGTGTCGCGCATCTGCCTCGGCTGCATGAGCTACGGGGACGCCTCTCGCGGCGGCCACCAATGGGTCCTCGACGAGGAAGAGAGCCGGCCATTCGTGAGAAGGGCGCTCGAAGCGGGCGTCAACTTCTTCGACACCGCGAACGTGTACTCCGCCGGGTCGAGCGAGGAGTTCCTGGGCCGGGCTGTGCGCGACTTCGCCAACCGTGACGAGGTCGTCATCGCCACGAAGGTGTGCGGCCGGATGCGGGAGGGCCCCAACGGGTCCGGACTGTCGCGCAAGGCGATCCTGGCCGAAGTGGACCACAGTCTCGAGCGGCTCGGGACCGACTACATCGACCTGTACCAGATCCACCGCCTCGACCACCGAACGCCGATCGAAGAGACGCTCGAGGCGCTCGACGACGTCGTGAAGGCGGGCAAGGTGCGCTACGTCGGCGCCTCGTCGATGTACGCGTGGCAGTTCTCCAAGGCCCTCTACACCGCAGATGCCCACGGGTGGAGCCGGTTCGTCAGCATGCAGAACCACTACAACCTGCTGAACCGGGAGGAGGAGCGCGAGATGCTGCCCCTCTGCGTCGATCAAGGCGTCGGCGTCATCCCTTGGAGCCCCCTCGCGCGGGGCCGGCTCACGCGCGACTGGGGAGAGACGACCAACCGCTCGGAGAAGGACGCCTTCGGATCCACGCTCTACGAAGACTCCGACCGGACCGTCGTGGAGCGGGTGGCGGAGGTGGCCGCCGAACGGGCGGTCCCGCGGGCACAGGTGGCGCTGGCGTGGCTGCTGTCGAACCGGGCCGTGACCGCCCCCATCGTCGGCGCCACGAAGCTCGGCCACCTCGAGGACGCGCTGGCCGCGGTGGACCTCGAGCTGAGCGACGAGGAGCTCGACCGGCTCGAAGAGCCCTACCACCCGCACGAGGTCGCCGGCTTCGACGGACCGGCCGGGCGCGGCGAGCGGCGACGGGGCTGAGGCGCGGTCAGCTCCCCCGCGGTCAGAACCTCGCGGGCCCGGCTCGCTCGCTATTCGATCGAGATCTCGTTCTCCTTGCAGGTGACGAACTCGAGAAGGGCCGGCCGGCCGGCCTCGGTCGCCTCGATCCCCCGTCTCAACGCCTCGGCGATCCCGGCGGGGTCGGTGACCCGCTCGCCGTAGCAACCGAACGACCTGGCCATGTCGGCGTAGTGGCCGGTGATGTCCGTCGCCCCGTACTTCGCCTGGGAGACCGGCATGATCGGGATCTCGATCGCCATCGCGAAGTTGTTGAGCAGGACCGAGAGGATCGGGATCCGCTCCCGCGCCGCCGTCTCGAGGTCCATCCCGGTGAACCCGATGGCCGCGTCGCCCCACACGTTGACGCAGAGATGGTCCGGCTTGGCGAGCTTGGCGCCCATCGCCAGGCCGAGCCCGTACCCGAGCTGCGTCGTCTTCCCCCATCCGATGTAGCTGAGCGGCGCCGTCGCCGTCCAGAACGGGGTCATCTGGTCGCGCGGGCTGCCGGCGTCGTGGGTGATGATGGTCGTTCGCTTGTCGACGATGGCATCGAGCTCCGCGATCACCCGGTACGGGTTGATCGGCTCCTCCTCGCTCCCCGTGCGGGCTGACCACTCAGCCCGCCAGGCGTCGCGCAGCTCGGTGATCCGTGCCGGCACGTCGCTGCGCTGCGCGGCACGCGACCGGTCCATGCCTGCCATTGCCTGGGTCAGGGCGGTCAGCGTCAGCTTGGCGTCGCCGATGAGGGCATGGCCGGCAGGGACGTCCTTGTTCAGGTCCCCCGGGTCCGACGTGGCGTGGATGACGGTCTTGCCCGGCGGCATGGCGACGCCGTAGGCGGTCAGGGCGAAGCTGCACCCGATCCCGAAGATCACGTCGGCCTCCGCGAGAAAGCGCATCACCGGCCGCGGGTTGGCTCGCCCTCCACTGCCCAGCGACAGGGGATGGTCCTCTGGGAACGCGCTCTTCCCCTCGATCGAGGTGGTGACCGGGATGTTCCAGGCCTCGGCGAGCGCTCGGAGCTCGCTCCACGCCCTGGCCCAGTGGACGCCCTGGCCGGCGTAGATCACAGGCCGCTCCGCTCCGGCGAGGACCCTCGCCGCTTCGGCCACGTCCGCCGGGTCCGGACCGCTCCTGGCCCTCAGGGTGGGCGTGTGGAGGTAGTCGTCCGGCACCTCGTCACCCCAGACGTCCGCCGGCACCTCGAGCAGCACGGGGCCGCCGCGACCGTTGCGAAGCTTCGAGAGCACCCGGCGCATCACCTCGGGGACCGCGGCCCCCTCGGTGAGCGGCTCGGCCCACTTGGTGATGTGCTGCATGTTGAGCGTGGCGTTGAAGTTCGGATACCGGTGGGCGTGACGGCGGGGGTAGCCGCCGGGCACGACGAGGATCGGCACGGACTCCGAGTAGGCCTGGGCCACCCCGCCGAACGCGTTCTCCGTGCCGGGGCCCTGCTGCATGCAGAACACGCCGAACTTCTCACCCGCGGTCACGCGCGAGTACGCGTCGGCCATGTGGAGCCCGGTGCGCTCCTGGCGAACGATGACCGTGCGGATGTCCTCCTCGGCAGCAGCCTCGATGAGTGGGTTCACCGGGTACGCGAAGAGGATGTCGACACCTTCGGCCTTCAGGGACCTGGCGATGGCAGTGGCGACCCTCATCGGTTGGGACCTCTGTTCATCGGATAAGGCTGCCACCGCTCGAGCGTGCCGCGGGGCAGGACAGTGGGGTTCACGCAGCTCATCGGCCACCTGCCCTGGAGGACCATGGCCACCTCGCGGGCGGCCCGGCGGCGGGACTCCGGCCGCATCCGGGTGGTCGCAGACGCCACGTGCGGCGTGACCACCACGTTCTCCATGTCGAGGAGCGGGTTGTCCCGACGAGGCGGCTCCTGCTCGAGGACGTCGAGCGCCGCGCCGGCGATGGCGCCGGCCTCCAGAGCGTCGATCAAGGCGCGTTCGTCCACGAGCGCGCCTCGAGCCGTGTTGATGAGGATCGCGGTGGGCTTCATGCGCGCGAGCGCGGCCGCGTCGAAGGCGCGCTCCGTCTCGTTGTTGTGGGGCGCGTGGATCGAGAGGAAGTCGCTCCGCTGCAGCAGCTCGCCGAAGGACACGGGCTCTGCCCCGGCTCCGGTGATCTCGAGCTCGCTCACGTACGGGTCGTACGCCAGCAGGTGGAGACCGAACGGCTTGGCGCGTCGAGCCGTGCAGCGCGCCACGTTCCCGAACCCATAGAGCCCGAGCGTCTGGCCGAAGAGACGCGGCCTGCGGCTCAGCGCCGGCCGTCCCTCGTGCCACTTCCCCTGCGCGACGACGCGCGTCATGGCCGGGGTCATCCTCGCCGCGGCGAGCAACAGCATCATGGTGTGGTCGGCGACTTCCTCGGTGAAGACGTCGGGGACGTTCGTGACGACGATGCCGGCGGCCGTCGCTGCGTCCACGTCGACCATGTCCACTCCCACGCTCCCGAGGCCGATCACCACGCATTGGCGCAACGCGTCGATGACCTGCCTGTCGATGCGCATGCCCCACGTCGTCATGAGCGCGTCCATGTCCTGGGCGCCTTCCGCGAACTCTGCCGGCGTGTCGGCGCGGATCTCGACGATGCCGGCGATCGGAGCCAGCACCTCCAGCTCGAACGACCATTCCTGCGGGACCCCTCCGTCCTGCGCCTGCTTCGGCAGCCGTACTCCGACCTGCTTCTTCGCCTTCTTCGTCACGCCGCTCCTTCCGTGCCGCTCCTGCTGCTCACCCGGGACCGGCCGTTTCGCCTGGGACCGGCCGTTTCGCCCGGGGCCCGTCAGGCGGGCTCGCCTCGAGGTGGCGGCCCCTGGACCGACCGCTGGGCCTCCGGGAAGCACCACCTCCGCCTGCCCTCGCCGGACAGGAGACGGCCGAAGACGAGGTCCGCGAAGTGCGGACCCGCGGCGAGGGTACCCGGGCGGAGCAGCTCCGCCTCGATCTGGCGCTTCGTGCGCTGCGCGAGGGCCGGGTCCACGTCCGCGACGAAGGCGAGCTCTCCTTCGAGCAGCTCGAGGGGGCAGTGGACGGCGTCCCCGAGCACGACGACGCGCTCGGTTCCCGACGACAGCACGAAGCTGCAGTGCCCCGGCGTGTGCCCCGGCGTGGCGAGGACGTCGACGCCCGGCACCGGCGTGTCCCCGTCGGCGACGAACGTGACCCGCGTGGCCAGCGCGTCGAGTTGCTCTTTCGTCGGCGCAGGTCCGACCCCCAGGTCCCCGGTCGTCGTCCAGTAGGTCCACTCCGCCTCGGCTACGAGGTGGGTGGCGCTCGGGAAGCAGGGCGTGCCGTTGCGATCCAGCCACCCGGTGTGATCGCGGTGCAGGTGCGAGAACAGGACCGTGTCGACGTCCTCGGGCCGCAACCCGCTCGCCTCGAGGTGGCGCAGCAGCGCCCCCCCGGCGATCCAGCCGTCCGTGGCGCCCGTCGCAGGGTCGACGATCGGTGACTCGGTCGGCCCCCATCCGAGGTCGATGAGGACCTGCCGCTCCCCGCTGCGGACGAGGAGGGCGCCGAGGCTCATCACGACCCGCCCGTCTCCGTCGAGCAGGTGCGGGTTGGCCCGCCACAGGGGCTCGGAGCTCCCCGGGTAGGAGCTCTCGGGGGTTGCACAGATGTACCCGTCCGGGAGGAAGGTCGCCTCGAGGTCGCCGACCGCGATCTTGCAGCGTCCGGCCGGGCGCGCGGGCATGGCTCAGTCTCGCGCGCCGGCATCGGGGAGACCTCGGCGAGCCACCTGCGACGAGGCGCTGCTGTCGGTCAGTCGAGCTCCGGCTCTCCCACGAGGTCGCTGACAGCCCGCCGCACCTCTTCGGCCATCGTGGTGCGGGAGGCGAAGTCCCGTCCGTCGGGTGCGTGCGGGGCGCCGACGACGACCTCGACCGACGCTCGTCTCGGGAAGTAGCTGCCGACGCGCACCACCCGTCGCGTGCCACGGATTCCGACCGGGACCACCGGGCACCCCGCCAGGGTGGCGACGGTGAAGGCGCCGAGGTGGAACCGACGAAGCCCGACCCCCGCGGTCATCGAGCCCTCGGGGAACAAAGCCAGGCGATGGCCGCTGCGCACCACCTCGACCAGGCGCTCGAGATCGCGTTCGCTCTCCTCGGGCCGGCCCCGGTGGACGAAGACCGATCCGAGCCGCCGCAGGAGCGTGCCCGCCAGGCGCTGGCGCTCGAAGTCGGTGCTGGACACGAAGACCACCGGGTCCGGCATGGCCAGAAGGAGAGCGAGCCCGTCCACGAAGCTCGGGTGGTTGGAGACGATGACGGCCCCCGTGAGGTCGGCCGGCAGCTCCCCGACGACCCGGAGCTCGACGCCGGCGGCGGCGGCGAGCGCCCAGCCTGCCGTCCGGGCGATCCGCCAGCGCCACCTCGGAGCAATGGGCAGCAGCAGGCAGAGCCACGTCGCCCCTCCGATCAGCACGACGAGCGTCCACACCCAGGCCGCGTAGGCCAGCTCGTCGCCTCGACGGGCCAGATGCCGGGCAGCCGGTCGCACGCCCGACCACGCGAAGCGACCCAGCTGCACGGCGACCGGGGCCGGGCGGCGGCCCAGGGTCCCCGCGAGGTAGGCGTCCCGGGTGGCCTGCCGACGGATCTTGCCGCTGGCCGTGCGCACGATGGACCCCGCGGGCAGCAGGACCACCTCGTCGGGAGCGACGCCGACCAGCTCCAGCGATCGTCGAGCCGCGGCGGCCCGCAGTGCCGCGCGCTGCTCGGGTGAGCGCACCTCGGTCTCGGCCGCAGCGACGAGGCGTTCGGTCCCGCGGGCGGCATCGGACACCCCGAAGACGGCCACGGCGTCGGGCCGGAGCCCGGGCAGCTCCGCCAGCGCCTGCTCGAGGTCCTCGGGGTGCAGGTTGCGGCCCGCGCGGATGACGATGTCCTTCACCCGGCCGGTGAGGAACAGCTCCTCGTCGGCGAGGTACCCGCTGTCGCCGGTGTCGAGCCAGTCTCCGTCCCACAACGCGTCGGTGGCTGCTCGGTTCGCGAAGTAGCCCGCCGTCGCGGAAGGTCCGCGCAGCTCCACCCGGCCCACCTGTCGCTCGGGGAGGGCTCGCCCGTGGTCGTCGGCCACCCGCACCTCGAAGCCGGGAAGTGGCAGGCCGCAGCTGACCAGTGAGAGGCCGGCAGGATCTCCCCTCGGCACGGTCACCGCCTCGCCCCGGCGCTCGAGGTCGGCAAGGCGGACGGTGTCGAAGCGCGGCGGCCGCCCGAGCGGGCTGAAGGTGGCACCCACCCCCACCTCGGCCAGGCCGTAGGCCGGGCACAACGCCTCGGGGCGGAACCCGCAGGAGGCGAACCGTCTCGAGAAGCGCTCGCAGGTCGAGGCGCTGACGGGCTCCGAGCCGCTGAAGGTGAGCCGCCACGACGACAGATCGAGCCTCTCGAGCTCGGAGTCGCTCACCCGCTCGACACAGCTCTCGTAGGCGAAGTTCGGAGCCGCCGACAGCGTGCCGGAGTAGCGAGTGACGGCCTGGAGCCAGGTGGCGGGACGCGCCAGGAACTCGAGCGGCGACATGAAGACGCTCAGCATCCCGAAGTACAGGCTGGCCGCGTGCCATGCCCCGATCAGGCCGATGTCGTGGTAGAGCGGGAGCCAGGACACGAAGACGTCGCTGCTGTCCACCTGGGCAGCCTCACCCATGGCGCGGACGTTGGCGAGCAGCTGACGATGGGTCAGCACCACTCCCTTGGGGTCGCCGGTGCTCCCCGAGGTGTACTGGATGAGCGCGACGTCGTCGGGCCCCACCTCCGGCAGCGCCCGAGGGGCGCCGCCGGTCGCCCAGCGCGTGGCTGGCGTGCGCACCGACCTGAGGGCCGGCACCTGGGTGCGCAGCAGCCGCGCCGCCAGGAGCGCCTCGGGGATGGTGACCAGCACGCTGGCTCCGGCGTTGTCGAGCAGCACCGCCTGGCGGCGGAGGTGCTCCTCGAGCACTGACATGCGCGCGGGCGGATAGATGGGAACCGGCACGCCGCCCGCCATCATCACTCCCATCGACACCACGAAGTAGGCCCGGCACGTCGGCAGCATGAGGGCCACCCGCTCGCCCGGCTCGAATCCCTCTGCGATCAAGCCGCGGGCGTACGCTTTCGCCTCCGACTCGAGCGCCGCGTAGCTGACGTCCTCCGCAGTCGCCCCGCCGTCGCCGAGGAGGCGGATCCCGACCAGGCCCGGGTGCGCCTGGACGTGGAACGCCAGGGCGTCGACGAGCGTGCCGGCCGTCTCCGCCCACGGTGATCCCCGGACGCGTCCCGGTTCGACGGTCGGTGCGGAAGGAGTCTGGCGCGCCAGGCGAGCTGAGGCCGCCGCGGGCTCGGCCTCGGCAGGAGCGCCCAGCGCCTCGAGCACCGCCTCCAGCCAGTCGGCCGGGGTCCGCGCGCTCGAGAGCACCTCGGCGGGGAGCTGCACCCCGAACGCGTGCTCCACGCGGTCGTGCAGCTCGACCACGGCCAGGCTGTCGAGCCCGAACTCCTCGGACAGGTCGCTCTGCCACCGGAGCCGGCCCAGGCTCCCGACCCCGAGGTCGTCCAGGATGGCTCCGACCTCCTGCCACAACCGCTCGGCCTCGGGCGAGCTCTGCGGTTCCGCCATGCACCGATTCTGCCCGTGAGTCGCCCGCCCTACCAGAGCAGGACGCCTCTCTCTTCTCTTCGCGCCCGCTCGGACGCGGCCCCGGTTCGCGCCTTCGGTGCGACAGGGTCTTCGTCGACGCCGGCCGCGCGCTCCAGACCGGCCCGGCCGCCAGGGCCCGCCGGTGCGTTGCGCGGCCCGGGGAGCAACGGGCCCATGGCTAGCATGTCGCAGATGTCGACGGGGACGACGCTCGCTCGCGCCCCGGTCACCGAGAGCCGGGTAGCGATCATCCGCACCGAGGAGCTGACCAAGGTCTATCCCCGTACCGACTTCCCCGCGGTGGATCACCTGAACCTGGACGTGAAGGCGGGCGAGATCTTCGGTCTCCTCGGCCCGAACGGCGCTGGCAAGACCACCACCGCTGGCATCCTCACGACGAGAGTGGTGCCGACCTCAGGGCGTGCATTCGTCGGCGGGGTCGACGTGGCCGCGCACCCGGCACTCGCAAAACAGCTCAGCGGGATCGTCTCGCAACAGAACACGCTCGACCGGCAGCTCACGGTACGGGAGAACCTGTACTTCCACGGCCGCCTGTTCGGCATGGGGGCGACGGCGTCCCGGCGCATCGCCGGAGACCTCCTCGAGCAATTCCAGCTCGATCGGTGGGCGAACGCGTCCGTCTACTCCCTGTCGGGAGGGATGGCGCAACGTCTGATGGTGGCGAGGGCGATCTTCCACCGGCCCGCCGTGCTGTTCCTGGACGAGCCGACGGCCGGGCTCGACCCGCAGAGCCGCCTCGCGCTGTGGGAGATCCTCGAGCAGCTCAACGAAGACGGCCAGACCATCCTCCTCACGACCCACTACATGGAGGAAGCCGACAAGCTCTGCGACCGGGTCGCCATCATGGACCACGGCAGGATCCTCGCTCTCGACACGCCGGGAGCGCTGAAGCGCGGGATCGGCGCGGACACCATCGTGACGATCCGTTCGGGGGGCGACCTTGCGGCGCTCGGCAGTCTCCTCAGGCGGGAGGTCGACGGGGTCACCCGCACCCGCACAGCAGACGGAGCCCTGCAGCTGCACGTGAGCGGCGCGCACCGTCTGATCCCAGAGATCGTCCTCGCTGCAGAGCGCCACGGCTTCGACATCCTCGACCTCTCTGTCGCAGAGCCCTCGCTCGAGACGGTGTTCATCACGCTCACCGGGAGGGAGCTGCGAGACTGATGGCGATCACAGCCTCGACGACGGCACGAGCCAAAGGCGGCGTCCCCAGCTCCATCTCGGTCCACCTGCGGCCGGTCGTCACCGCGAGCTACGTCGCCCTGGGCGCGCTCTTGCTCCGCGACCTCGTCGTGCTGTGGAAGGACAAGTGGATCTTCGTGCTCCGCACGCTCGTCCAGCCGTTCCTCTTGTGCTTCGTGTTCCTCTACGTCTTTCCGAAGATCGGACAGGGCGTCGGGGGGAGGGGACCCGCAGCGGAGTCGGCCTTTGCCACCATCCTCGTCCCAGGAGTCGTCGGCATCTCCATCATGTTCCAGGGGGTGCAGTCGATCGCCCTCACCATGGCCCAGGAGTTCGGGTTCACGCGGGAGATCGAAGATCGGGTGCAGGCTCCCTGCCCGATCTGGCTCGTCGCGATCGCGAAGGTCCTCTCCGGCGCAGCCCAAGGGGTCGTCTCTGCGGCGATCGTGCTCCCGATCGCGGACGTCGTGCACGCCCAGGGAGTCCATGCGCATCTCGACTTGCACTGGTGGGTGGTCCTCACGCTGGTGCCGATCGCGTGCATCGCGATGGCGAGCTTGGGGTTGGTGCTCGGGACCAGCTTCCAGCCGCGCAACATCGGTCTCATGTTCGGGTTCATCATCCTGCCGATCACGTTCCTCGGCGGCACGTATTACTCGTGGACCACGCTGGCGCCCGTGAAGATCGACGGGTTCCACTGGCTGCAGACCTTGGTGCTGCTCAATCCCCTCATCTACGTGAACGAGGGGATGCGCGCCGCTTTCACCTCGTTTCCCCACATGCACCTTTACGTCGTCTACCCGGTGCTGGCAGGGTTCGCGGCGATACTCCTCACGATCGGGCTACGGAACTTCAGACGGCGCGTCCTGGCCTGAGGGGCGTACCCCGCCGCTGGTTGGCGCCTCGGACCATGCCTCCACCGCGCCGTTCACGCGGAGACGGACCGGATCGGACTCTTTCACGGGGCGGTTCCCAGCGACCCGAGCCACCAGCGTGCCGGGCAGGCCGGCGGCTTCCGCGCGGACGCGCACGGTGGTGTCGTGCCCGTGATAGTCGCAGCTCAGCACCCGTGCGCCAACTTCGTGGGCGGCGCCGGACTGGTCGTCGACCCTCAGGTCCAGCTGCTCGGGGCGGACCAGCACCGTCAGCCAGGCATCGGGGGGTGCAGGCCTGACGAGGGTGAGCGGCCCCAAGCCGGTCTCCACGACCGACCCCCGAGCCACCCCTGAGAGCAGGTTCGCCTCGCCGACGAACGACGCCACGTCGGCGTCCACCGGATGGTTGTAGAGCTGGAACGGCGCGTCCAGCTGCGCGATGACGCCGGCGCGCAGCACGGCGACCAGGTCGGCCGCCGACAGCGCTTCGTCTTGATCGTGCGTGACGAAGACTGCCGTCGTCCCGGATCGACGCAGGACGGCGAGCACCTCGCCGCGCACCTGGGCCCGAAGGCTCGCATCGAGGGAGGCGAACGGCTCGTCCAGCAGGACGAGGCGGGGGCCGGGCGCAAGCGCCCTGGCGAGCGCGACGCGCTGCTGCTGCCCCCCGGAGAGCTGGTGCGGGTAGCGCTTGCCGAGCGACTCCAGGCCGACCATCGCGAGGAGCTCGTCCACCCGCACACCGCGTGCGCGGCGCGAGAGCCCGAACGCGACGTTCCTGCGCACGTCGAGGTGGGGGAAGAGGCTGCCCTCCTGCGGGACGTAGCCGATGCGACGGCGCTCCACGGCTTCGTGGTGGCGGGCGTCGTCCACGACCCTTCCGCCGATGCTGACGGAGCCGGCGTCCGGCCGCTCGAATCCCGCGAGGACACGCAGCAGCGTCGTCTTGCCGCTCCCCGAACGCCCCAGCACCGCCGCGATCTTCCCCTCGGGGACGTCGAGGTCCACCCCGGTCAGCACCGGCTGCGAACCGAACGCCTTCTTCACTCCGCGTACGAAGAGCGCGCCGCGTTCCGCCGACGACGTCATTGCCGGCGACCCGTCGCCCGGGACGGAAGGCGGTCGAAGTAGCGGGAGACGAGGTAGCTCGGCACCGCGGCGATCCCGATGATGACGAGAGCGAACGGTGCGGCCTGGCCGTAGGAGAGGTTCTTCTGGTACGCCCAGAACTGCGTTGCGAGCGTCTGCACTCCGGTCGGGATCAGGATGAGCGTCGCCGTCAGCTCCGTCACGGTCGCCAGGAACACGAGGGCCAGGGCCGCTGCGAGCCCAGGAGCCACCAGCGGCAGCGTGACCCGGGCCAGCACTGCGAGCCGGCGCTGGCCGAGGGAGCGTCCGATCTCTTCGAAGCTCACCGAGGCGTGCGCGAGCGACGCGCGGACGGCCACCAAGGCGAGCGGGAAGGACCCGATCGCGTAGGCGAGCACCAAGAGGGGCGTCGACTGGTAGGCGAATCCGCTCGCATAGTGCTCCGAGAAATAGACGAGGGCGAACGCGACCACGACTCCCGGTATCGCCAGGACGACGTAGCTGCTCCGTTCGAGCAGCCGCGTCGCGCGATTGGAGTGCCGAAGCGAGAGAAGGGCGACCGGGACCGCAGCGATGGTGTCGAGGAGCGCCGCGGAGCCGCTGTACAGCGCGGTGTGCCATCCAGCATCCAGCAGGGAGACGCCCGCGATCGCGTGAACACCACCCTCGAAGACCCAGTACACGCTCGAGCCGACCGGGACCCCGAGGGCGAGCCCGACCAGGGCGGCGAAGGCCGCCAGCACCGGAACCCTCGCCCGGCCGAGCCGGTGCCTGGTTGCCTCCCGCTGCGCCAGCGGACCGGTGCGCGCGGTCCGGCCCTTGCCCCGAACGGCCGCGTCGAGCGCGAGCGCCACCGCCCCGAGCACGACCAGCACGAGTGACAGGGCGGACGCAGTCTGCACGTCGAAGGAGACCTGGAACGCCGTGAAGATCTCGGTGGTGAACGTGTGGTAGCCGAGGATCTCGAAGGCGCCGTACTCGGCGAGGAGCGCGAGGGCGACCAGGACGCACCCACCGAGCACGGCACCGCGCACCTGCCCCAGCGTGATCCGCAGGAAGGTCCGCACCCGGCCCACTCCCAGGCTGCGCGAGGCCTCTTCGAGGGCCGGGTCGGCGCTACGGAGGGCCGCCGCGACCGGCAGGTACACGAGGGGGTACACGGCCAGGGTCATGACCAGGACGGCGCCGCGGAAGCCCTGCACCCACGTCGACAGCGACGCCCACCCGAAGCTGACCACGAAGTCCGGGATCGCGAAGGGCACCACGACCAGGACCGCCCAGGCCCGGCGGCCGGGGAGATCGGTCCGCTCGACGCACCACGCCGCGAGGGTGCCGATCGCTGCGCAGAGCGCCGTCACCACCACGACGAGCCGAAGGGTGTTCCACAGCAGGCTGGCGGTGAGCGGCTGCCAGATGAGGTGGGCGACGGCCCCAGCTCCGACTCCGCTCGCTTCGAGGAGGAGGAACGCGAGCGGCGCGAGGAGCACCGCGACGACTGCCACGCCGGCAACCAGCAAACCCGGGGGCACGCGCAGCGAGAGACGCCGCGACGTAGAGCTAGGAGCTTCCGAGACGGATCCCTGCTCGGCGGTGCGTTGCTCGGCGGTGCGTTGCTCGGCGGTGCGTTGCCCGGCGGTGCGTTGCCCGGCGGTGCGTTGCCCGGCGGTGCGTTGCTCGGCGGTGCGTTGCTCGGCGGTGCGTTGCTCGGTCACAGCAGCCCCGCCTCGGTGAGCAGCGCGACCGCGCTTCGCCCGTCACCGAGCTCGCCCACGGTGATATGGCAGGGCCGCAACCGGTCGAAGGGCAGCTCGGGTGCCTTGGTCGTCACCCCCGAGTCGATCGGGTACTCGAAGCTGAACGACCTCGACGCGGCGATGACGTCCTGGCCCGACTTGCTGACCATGTAGGCAAGGAACCGCTGCGCGGCGGCCTTGTGCGCGGAGGACTCGAGGACGGCGGCACCGGAGACGTCGATGACGTAGCCGGGATCGTGCGGGGCGAAATATGCGATCCGCGAGTGCACGTTGGAACGCCCGATCTCCGCGCGCAGCCGGTACCAGTAGTACTGGTTGATCACCCCGAAGGCGACCTCTCCCCTGTTCACGTCGTTGGTGATGGTCTCGTCTGTTGTGTATGTGTGTGTGAAGCCGGCGACGTTCGCCTTGATGCCCTCCAACCAGGAAAGCGTTGCCGTCCTGCCGTACGCACGGTCGACAGCCGTCACGATGGGCTGGAAATCGGTCTCAGCGGCAGCGAACGCGAGCTTGCCCTTGTAGCGCGGATTCGCGAGCTGGAGCACCGACGTGGGGAGCTCGCGCCTGGAGATCAGCGCTGGGTTGTAGACGAGGACGCTCACGCGTGCCGACACGCCCACCCAGTCACCCGCAGGAGAGTCGTAATTGCGCGGCGTCTTCGCCAGGGTGCCGGCGTCCACCTTGGCCAGCAGCCCTTTGCTCTGGAGATGCTCGAGCGCAGGCGAGTTCTCCGCGTAGATCACGTCGGCTGGCGAGCGGGCCCCCTCGGCGACGATCTGATCGGCCAACGTGTCCTCTGTGCCGCTTCGGACGTTGACCGTGATGCCGGTCTCCTTCTCGAAGCCCGCGACCAATGCGTCGGTGGTCTGCTGGTGCTGGCCGCTGTAGAGCGTGATCGACTGGCGAGACCCCGGCGAGGACGCCGACCCGCATGCACCGAGGGCCACCCCGAGCGCCGCCGCCACAGCCACGAGGACACCGGCGCGGATCGGGCCCCGGTGACCGCACCGCGCGGGCCGCGACTGCCGCGGCCGCGACGGCAGGGGCCCCCCCGAGCCTCGAAAGGTCGCCTGCGCGTCCACCCTGCCCACGCCGGCCTCCCGCACGTCTCATTATTAGGGTTACCTAACATTCTAAGTCAAGTCACCCTGAGGCATGCCCCGTTCGGTGGTCGACGTCGAGAGCAGCCCCCGCGCCGCCCGCCTCACGCCGGCACTTTCTACGCAGCCCCGATCACACGTAGGAGTGTCACCACCGAGTCGATCACGTGGGTGGCGCCGGCCCCGAGCAGTCGGGACCGGTCATCGGCGCCGCTGAGGACCCCGGCCACCACCGAGGCGCCGGCGCGCAATCCCGTCGTGACGTCCGCTGCGGTGTCCCCGGCCACCGCGACAGCCTGCACAGCGTCGACCCGGAGCCGGAGCACCGCCGTCAACACCATGTCGGGGAAGGGTCGCCCGCGCCCTGCGTCCGAAGGGCTCACCACCAAGTCGGCGACGTCGGTCCAACCGAGAGCGCCGAGAAGGAGGTCCCGCGTGCGCGCGGAGAACCCGGTCGTGAGCGCGACGCGTATGCCGCGAGCCCGGAGCTCCTCGATCGTCTCGGCGGCGCCCGGGATCGGCTGCACTCTGTCGAGGCCCGCCTCGTAGGCGGCCTCGAAGGCGAGGTTGGCGTCGCGCGCGAGCTCCTCGTCGCCGAAGAGCGCACGGAACACCTCGATCTTCGAGGTCCCCATCGTCTCGCGCACGTAGTCGACCATGGCGGGCCGCCGTTCGTCGGGGATCTCCAACGCGTCCAGGGCGGAGACGAACGCCTGCTCGACCGCACCGTCGTCCCTCACGGTGGTGCCTGCCATGTCCAGGCAGACGAGCTGAATGCTCGAGCTCGTGCCGGTGCTCGCGGTCATGTGAACGTCACCGCCGGGATCAAAGGTGCGCACGTCATGTTCCGTCCCCCGCGCGCCTCTTCGAGGTGGCGACGCGTGCGGGCACGCCGCGGGCCGGGCAGTGGGCCGACGCGGGAGCCGCGACCGTGCCGCGGTCTGCACCCGCGCAGTCCACCAGGAGGCCACCGTCGCTCCGCTGGCCCGGCGCGTCCACGTCTTCGTGTGCCTGCGCCTCCTTCTCCGGGCCGAGCCCTCCTCGTGTCACGACGAGCGGACCTGCGAGCGGTACCGCGCGAGCCACTCGTCCGCGATGCGCCAGGTTTCTTCGACCTCCTGCCGCCGCTGCGGCGCGTGCTGCCCGCCTGCAGGGTACGAGCCGAGGAATTTCACGTCGGCGAGGTTCGCCCGGAGGTCCCGAAGGCAGTCGGCGACGACCTCGTCCGCGACGTGACCCGCGAGGTCGATGGCGAAGCAGTACTCGCCCAGCCCTTGCTTCGTGGGCCGGGACTCGAGCCGGGTCAGGTTGATGTTGCGCGCGGCGAACTGGCCCAGGATCCCGTGGAGGTTCCCCGGTCGGTCGGCGTCTTGGAAGCAGACGATCGTCGTCCGGTCGTGGCCGGTCGGCGGAGGAATGCCAACGGGGCCCACCGCGACGAACCGCGTCTGGTTGCCTGCGAAGTCCTCGACGTCCTCGGCGAGGATCGTGAGGTTGTAGAGGTCGGCGGCGAGACGTGGCGCGATCGCCGCCGTGTGGCGGTCGGGGTGCGCGCCCAGCTGCCGCGCGGCGTCGGCGGTGGAGTTCGCCGCCACCGCCTCCACGTCGGGCAGCTGCTCGGCGAAGAACCTCCGGCACTGCGCGAGCGCAACGGGATAGGACACGACCCTTCGGACGTCCCGGAGCGCCGCCCCGCGCGGTGCCATGAGGTGGAGGCGGACGTCGAGCACGACTTCGCGCTGGATGAGGAGGTCGACGTCGAAGATCAGTGCGTCGAGGGTGTCGCGCACCACGCCGTCGATCGCGTTCTCGATCGGCACGAAGCCGATGTCGGCTCTGCCCGATCCCACCGCCTCGAGCACGTCGCCGATCGAGGCCATGGGCTCGAGGGCTGCTGCCGAGTAGTCCTCCTGGGTGAGCAGCGCCTCCTCGGTGAACGTCCCGAGCGGTCCGAGGAAGGCGACCGAAGACAGGTGGATCGCAGGGTCGACCATGCCGGGGCAGGATAGTGAGCCACGATGGACGAACTCGCCCTGCACCGCCTCCTCGTCAACGTCTCGAGGGGGGACTGCGACCCCGACGAGGCCGTGAGACGGCTGCGGCACCTGCCGTTCGCCGACCTCGGCTTCGCCCGGGTCGACCACCACCGCGCCCTCCGGCAGGGCTTCGCCGAGGCGGTGTACGGACCCGGCAAGAGCCCCGAGCAGTGCGCGTCGATCGTGGTCGAGCTGCTGCGAGCGGGCTCCGGACCGGTCCTGCTGACCCGCGCCGATCTCGACCAGGTGTCCGCCGCGCAACGGGCGGTGCGAGCTGTCTCGGCCGCCGCCGCCTCGGCCGAAGGCGGCACGGCTCCCTGCAGCGGCACGGCTCCCGGCACCGCCAGCGGCAGCACTGACGACGGCAGGGCTCCCGGCAGCGGTTACGGCGAGGCGGTCGTCACCCCGACCGGCGCGCTGTCCACCGTCGCCTGGCGACGCGCCCCCGAACGACCGGGCAGCGTCCTCGTTCTCACGGCTGGCACGGCGGACCTGGCGGTCGCCGACGAATGCCGCGCCGTGCTCGACGCGTACGGCTTCTCCCCCTCGCTGCTCGCCGACTGCGGCGTGGCGGGCGTGCATCGGCTGCTGGCGTCGGTCGAGGAGCTCCAGAGCGCGGACGCCGTCGTGGTGGTGGCGGGGATGGAGGGCGCGCTCGCGAGCCTCGTCGGCGGCATCACCGCCGCACCGGTCGTCGCGGTCCCGACGAGTGTCGGGTACGGCGCATCGCTCGAGGGGGTGACCGCCCTTCTCGCGATGCTCGCGACCTGCGCCGCAGGGGTCACCGTGGTCGGGATCGACAACGGCTACGGCGCGGCGTGCGCGGTCGCACGCCTGCTGCGATGACCCGCATCGCGTGGTTCCACTGCTTCGCGGGCATCGCCGGCGACATGGCGCTCGGCAGCCTGCTCGACGCGGGCGCCGACGAGGCGGAGGTCGCGGCGCTGCTCGCACGGCTGCCGGTCGGCGGCTGGGAGCTCCGATTCGAACCGGTGCTGCGCGGCGGCATCGCGTGCACGCGAGCAGTCGTGCACGTCGGGGGGGCGTCCGGCGGCGAGCGCCGTGACCGGAGCCACGCCGACATCGCGGCGGCCGTGCGGGCGGCCGCGCTGCCCGCCCGGGTGGAACGACGCGCGCTCGCCACCTTCGCGGCGCTCGCCGAAGTCGAGGGGCTGCTCCACCGGACGGGTCCCGACGACGTCCACTTTCACGAGGTCGGGGGCCACGACGCGCTCGTCGACGTGGTCGGCACCGCTTCGGCCCTCGAGGTGCTCGGCGTGGACACCGTGGCGGTCTCCGCGGTGGCGCTCGGCACGGGGACCGTCCGCGCCGCCCACGGCACCCTTCCCAACCCGTCCCCCGCAGTCCTCAGACTGCTCGAGGGCTTCCCCACCTACGGGCGGCCGGTGCCGCTCGAGCTCACGACGCCGACCGGCGCGGCG
>JAJZMD010000234.1 GCA_021803085.1 Actinomycetes bacterium
CCACCGCCTCGGACCCTGCGCCAGGAAACATGGCAGTCCCGCCCCGAGAGGAGCCGCGTTGCCCTTTATGCCCTGCCTTGTTCGCGCCCGTGACGGCAACGAGCTTCGGTCCATCACCTTGGGCCACCCGATGCTCGACGAGTACCTCGTCTTCGTCGGCGCCCGGGCCCGGACCAACACCTGGTTGGCGATCGCTTCGGACTTGAAGATCTTCTTCGACGTCGTGGCCAAAGAGCCGGCCGAGGTGACCACGGCCGACGTGTTCGCGTTCTTGACCGCACAGCGCGCGCCACGCCACGGCGACAAGGTCGTGCGCCTCGATGACGGCGAAGTCGGCCTGGCCGCCCGCACGATCGCCCGACGGCTGTCGAGCGTGCGCGGACTGTTCAGCTACCTGGCGGCCCGCGGTGACGCCGGGGTGACAGCGAACCCGGTCCCGACGAGCTTGCACGCTCGAGGCGCGGGCGCACGGCGCAACAAGGGCGGCGCCGCGTTGATTCGCACGCCGCGGACCCTGCCCCGAGTCCTGTCTCCCACCGATGTCGGAGCCTTGATGGCCGTCCTGCGCAGCGACCGGGACCGGGCCATGGTCGAGGCGATGGTGCTGGGCGGCCTTCGCCGCTGTGAGGTGGTGGGCCTGCGCCTGGGCGACATCAACGCCGGTGAACGGCGCGTGTTCGTGGCCGAGGGCAAGGGCGGCCGTCAGCGCAGGGTGCCGATCTCCGGCCGGTTCTTTGCCACCCTTGGCCGCTACCTGGATCAGGAGCGACCGCGGACCTCGTCCACCGACCGGGTCTTCGTGGTCCTCAAGGGACCCCATCGAGGTCGACCACTGTCGGCTGCCGGCGTCGACGAGATCATGAAAGGAGCACGGTCTCGAGCGGGGCTGGGGAAGGCGACCTGCCATCAGCTGCGGCATACCTGTTTCACCCGGCTTCGGGAAGCGGGTATGGCCTTGGAGGCCATCCAGGCGTTGGCCGGCCACGCCTCTATCGAGTCGACGCGCATCTACCTTCATTTGGCTGACGACTGGCTGGCTGGCGAGTACACCCGCACGATCGCAGCGCTCGAGGCCCAGGACCTGGCGGCAGCCCAGTGAAGGCGTTCGCTCGCACCCCCGAGCTCGATGAGGCAGTCGAGGCCTACACGAGCTCGCTGACGGCGGCGGGGATGTCGGCGGGCTACCCGAACGACTCGGTGGCCCGCAGCTTCTTCGTGAACATCGGCGTCCCCGCCTGGGAGGCCATGACCCTCGCCGAACAGGTGGCAGTCCCCAAGAAGTATCGACGGGTGGTGAGCTGGCTGTTGGCTAGCCAACGTATGCGCTCGTCGGCGGCGTACATGACGTTGGCACGACCGTGGGTGGGCAACATCGGCCGACATGTGCACGCCGAGTTCTACAAGCGCTTCTCTGCTGTCGCCGCGGAGGTGGGTTTCGATACGCGCTCCACCGACTTGCAGTGGGCAGCGCTTATGAAGGTCGCGGCCCTGCATCAAGTCGCCCCCGACTCGCTCACCGCCGACCTGCTCCATCAAGGCCGAGACCAGCTCGTCGCGACGATCGAGGATCATTGCCCGGTCACCAGCGGCCACATGTGGGTCACCGCCGCACTGTTCCGGGCCGAAGCCACCCTGTTCCACGCTGGTGTGCTCCAGAACCCGCCCACCCGTCGAGGCATACGCGAGGTGCCCAGCACCACCGAGCGCTGGGCCCACATCACCCCTGGCCTGCGCGCGACGTTCCTCGGCTACGTCGACCAGATCGCCGTGTCTCTGCGACCGAGCACCGTCGCCGGCGCCGAGAGGGTCCTGCGTGAGTTCGCAGAGTTCGTCACCGCCACCGCCCCGACAGTCACCCGAGTTGCCGAGCTTCGCCGAACGCACATCGAGGCCTACAAGCTTCACCTCAGCGAGCGTCCCTCCATCACCGGCAAGCAACTGTCCAAGCGCAGCATCGTCCACCACCTCGGCGATTTGCGTACCTGCTTCGAGCGGCTCAGCGAATGGGCCACCGACGACCATCCAGGCGGTGTTCTGGTGTTCTCCGGGGACCTGCCGCGCCTCGACGAACCCCTGCCCCGCTTCCTCGACGACGGTGCCGCCACCAAGCTCCTCCAAGCCGCTCGCGCCGACGAAGATCCCTTTGTGCGCCTCGCCGTCGAGGTGTTGGCTCGCACCGGGATGCGCAAAGGTGAGCTCGTCGACCTCACCGTCGACTCTGTCGTCCAGATCGGCTCCGCGTTCTGGCTGCGCGTCCCACTCGGCAAGCTCCGAAACGACCGCTACATCCCGCTTCACCCCCAGCTCAAACAGCTCCTCGACGACTGGATCGCCGAGCGGCCGGCAGGGCTGCGCAGCGAGTACCTCTTCATCGAGGATGGCCGGCGGCTCACCAAGTCCCGGGTCGAGGGCGCCGTGCACAAAGCGGCGAAGCGAGCAGGGATCGGCCACGTAACCCCCCACCAGCTTCGCCATACCCTGGCCACCCAAGCCATCAACCGAGGTATGTCGCTCGAAGCCCTCGCTGCCCTTCTCGGCCATCGCTCGCTTCGCATGACCTTGGTATATGCCCGCATCGCGGACCGAACCGTCTCCGAGGAGTACTTCAACGTCAGCGAGAAAGTGGAAGCACTCTACGACGCCCCGAAAGAGCTGCCCGCCGACGCTGAGGGTGCCGAGATGCTCAAGCTCCGCAAGGAGATGCATCAGCGAATGCTGGGCAACGGTTACTGCGCCCGGCCCCTCGCGCTCGACTGCCACTTCGAGTCGATCTGCGAATCCTGTACCTACTTCGTCACCACGATCGAGTTCAAGCCCACCCTGCAACGCCAACGCAACGACGCGGCCGACAAAGGACAGGTCGGGCGCCAGAAGCTCCTTGACGGCCTCATCGCCCGCCTGGAGGACGAGGCGTCGTGACCTCACGATTGCGTAACGCTTCCGAGGACCCTCAGCGAGAGGGATTCGTCTGCGCCTGCTGCGGGCGATTCCGCGTGACCGCAATCGCAGGGCTCTTCCGCAACCCGCAGGTCGGCTCCGCCGCCCGCTTCTGCTCACCGCGCTGCCGGCAAGCCGCGTGGCGTCGCCGCCGCGCTGGAGTCCCCGAGAACACGGCGGCACAGTTGACCGGCGGACGTCGTCGACGCCTCGCCGCTGACCCTGCTCTGCCCCCGTCATAACACGAACATGAGTTCGGTCCTTGACAAGATCACCCACATAATGGCCGACCTGATGTTGGACAAAGAGTGGGTCGACCCCGTTCTCAATGAGATGGGAAACGTAACTATGCCGTAGGCAGTGGACCGATAATTCGACCGGGAGGTTG
>JAJZMD010000075.1 GCA_021803085.1 Actinomycetes bacterium
CCCCTGGACCCCGTAGCCGGACGCGACGCGCTCGCCGGGATCGAACAGCTGGAGATAGGTGACGTGGTAACGGCGGAGGAACCGGAGCGCTGTGCCCCGCTGGTCCGCCGTGTCGACGCCGACGAACGTGACGGCCGCGCCGACGCGCCGTGCGACCGACTCCACCGCCGGCGTCTCCTGCCTGCAGACCGTGCAGTAGCTCCCCCACATGTTGAGCACGATCGGCCGGCCGCGCAGAGACGCCATCGACACGAATCCCGTCTCGCGTGCAGGCGCTGCGGCTCCGGGTTGCAGGACCGGGAGCGAGAAGGGGACGGGGGTCATGCTGCCCGGCTGGGAGAAACCGGCCGTTTGGATGGTGGCCATCGAGCCCATGGAGCTGGACTCGTGGATCGAGACGACGAGGGCCACGACGACCAGGACCAGCGCCGCGAGCCCGACGGCGACGAGCCAGCGGAGGTGGCGGGGCGACGCCAGCCACGGCGTCGGCGCCTCCGGCCCGCGCGCCGGGCCGTCCGGCGGCGGCGCTGCGGGCGTGCGCGGCGGACCGTCCACGACCCGCGATGCTACGGCGCCCCCCGGGACAGGTCGGCGCGCCCCGGAACGAGGGGTCATGTGGACGAGCCGTAGGCGATGGGGACCGTGACCCGCCCCGACGTCTCGTGCCACCGGCCGGACGCGCCGAGCTGCCAGACCGAGGCGCGCCCGCCGTGAACCGCGAGCGCCTCGAGGCCCCCGAGGGCGAAGGCGACCGCCTGCGTGCCCGCCGGCGGCCGGCCGGTCGAGCGCCAGCGCCGGTCTGGGCCCGCGATCGACTCGACCGCGTGCGCGCGCCAGCCGGCGCTCGTGACGACCGCGACGGAAGATCCTGTGCCCGTCGCGGTCGAGAGCACGTCGCCGGTGAAGGTGACGGGAGCCGACACCGTCCAACGCCCTGCCGGCGACCTCCGCCACGCGACGACGAGCGACGACTTGCCTGCGCCGCGCCCTTCGATCAACGCGGTTGTCCCTCCGGCGTCGCTCCACAGGCGCACGACGTCGAGCTTCGACGAGCCTCCCCCCGCAAGGCGCGGCGCGCTGGAGACCCACCTGCCACGCACCTCGCGGAAGAGCCCGACCGCGCCGGGCTTCGCACAGTCGGTGCCGACCTCGGGGGTGCCTCCGGCCACCACCACCGCGCTCAGCGCCGACACCCTGCACGCGCGGCCGGCTGCAGTCGAGCCGAGCGTCGCGACCGTCGCCACGGTGGACCAACGTGTGATCGACCCGTCGGCCCGCACGAGCGCACCGCCGTCCGCGCGCACGAGCGCGAGCACGGTGCCGGAGTCGGCCGCCACCGCGTCGGCGGCGAAGACGAGCGCCGAGGGCAGGATCCCCGCGCGCCAGTGCCTGCCGCGGTCGGTCGTCTCGGCCAGCGGCGAGTAGTGGAGGTGCTTGCTCGGCTGGAACCCGGCGATGACGGCTCCCGACTGGCCGGCTGCGGGGTCCGCGGAGAAGCCGCCGTTGCTCGCCACTCCCGGGGGCGTGACGAGCGACCAGCGCGTCGTGCCGACAGGCCGGAAGAACAGCTGCCAGAAGGTGTTCAGGCGGCTCTCCAGACGGCCCATGGCGACGACGGCCCACGTCCCCTGCGGCGTCTCCCAGGTCTGCTCGAGGCCCGCGGCCCGCGCGCTCGGCGCGTCCGGCGGTGCGGCGGACGCGGCCCGTGCGCCGGCCGCCGAGGTGAGCGCCACGCAGGCAACCAGCGCCGCGGCACCGGTCGCCGTGCGGCGGAGCGCCCACGTCACGACGAGAGCGCGGCGCGCAACGCGTCGGCGACGATCCCGGCCGTGGACGATCGTGCGCTCGATGTTGTCCCGGTCTGGTCGCCGAGGATCTCCCGCATGCGCCCGTGGGGGTCGATGATGTAGGCGACCTCGGAGTGGGCGACCATGGCACCTGCGGACAAGACGCTCACCTGGATCCCGTACGCGTTCCACGCCCTGGAGAGCTGTGCGACCGAGCCCGTGAGGTACAGCCAGTTCTTCACCCCAACCAGGTGCTGTGCGCGGTCGAACGCGTCGATCGTCTCGACCGAGCGGTAGATCGGGTTCGCGGCGATCGCCACGAAGACGGTGCGGCTCGCCTCGTTCCCGAGCATCTCGTCGGCGACGCGAAAGGCCTGCGCGATGACGGGGCACACCGAATTGCAGACCGGGTCCAAGAAGGTGAGCGCGACGGCCTTGCCCCGGAGGCTCCGGAGCGACACCCGACGTCCCCGCTGGTCGACGAGGCTGAACCCGGGTGCCGGAGCGTCCACCTGGTTCGGCGAGCCGTTCAGGGCTTCGCTCAGGATCGGGTCGGCGTTCGGGTTGGCCGAGGCGACGGCCATCGGCACGACCCCGACGAGGACCACGAAGCCGCAGAGCGCGCCCAGCGCAGCGCGGGCGAGGACACCCGGGCTCAGCAGCTCCGAGCGCCGACCGGGTCGTCCGAGCACGTCGCGCACCGAGACGAACGACGGCTCTCCCCCGCCCGCGGGAGCCCGCACGACGGCGACCACCCCGCCCCAGAGGAGGAGGAGCTGGGGGACCATCGAGTTCGTGTCGGTCCCGACGCCGCCGAGGAACCCGAAGTCCTGGACGAGCACCCAGGTCGCAAGGCACAGCGGGATCGCCGCCAGGGCCCCGGCCACCACGAGGGGGCGCACGCCGCTCACCAGCAGCAGTCCGACGGCGGCCAGGGCGACCACCAAGAAGACGTTCACCGCCCAGCCGTGCGCGGCGTCGAAGCCCGCGAACGCCGTGAGCAAGCCCGACAGCACGTGGGGCTGAGGGGTGCGGGCCATCGACTCGACCATGGCGAGCAGGCGTCCGGGCCGCGCCGATCTCCCCACCCAGAAGCCGCGCCCCGGCCACGCCTGCAGGAGCGCCATGCCCACGAAGAAGAGGCCCAGCGCGCCGGTCACCAGCCGCCCGAGGCGCCGCCCGCGCCACGCGGACTCCGGGAGCGCCAGGAGCCCGCCCGCCACGGCGTAGAAGAGCACCGCGCCGGGAAGCCCGAACGCCCAGGACTGGCCGTGGCCGAACGAGCCCCCGAACGCCTCGCCGGCGACCCACACGACGAGCCCCCATCCCACGCTCACCAGCCCCGCGGCCCGGGACCAGCGCCCGCGGGGCGCGAGCACGAGCGCGAGCCCGATCCCGATCTGGGTCCAGACCACGGCGGCGGCCACGTCGACCGGATGGTTGGTCCAGACGGTCGTGCCGGCGACGACGAGACGGTGGATCCAGCCCGGGGAGCCGAGCTCCGCGGGCTTCACGACCCCTTCGGGCATCCCGAGGGGCATGCTGGCCTGCATCTGGAGCAGGCCGTCGAGCAGCCAGAGCAGCCCGAAACCGACACGGAGGAACCGGCGCGCGGGGGGCTCGGCGCTCGTGACCACCGCCCCTGGCCCGCCGGGCCGTGCCGGTGCCTCCCCACCCAGGTGGGCAGGGCCTCCCCGGCGGAGCTGGAAGGTGAACCAGAGGTTCCAGGCGAGCGCCATGCCGACGCCGACCGCCAGGATGAGCAGGAACTGGTGGAGGATCGCCGTGTGGAAGGCCGCCACGACGAGCGGGTTGTCGGCCCGGAGCGAGGTGGACATCCCCGGCATCGCTCAACGTCTCCCAGGAGCTGCCGGGCCGGACATCGCCGCACAAGCTAACCGCCCGCTCAGATCCTCCTTCGCGCGCCTCGTTCGTCGTGGATGCGGAGACGCCAGAGCCGCGCGGCCACCTCGGCCTCCTCGCCGTGGCCGGACGGCTCGTAGTAGACGTGCCCCTCGAGCGCGGCGGGCCGGTACTGCTGGTCGACCCAGCCTTCGGGCCAGTCGTGGGGGTAGCGGTACCCCGCGCCGTGGCCGATCCGCTCGGCGGCGCGGTAGTGGCTGTCGCGCAGGTGCGCCGGCACATCCCCGCGCACCTCCCCGCGCACGTCGCCGCGGGCCCGGCCGAGCGCCAGGGTCACCCGGTTCGACTTCGGCGCGCAGGCGAGATAGACGACCGCGTGGGCGAGGGTCAGCGCGGCCTCCGGCAGCCCCACCAACTCCACCGCGCGCGCCGCGGCGTCGGCGACGACGAGCGCCTGGGCGTCCGCCATGCCGATGTCCTCGCTCGCCAGGATGACGAGCCGCCGTGCCACGAAGCGCGCGTCCTCTCCGGCCTCGAGCATCCGCGCCATCCAGTACAGGCCCGCGTCGGGGTCCGAGCCTCGGACGGACTTGATGAAGGCGCTCACCTGGTCGTAGTGCTCGTCCACCCCCTGGTGGTAGAGGCGCCCCGCACGGGCGCGCACGACGTCGTCGACGGTGACGGCGACCCTCGACGCGTCAGAGGCCGGCCCGGCGTGCCCGGCGCGCCCTTCGCGCGCCGAGGCGAGCGCGACGGCGACCTCGAGCGTCGTGAGCGCGGCACGCGCGTCCCCCTCCGCCGCGCCCACGACGGCGCCCACCGTCTCGTCGTCGGCCTCGGCGTGCTCGACGTCGAGGCCGCGCCGCACCAGCGCCGCCATGTCGTCGTCGCCGATCGGCTCGAGCCGCCACAACGTCGCGCGGCTCATGAGCGGCGCGTTCACCTCGAAGAACGGGTTCTCCGTCGTCGCGCCGATGAGCACGACGAGCCCGTCTTCGACCGCGGGAAGCAAGACGTCCTGCTGCGCCTTGTTGAACCTGTGGACCTCGTCCAAGAACAGAATGGTGCCCCGCGCCTCTTCCCCCAGGCGCCGCCGCGCCCCGTCGATGGCCTCGCGGACGTCCTTCACCCCGGCGGTCACCGCGGAGAGCGCCACCATCTCCTTCCTCGTCGCGACCGCGACGAGCCGCGCGAGCGTCGTCTTGCCGCTGCCCGGCGGCCCCCAGAGCACCACCGAAGAGAGCCGGTCGCGTTCGACGAGCACGCGCAGCGGCGCACCCGGGCCGACGAGGTGGCGCTGCCCCACCACCTCGTCGAGGGAGCGGGGCCGCAGGCGGGCGGCGAGGGGCGCACGAGATCGCAGCCGCTCCTCGGCCGCGGCCTCGAAGAGCCCGGTCATCTCCCGGCGATCCGGATCCCGAGCTCCGCGAGCGACGACACCGGCAACGGCTTGGGCGCCCCGGTCAAGGGGTCGGAGCCCGACTGGGTCTTCGGGAAGGCGACCACCTCGCGGATGCTCTCCTCGCCGGCGAGGACGGCGACGAGCCTGTCGATGCCGAACGCGAAGCCCGCGTGCGGCGGCGCGCCGTAGCGGAAGGCGTTCATGAGGAACCCGAAGCGCGACTCGGCGTCCTCGTCGGAGACGCCGAGCGCCTTGAACACCCGTGCTTGGACGTCGGCGCGGTGGATCCGGACGCTCCCCGATCCGAGCTCCCAGCCGTTCAGCACGAGGTCGTAGGCCTGCGAGCGCACCGACAGGGGGTCGGTCTCGATCCGGTCGAGATCGTCGGGGTGCGGCATGGTGAACGGGTGGTGCGCGGCCGCGGGGTGCCCGTCCGCGCCGATCGCCTCGAAGAGCGGGAACTGGACCACCCAGACGTAGCGATGCGGCCCCTCCCCCACCGGCTTGGCGGCCAGCTCGACCCGCAGCTGGCCGAGGACGGTGCAGGCCGTGCGGTGCTCGTCTGCCACCACGAGGACGAGATCGCCCGGCGCCGCCCCGGTCGCGCGCAAAAGGCCCTCTCGTTCTTCCTCCGAGAGGACGCGGGCGAGCGGCGAGTCGAGGGAGCTCCCGCCCCCGCCCTCGCGCTCGTTGACACGGAACCAGGCAAGTCCCCTCGCCCCGAGGGCCTTCGCCCGCTCGACGAGCGCGTCGAGCGCGGCGCGGCTCGTCCCCGAGCCGCCTCGGACCCGGAGGCCCTTCACCGCCGGCGCGGCGAGCGCGCGGACCTCGCTCGACGCGAAGACCTCGCCGAGGTCCACGATCGCGGTCTCGATCCGGAGGTCCGGCTTGTCGGTCCCGTAGCGGTCGAGCGCCTCTGCCCACGACATCTGCTCGATCGCCGGCGGACGCGAGCCGGTCGCGGCCTCCGCGGCGTCGAGCACCGCCTCGGAGACGAAGCCGAGCACGTCGTCTTGGGTGACGAACGACGCCTCCATGTCGAGCTGGGTGAACTCGAACTGGCGATCCGCGCGCAGGTCCTCGTCCCGCAGGCACCGTGCGATCTGGTAGTAGCGGTCCACCCCCCCGACCATGAGCAGCTGCTTGGCGATCTGGGGGCTCTGCGGAAGGACGTAGAAGGTGCCGGGGTGGAGCCGGCTCGGCACCGCGAACTCGCGCGCCCCCTCGGGGGTCGGCGACCACAGGAGCGGGGTCTCGATCTCGCAGAACCCCTGGCGCTCCATCGCCCTGCGGATCGCCGAGACGACCGTCGCCCGCAGCCGGAGGTTCGCCTGCATCCGCGGACGGCGGAGGTCCACGTAGCGGTGGCGGAGCCGCACGGCCTCCTCGACGTCGGCCCGGTCCTCCACGAGGAACGGCGGCGGCTCGGCGACCGAGAGGACCTCGACCGTGCAGTCCCCGATCTCCACCTCCCCGGTCTCGAGGTTCGGGTTCTCCATCCCTTCGGGCCGGCGGCGCACCACGCCCGACACACAGACGACGTACTCGCTCCGGAGATCGACCGAGGTGTCCACGACGCACTGGACGATCCCGCTGCGGTCGCGCAGGTCGACGAACGCCAGGTGCTCGCCGTGCTCGCGGCGCCGGGCGACCCATCCGCAGAGCCGCACCCGCGCGCCCACGTCGTCGAGACCCACCTCGCCGCAGAGCCCCGTCCGCATCGACGTCGCGCCCGTCATCTCCGGCCCTCCCGTCCGGGCGCGCCCTCGCCGGGCGAGCTCTGTCCTGGCGCGCCACGTCCGGAGGCGCCGGCGACTGCGTCGCGCACCGCGTCGACGACGGCGGCGATCGGCACGGGCTCCTGGTCGCCGCCGGATCGCAGGGGTCGCACGAGCACGGTGCCCGCCGCCGACTCCGCCGGACCGACGATCAGGGCGACGGCCGCGCCCGAGCGGTCGGCGAGCTTCATCTGGGCCTTCATCGAGCGGCCGTCGAACGCACGGTCGCTCGCGAGCCCTGCCTTGCGGAGCCTGGCGGTGATCGCGCGCGCGGCGTCGCCGCCGGCGACGTCGACGACGAAGGCGTCGAGCGCTGGCGGGTCGACGCGGAAGACCCCTTCGCCGTCGCACGCGACGAGGACGCGTTCGATCCCCATGCCGAAGCCGACACCCGGCGTGGGGGGTCCTCCGAGCATCTCCACCAGCCCGTCGTAGCGTCCGCCGCCGCACAGCGCGTTCTGCGCCGCCTCGATGGCCCCCGACGCGAACTCGAAGGTCGTGCGCGTGTAGTAGTCGAACCCACGTACGAGCCGGGGATCGATCTCGAAGGCGACGCCGAGCGAGCCGAGACCCTCTCGGACACGGGCGAAATGCGCCGCGCACTCCACGCAGAGGTGGTCGACGAGCTTCGGCGCCGCGCTCGTCACGGCCCGGCACTCGGGGCGCTTGCAGTCGAACACCCGCATGGGATTGGCACGGAAGCGCTCTCGGTGCTCGTCGCACAGCTCGCCTCGGTGCGCCTCGAAGAACGCGCGCACGTCCACGAGGTACGCGGGACGGCACGCGGCGTCTCCCATGGAGCCGATGCGCAACGAGTAGTCGGCGAGACCCAACGTCGCGAAGTACGCGTGCGCGACCCAGATCACCTCCACGTCGAGGTCGGCGTCGGCGACGCCGAGCGCCTCGATGCCGAGCTGGTGGTGCTGGCGGTAGCGCGCGGCCTGGGGGCGCTCGTGGCGCAGCAGCGGCGCCAGGTACCACGCCTTCCACGGCAGGCCGGGGCGGTGCTGCAGGTACGCGCGCACGACCGACGCGGTCCCCTCGGGGCGCAGCGCCAGCATCTGGCCGTCGCGGTCGGCGAACTCGTACATCTCCTTGCCCACGACGTCGTTCTCCTCGCCGATGCCGCGCCGGAACACCCACGAGTACTCGAATACCGGGCTCTGGATGAGGCCGTACCCCGCGGGCTCGACGAGCGCCCGGAAGCGCGCCGCGGCCTCTTCGAACCGCCACGACTCGGGCCAGAGGAGGTCCCTCGTGCCGGTCGGGGCGCGCGGCGGCACGCGATCGCCGGGTCCTTCGGTCACCGTCAGGCCTTCTTGCCGGGCAGGAGCCGGTACGCGTCGAATACGCCGTCGAGGTGCTTGAGCGACGCCAGGACCGACTGCAGGTGCGTCGGGTCGGCGAGCTCCACCTCGAACGACATCCGGCTGACCCGGTCCGGGGTGGTCGCGGTGCGGGCGGCCACGATGTTCAAGTGATGCTCGGACACCACGCGGCTCACGTCCGACAGGAGCCGCTCGCGGTCGAAGGCGAGGACTTCGACCGTGGCGAGGAAGATCCCTTCGACCCCCCGGTCCCACTCCACCTCGATCAACCGCTCCTGGGACCGCCGGGAGAGCGCCGTCGCGTTGGAGCAGTCGGCGCGGTGCACCGACACCCCCCGACCCTGGGTCACGAACCCGAGGATCTGGTCGCCCGGCACGGGCGTGCAGCACCGCGCCAGGTGAACCATGACGTCGTCGAGCCCCTCGACGTAGAGGCCCGCTGCGGGGAGGCGGCTCCGGCGCGTGCGCCCCGCCGTGAGGGTGGCAGTGGTCGGCAGCTGCTCGGGCTCGCCAGGGCGCAGCTCGCGCACCAGGCGCTGGACGATCGAGTGCGCGGACACCTGGTGCTCGCCGATGGAAGCGAACAGGGCGTCCGTGTCGGCAAGGTTCATCGCGGCGGCCACCTGCACGAGCGCGCTCGACGCCATGACCTTCTGCAGCGGCATGCCCTCGCGCCGCAGCGCCTTCGCGAGCTCCTCCCTGCCGGTCTCGATCGCGTCCTCGCGCCGCTCCCGGCTGAACCACTGGCGGATCTTGTTGCGCGCCCTCGAAGACGCGACGATGTCGAGCCAGTCGCGCGAGGGCGCAGCCGTCGGGGACTTGGTGGTGAAGATCTCGACCGTGTCGGCGGAAGTGAGCTTCGTGTCCAGCGGGACGAGCCTGCCGTTCACCCGCGCCCCGATGCAGCGATGACCGACCTCCGTGTGGATCGCGTACGCGAAGTCGACGGGCGTCGAGCGCGCCGGGAGGGCGATGACCTTCCCCTTCGGGGTGAACACGTAGACCTCGTCCTGCTCGAGGTCCAGCTTCAGGGCCTCGAGGAACTCGAGCGGGTCGGTCGTCTCCTGGTCCACGTCGGAGATCCGCTGCATCCAGGCGATCTCCGAGGAGACGTCTTCCTTCTCCTTGTAGCCCCAGTGCGCGGCGATGCCGTACTCCGCCCGCCGGTGCATCTCGTGGGTCCGGATCTGGACCTCGATGGGCTTGCCGTCGAGGCCGATCACGGTGGTGTGCAGCGACTGGTAGAGGTTGAACTTCGGCGTGTTGATGTAGTCCTTGAAGCGGCCCTGCACCGGCGGCCAGATCGCGTGGATCGCCCCGAGCGCCGCCCAGCAGTCCTTCTCGGAGGCGACGACCACGCGCATGCCCACCAGGTCGTGAATGTCGTCGAACTGCTTGCCGCGCACGACCATCTTCTCGTAGATGCTCCAGAGATGCTTCGGGCGACCGGTCACCTCCGCCTCGATGCCGGCTGCGGACAACCGCTCGCGCACCGAGACGAGCACCCGTGCCAGGTACTCCTCGCGCTGGGGGGCCCGGACCGCGACCATCTGCTCGATCTCCGCGTACCGTCTCGGGTGCAGGGTCGCGAACGCGAGGTCCTCCAGCTGCCATCGGACCTGCTGGACTCCCAGACGGTGCGCCAACGGGGCGTAGACGTCGAAGGTCTCGGTGGCGATCCGCCGCTGCTTCCACTCGGGCATCACCGCGAGGGTCCGCATGTTGTGGAGCCGGTCGGCGAGCTTGATTATCAGGACCCGGCAGTCGCTCGCCATCGCGAGCAGCATCTTGCGGATGGTGGCGGCCTGCTGCTGCTCCTTCGAGTCGAACTGGAGCCGGTCGAGCTTCGTCACCCCGTCGACGATCCCGGCGACGACCGGGCCGAGCTCCGCCTCCAGCATCTCCAGCGTGAGGCCGGTGTCCTCGACTGCGTCGTGGAGGAGGGCTGCCGCGACCGAAGGGGCGTCGAGGCCCAGCTCGGCGACGATCCCTGCGACGGCGATCGGGTGGGTGACGAACGCCTCGCCCGACAGCCGGAATTGGCCCTCGTGGGCCGCCGCCGCCATGGCGGCGGCGCGGAGGATCGGGGTGACGTCGGCGCGGGGATGACGGGCGGCGAAGGTCTTCAGCACGAGGTCCAGCAGCTCGCCCAGGCGGCCGGGCTCCACGTGCGCGGTCCCACCGCCGACCGCTGCCAGCGTCACCATTCCTTCAAACTACCCGTTGCGGTCCCCCGAGCCGTGCCTGGCCGGCCCCGATCGGCGGCGCGACTATCGGCGGCGCGACTACCGGCGGCGCTTGCCCTTCCCCCCCTTGCGCGGGCGGGAGGCCTGGCGGCGTGCCGCCGGCTGGCGCTGCTGGGGCCTGGACCCGCCACGAGGCGCCCCGGCGGCCCTGGACGGCGACCCGGCGGCGCTGGCACCGGCGGCGCTGGCACCGGCCACGGTCTGTGCCGTATCGGGCTCGAGCGTCGCCGTCGCCGCGCCCCGCGTCTGGCCCCCTGGACGCACGGCGCCGCGGCCCTGACCGGGGCGGATCGTGCGCGAACGGGCTCCGCCGTCGCGCGACATGCGGAGCGCGCCTCCGCCGGCCGACGCGCCGAGCAGGGCTGCTGCGGCCTTCGGCGTGAGCAGCCCCAGGCGCTCGCCCTTCGCCTCGATGCGTTGGCGGATCGCCGCGTAGCGGGGCTCGCGCTCTTTCAGCATCGCCAGGAGCGGCGAGGCGATGAAGATCGACGAGTACGCGCCGGAGCACAGCCCGACGAAGAGGGCGAGGCCGTAGTTCTGGAGGGTCGTCGCCCCGAGGAGCTCCGCGCCGATGAGCAGCACCGCCAGCACCGGCATGATCGCGACCAGTGAGGTGTTGATCGAGCGCGCCAAGGTCTGGTTCATCGAGAGGTTGACCATCTCCGTGTAGGTCATCCGCCCGGTGGCGCCGAGCCCCTTGGCGTTGTCGCGGACGCGGTCGAACACGACGACGGTGTCGTAGAGCGAGTAGCCGAGGATCGTCAGCACCGCGATCACGGTGTCCGGGGTCACCTGGAAGCCCGTCAGCGAGTAGACGCCCGCCGTCACCAGCAGGTCGTGGAGGAGCGCGATGAACGCGGCGAGGGCCATCTTCGGCTCGAAGCGGAGGCTGATGTACACGGCCACGAGGACCAGGAAGACGATGAGCGCGATCACCGCCTTCTGGGTGACCTGGCCTCCCCAGGTGGGCCCGACGGTTGTGACCGACACCGAGGTGGCCGGCTGCTTCGTGACTTTCGCGAGGGCGGCGATGACCCGTGTGACCTCCGCGGCCCGCGCCCGTGTGCTGAGGCTGTTCAGGTCGGCGGTGACCCGCACGGTCTGGCTGCTGCCGGTTCCGAGCAGCTCGACCGTCGGCTGGGCGAGCCCGGCGGCCTGGACCGCGCTCATCGCACGCGTCTGGGTGACGCCGTTCGCTTTCACGGTCCAGGCGTCACCACCCTTGAATGTGATGCCGAGGTTCAGCCCGCGGATGCCGAGCGACGCGATGCCGGCGAGGATGATGACCGAGGAGAGGGTGATCCACCACCTCCGCCGGCCCACGAAGTCGAACGAGGTCTCGCCGCGGTAGAGGCGCCGGAACGGCCCCGTGCGCCGCGGCCGCGACCCGGTCGAGCGCGCGGCGAGCCGCTCCACCTCGTCTTCGACGAGCGCGGACTCGGTGACGTCCCCGGCGCCGTCCTCGTCGGCCGGCGGCGCGCCGGCATCGGAGCCCCCGTCCGAGGCGGAGGCGGCGGCATCGGAGCCCCCGTCGGCGGCGAACCCGCCACCGTCGACGTCTTCGACCGCGGCGTCGTCGTCTTCGACCGCGGCGTCGACGTCTTCGACCGCGGCGTCGTCGCCTTCGACCTCGCCGTCGCCGCGCCTGCCGTCGCTGTCTGCCGCCCCGCGCCTGGCGTCGCCGTCCCCGCGCCTGGTGCCGCGCGGGCTCATGCCGGTCCCGGCTCGGAGCTCACTGCGAGACCCCTCGCGATGCCCATCCGGCCGGCGCCGGCGAGCCGCTCGTTCCGCCCGAGCAGCACGACGAGCGGCCGCGTGAAGAAGTACGTCATGAAGACGTCCATCAAGGTGGAGAGGCCGAGGAAGAACGCGAACCCCTTGACCGCGCCCACCGCCACGAAGAACAGGACGACTGCCGCGCCGAACGAGACCGTGTCCGCCGCCAGCACCGTCCGCCACGCGCTGGCGAACCCCCGGTCCACGCTGGTCCGCACGGTCCGGCCGGCCCTGGTCTCGTCTTTCAGGCGTTCGAAATAGACGATGTACGAGTCGACCGTGATGCCGATCGACACGATGACGCCCGTCACCCCGGCGAGGTCGAAGCTCGGCGCCACCGAGGTGTGCCCGAGCGCCGAGATGATCACCCACAGGAGCGCCCCGGTCACCGCGAGGCCGCTGAACACGACGATGCCGAGCAGCCGGTAGTACACGATCGTGTAGAGCAGGACGAGCAGCAGCCCCGCCAGCCCCGCGCCGAGGCCGGCGACGAGCGCGGAGTGGCCGAGGGTCGGTGAGACCGTCTCGGTCGTCTGGGGGATCAGCCGAACCGGCAACGACCCGAACTGCATGGCGAGGGCGAGCGTCTTCGCCTGCGTCTCGGTGAGGTGGCCCGAGATCTCGCCCTTGCCGTCGAACGACGAGAACGCCGACTGCCCCGGCTGGATGATCGGCGCCGAGTACACCTGCCCGTCGAGCTCGATCGCGATGATCTGGTGGAAGTACGTCTGCGCGAGCTTGTCCCAGGCAGGAGAGCCCTTCGCCGTGAGCGTGTAGCTCACCACCCACCGGCCGAGCTGTGTCTGCTGGGCGACCGCGTGGGCGACCGCGTGACCTGTGAGGGCGGCGGGACCGAGCAGGTACCGCGTGTACTGCCCGGCGCCGGGGATCTCCGGCAGGAGCACGGTCTTCGTCCTCAGGTCCTTTGTCGGCGAGGTGCTCGGGTAGTCGGCGAGCACGGGATCTGTCGGGACCGTGTTCTCGTGGAATGTTGTGCCCGCCGCCGGGACCACACCGAGGTTCGCCTCGGTCAGCTGGCTCGTCGCGGGGCAGGCCGGGAGCGGGGCGCTCGCGGGCTTCGTGGCCTTCGAGGACTTCCCGACGAACGGCGGCGCGCCGCAGAGCGCAGGCCGGAAGTAGAGCTGGGCGGTCTGGCCGATCGTCTTCAGGATCTGCTGCCCGTTCTTCACGCCGGGCACCTGCACGATGATGTCGCCACCTTGGGTGCCGACTGTCGCCCCGGACACCCCGAGCCCGTTCACCCGGTCCGTGAGGATGGTCACGGTCTGGTTCAGGTCTGTCTGCGACACCTTGTGCGCGGGCTTGTAGATGACCGACAACCCGCCGTTCAGGTCGAGCCCGAGACGCGGGGACCAGCGTGCGGCCAGTACCCCGGCGAGCGAGGCGACCGCGACCACGATGACGATCGTCAGGCTGATCACCAATGACCGCTGCCGTCGTGCCTGTGCGCGCGACGACGGGGGGCTCACGAGCTCGTGCCCTCGCTTTCGCTCTCGGCACCCTCCGCCGAGCCGTTGCCGAGCGTGCCGGCGTGCCCGTTCAGGTGGCCGTCGAAGGTCTGAGCGCCGTCGTTCGTCGCGCCGTCCTCGTCATCCTCGGCGTCAGTGCTCTCGTCGAGCCCGTCGGACGTCATGTCCGGGACCGGCGGGTCGATCTTCCGGGAGATCGCGTTGCGGACGAGCACGAGCCGCGTGGGCTCGCTGCCGACGGCCGGGAACCCCACCGTGTCGCCGCCCGACACGATCGTCACACGGTCGGCGTCGAGGGCGGTCACCGTGCCGACGATGCCGCCCACGGTCACGACGTCGTCGCCCACCGAGATCGCCGACTGCTGCTCGCGCTGGCGCCGCTGCTTCTGCTTCTGCGGACGGATGAGCAGGAAATAGCCGACGACCGCGATCAGCACCAGGAACACGATGAAGGTGGTCCCGCTGCTGCTCGTCGACTTGGCAGCCGCCGCGGCCAGCAGTGCGAACATCGCACCGGTCATTCCGACCACCCCCTCGGGCAGATGTCTTCGAACTTGTTCAACCGCACGGAGATGCCACGATACAGCCTGCGGGACACCGGGGCGGCGCGCCTGCGCCGCCGCAGGTTCGGCGGCCCGGGCGGGAGTGCCCCGGCCCGCGGCGGGAGGTGCCCTCGCGGACCCGCGAATCGCGCGACGCGCCGGCGCCGGCGCCGGACCCGGGGAGGAGCCCGTCGGCTCAGAACAGGGCGGCCTCGGGGGGCGCCGCACCGAGGTGCCTCCAGGCGCGCGCCGTGGGCGTACGCCCGCGCGGCGTGCGCTGGAGCAGGCCCTGCTGCAGCAGGTAGGGCTCGTACGCGTCCTCGATGGTGTCCGGCTCCTCCCCGACGCACTGCGCCAGCGTGGTGAGCCCGACGGGCCTCCCGCCGAACCGCTCGCAAAGCGCCTCGAGGATCGCACGGTCGACCTTGTCGAGGCCGAGCTCGTCGATGCCGAACAGCTCGAGGCCCTCGCGCGCGGTGCGCGCGGTCACCGTGCCGTCGCCGCGGACCTCTGCGAAGTCGCGCACCCTCCGCAGCAGCCGGTTCGCGACCCGGGGGGTGCCGCGCGCCCTCGCCGAGATGCACCGGGCGCCCTCGGGGTGGATCTCCACGCGGAGGATCGCAGCCGAGCGCAACACGATCGCCTCGAGGTCTCCCGGCTCGTAGAGGTCGAGGCGCCCCACGAACCCGAAGCGGTCCCGGAGCGGCCCGGCGACGAGCCCCGTCCTCGTCGTCGCGCCGACGAGGGTGAAGCGCGGCAGGTCGAGCCGGATCGACCGCGCCGTCGGGCCCTTCCCGATCAGGATGTCGATCTTCGCGTCCTCCATCGCGGGATAGAGGACCTCTTCGATCGAGCGGTGGAGGCGGTGGATCTCGTCGATGAAGAGCACGTCGCCCTCCTGGAGGTCCGTGAGCAGCGCCGCGAGGTCGCCGGCGCGGGCGAGCACCGGCCCCGAGGTCACCCGCAGACCGACGCCCATCTCCGCGGCGACGATCCCGGCGAGGGACGTCTTGCCGAGGCCCGGCGGACCGGCGAACAGGATGTGGTCGACGGGCTGGCGGCGCCTGCGCGCCGCCTGGAGCACGATGCCGAGGTGCTCGACGAGATCGGCCTGGCCGACGAACTCCTCCAGCCGCCGAGGCCGGAGGTCGGCGTCGTACTGCGCGTCGTCGTCGGGAGCGGGAGACGGGTCGACGGCACGCGGAGCCCCTGGGCCGGTGCCGGGGTCCTCCCCGTGCGGCACGACGAGGACCTCCCTGCGCGTCATCGGGCGGCGAGGTCCCGCAGCGCGAGCCTGAGGAGCTCCTCCACCCCGACATCCTCGCGCCGCCCCTCGAGCGCCCTGCGGATCTCGTCGGGTCCGTAGCCCAGCTCCGCGAGCGCGGCACGCGCCTCGGCCCGCGCGGACCCCGCCACGGTGCCGGCGAAGGAGAGGTCGGGCACGTCGAGCCGGCTCTTCAGGTCGATGAGGAGGCGCGCGGCCGTCTTCCGGCCGATCCCGGGCACCGCGCAGAGCGTCTCGGCGTCGTCCTCCACGACCGCGGTGGACAGGGCGGCGGGCGAGAGCACCGAGAGCACCGACAGGGCGAGCGAGGGCCCGACGCCGTGGGCGCCGAGAAGCGCCTCGAAGCACCGGCGCTCGTCGTCGTGCGCGAAGCCGTAGAGCACGATCGCGTCCTCGCGGACGTGGGTGTGGACGTGGAGGCGGACCTCGCTCCCCACGGCGCCGAGCGTCCCGGCCGTCCGGGTGGGGACCGAGACGCGGTAGCCGACGCCGCCGACCTCAACGATGATCTCCCCGTCGGCGCCCCGCCACGTGAGCGTCCCGCGCAGCGAGCCGATCACCGGCGTGCCTCGGCGACCGCGCGCCGCACGGGGGCCGCGAAGAGATGGCAGACCGCCAGCGCGAGCGCGTCCGCGACGTCGGGGGGTCCCGGGACGGCGGCGAGCCCCAGCACGGTCGCGACCATGCGGCGGACCTGCGCCTTGTCGGCGGCGCCCCAGGCGGCGAGGGCCTGCTTCACCTCGTTGGAGGTGTACTGCGCGACCTCCGCGCCCGCCGCCGCCGCCTCCGCGAGCGCGAGCCCGCTCGCCTGGCCGACGGACATCGCCGTGCGGGCGTTCACCTGGAAGAACACTCGCTCCACCGCCACCACGTCCGGGCGGTGCTCGGCCATCAGGCGACGCAACTCGTCGCGCAGGAGGCACAGCCGCTCGGGGAGCGCGGCGCGCGGATCGGTCTCCAGGACCCCGGCGGTCACGGCGGTCACGCCGCCCGGGCGCGTGGAGCGGTCGCCGGCGCCGGCGACGAGCCCGTACCCGCAGCGCGACAGGCCAGGGTCGATGCCCAGTACGAACACGTGTTCGACGCTAGCCGAGCGGAGCGCCCCTGCGGTGGCTTTCCTCAGCCGGCGTACGCGGCGAGGATCGTGTCGGGCATGTCGTAGTTCGCGTGCACGGCCTGGACGTCGTCGTGGTCCTCGATCGCCTCGAGGAGCCGGAGCACGCGCTGGGCTTCCTGGGAGTCGGTGACCTCGACGGTCGTGGTCGGCACCAGCGTGAGCTCGGAGCTGACGACTGCGATGCCCGACGCCTCGAGGGCCGAGCGCACGTGGGCGAGGTCGGTCGCGGCGGACACCACCTGCCACCGCTCCCCCACGTCGACGACGTCCTGGGCTCCTGCGTCGGCGGCGGCCTCGGTGATCGCGTCCTCGTCGAGGGAGCGCTCGAGCTCGACCACGCCCTTGCGCTCGAACTGCCAGCTCACCGCCCCGGGCTCCGCGAGCGACCCGCCGTTCCTCGTGAACATGTTGCGAAGCTCGGCCGCGGTGCGGTTCCTGTTGTCGGTGAGGGTCTCGACGATGACCGCCACTCCCCCCGGTGCGTACCCCTCGTAGGAGACGGCCTCGTAGCGCACTCCCTCGAGCTCGCCGGTGCCTCGCTTGATCGCGCGCTCGATCGTGTCCATCGGCATCGAGTCGGCCCGCGCGCGATCGAACGCGGTGCGCAGCGACGCGTTGTTGGTGATGTCGCCGCCGCCCTCCCGCGCCGCGACCTCGAGCGAGCGGATGTGCTTCACGAACCGTTTCGAGCGTGCCGCGTCCTGGGCGCCCTTGCGGTACTTGGTGGTTGCCCACTTCGAGTGACCCGACATCGTCGTGAATCCTTCCTGCCGGTCCAAAGCACGCGATGCTACCGCCGGGCCGGCGCCGGCTCGCCTGCGGGCCGGTGCTCGAACGACCCGGTCGCGAGGCGCGCGGGCGTGCCGGCCGGCGCTCGCTCCGCACGCCCTGCCATCTGCGCGAACAGCCGGTGCAGCCGCCTGTCCCCGGTGAGCTCGGGATGGAAGGTCACGCCCAGCACGTGCCCCTGGCGGAGGACCACGGGGGCGGTCTCGCCGCCCGGGCCCTGCGAGCTCTCCGTCGCGAGGACCTCGGCACCCCCCCACACCTCGGTGACGAGCGGCGCCCGGATGAAGACTGCGGGAAGCGGTCCAACATCGTCCAACACGTCCCCCACGGGCTCGGCCACGCCTTCGAAGGAGAACCGCTGCGGGCCGTAGCCGTTGCGACGGACCGCGCAGTCGAGCGCTGAGAACGTCCGCTGGTCTCCTCTGCCGTCCTCCACCCGCGCCGCCAGGAGGATCAGCCCCGCGCAGGTCCCGAGCACGGGGAGCCCGCGGGTGATCGACTTCGCGATCGGCTCGAAGAGCCCGGAGGACTCGAGCAGCATCGAAAGCGTCGTCGACTCACCGCCCGGCAGCACCAAGCCGTCGATGCCGCCGAGGTCCGCGGGTCGCCGCACCCGGCGCGTCACCACGCCTACGTCGGCAAAGGCGGCCTCGTGCTCCAGGACGTCGCCTTGGAGGGCAAGGACGCCGACGGTCGCCGCCGGCTCCTCCACCGCTACCAGCCGCGCTCGGCCAGACGCTCGCTGAGCTCGGACAGCTCCTCGCCGCGCATGGCGTCGCCGAGCCCCCGGCTGACCTTCGCGACGTGCTCGGCGTCCTCGAAGTGGGTGGTCGCCTCCACGATCGCCCGCGCCCGGCGCGCCGGGTCCTGGCTCTTGAAGATGCCCGAGCCGACGAACACCGCCTCGGCGCCGAGCTGCATGACGAGGGACGCGTCCGCAGGCGTCGCGATGCCGCCGGCGCAGAAGAGCGGCACGGAGAGCTGGCCGGTCTCCGCGACCTCCTGCACGAGACCGATGGGCGCGCGCAGCTCCTTCGCCCACCCGTAGAGCTCCGCGCTGTCGGCCTGGGTGATCTTCCTGATGTCCCCGAGGATCGCGCGCAGGTGGCGCACCGCCTCGACGATGTTGCCGGTGCCGGCCTCGCCCTTGGAGCGGATCATCGCCGCGCCCTCGGAGATCCGCCGCAGGGCCTCGCCGAGGTTCGTGGCGCCGCAGACGAACGGCACCGTGAAGGCCCACTTGTCGATGTGGTGGGCCTCGTCGGCCGGGGTGAGCACCTCGCTCTCGTCGATGTAGTCGACGCCGAGGGCCTGGAGGATCTGCGCCTCGGCGAAGTGCCCGATGCGCGCCTTGGCCATCACCGGGATGGTGACGGCCTGCTGGATGCCGTCGATCAGGGCCGGGTCGCTCATCCTGGCGACGCCGCCATCGCGCCGGATGTCCGCGGGGACGCGCTCGAGCGCCATCACCGAGACCGCGCCGGCGTCCTCGGCGATCTTCGCCTGCTCGGCGTCGACCACGTCCATGATCACGCCACCGCGCAGCATGTCGGCGAGGCCGCGCTTCACGGTGAAGGTCCCCGTCGCCCTCCCCCCGTTCGCCGTCGCCATGACGCCCATCCTACCGGCTGCGCCGGCGCTCCTTGCGAGCGACCTTCCCGGAAGTCTCGACGTGGGACAGCAGGAGCGGCTCGCGCTCGAGAGCTAGAGCTCCGCCAGCGCGTCGATGCGGACGGCGGTCGCATCGAGCTCGCCCGTCGGCGACCGCCCCGTGGCGCCGACCATCGGATCGATCCAGACCCAACGGGTCGCGGCCCAGCGCCGGCCCGAGAACGGCGATCCCTGCCCCGGCGGGCGGTCCCCCATGGAGGCCAGCGCGCCGCGCAGGCCCGGCGGGTAGCGCACGGCGAGCGCGGCCGCCCGGTCCGCCCCGTACTCCCGTCCTCGGCCGACCGCCAGGTGCACCAGCCCGTCACGGCCGGTCGCCCACGCGACGGCGCCGGCGGTCGCGATCGCCACGGTCGACACCGCGGCGTCGCGCCGCCGCACGTGCACGAGCTCGTGCGCGACGACCCCTTCCATCTCGATCAGACCGAGCCGATCGAGCAACCCGGACGTCACCACCAGCACGGCGCGCCCGCCTCGCCCGGCGAGCGCGCAGGCGTTCGCGACCGGGTCGTCCAGGAGACGGAGCTCCGGCTGGGACACCCCGAGCGTCGCGCACAGCCCTTCGACCTGGTTGGCGAGCGCGGGCAGCGCGCCGTCGCGCACCGGGGCGCCACCGATCGTGCGGAGCGCGAACGGCATCGACGCCACGGCGAGGAAGGCCGCCACGGCGAGGAAGACCGCGCCTGCCGCGACCGCGCCGGCGACGACGCCGAGCACGGCTCCGATCACCGCACCGAGCACGATCGCGGGCCCCGCGGCGGCGCCGGTCACGAGCACGCGCATCCTGCGGGCGTTCGCACGCCGCCGCGCCGCGGTCTCGGCGTCGGCACGCTCGTGCGCCCCGGCACGCGTCTCGACGGCGGTCCCCACCGCGGTCCGTGCAGCAGACTCCGCAACGGACTCCGCGCCGGACCCCGGGCGCCGCTGCGCCGGACCCTTCGGTGCGGGCTTGCCCGGCCCCCGTCCCCGGCGGGCGGGCGGGCGGTCGCCTTGGCGCGAGCTCGACGGCCCCGCGGCCTTGGCCCCGGCGCCGCGCGTGCCGCGCGCTGCGGGCTCGGCCCCGGCGTCGCGTCCGCCGGCGGCCGCGGCGCCGCCTGCTGCGCGACCGGCTGCGCGACCGCCTCCTGCGGACTTGGCGCGCGTAGGGTTCCCACCCTCCGCCACCTGCCGGGCATCCCGGGGCGCGCCGGACCCCGCGCCGCGTCGCCGCCTGCGACGTCGCGCCGCGGCACCTTGGCCTTCCGCGCCGGTGCTCATCGCGCGCCCACGTTACCGCTGCGAGCCGTTGCCGACCCTGCTACCCGCCCGGCCCGAGCGCACCCCGGCCGGATCCGGCGCTCCTGCACGCGGCCCGGCACGCGGCCCGGCGTTCAGCCCGGCGTGCAGCCCGGCGGCGAGCCGGTAGGCGTCTGCGTAGCGGCGCGCGAGGTGGTCCATCGACCACGCGCCTGCGTGGTCCGCCGCGCCGTCGAGGGCAGCCTCGTCCCGCGGCTCGCGCAGCGCC
>JAJZMD010000179.1 GCA_021803085.1 Actinomycetes bacterium
CTTCCACACCCCGGCGTCCTCGACCGACAGCAGCCGTTCGAAGTGGTCACGGATCCCGGCGGCCGCGAAGAGGCGCTCGGCTACCTCGGTCGAGCCGTTGGACAGCGTGACGAGGCGTGCTCCGGAGGCGGAGAGCGCACGTACGCCGTCGGGCACGTCAGGGTGGACCGGCAGCTCGAGGAAGCCGCCCATGATGTGCTCGACCGCCGCGTCTGGGTCTCGGCTGAGCGGCAGGTCGACCAGGATGGTGCGTAGCGCGCCTGCAGCGAGGGTCGAGAAGCGCTCGGTGGAACCTGCCGCGGTGAGCGCGAACCCGTCGCGCAGCACCGACGCGAACCACACCTGCGCCGCGAGCCCGGGTGCGCCGACCTCGGCGAATCGCTGTTGCATCGGGGCAAGGTCCGAGAGGGTCTCGTTGACGTCGAAGACCACGACGCTCGGTGTGCTCACGGCTCGCCCCCCTGGTCCATCGGCGTCGGTGGTGGGGCTCCGGTGCTCACAACCCGTACGCCTCGAGGAGGCGGAGCCACACCTCGCTGATCGTCGGATACGACGGCACGGCGTGCCACAGCCGGTCGAGGGGGACCTCGCCGACGACCGCGATCGTCGCTGCGTGCAAGAGCTCACCGGCGTCGGGGCCCACGAAGGTGGCGCCGACGACCACCCGCCGGTCCTCGTCGACGACGAGGCGAGCGTGGCCGCGGTAGCCGTCGGCGTAGAGGGCGGCGCCGGCGACCTGGCCGAGGGGGTAGTCGACGACCCGGACCGACACGCCGGCCTCGGTGGCCTCGGATTCGCCCAGGCCGACGGCGGCGACCTCGGGGTCGGTGAAGACCACCTGGGGGACGGCTCGGTGGCCGGCAGTCGCCGCGTGGGGTCCCCACGGGGCCGGGTTGAGGCGGCCGTGGGCCCGGGCGACGATCGCGTCGCCGCAGATGCGGGCCTGGTACTTGCCCTGGTGGGTGAGCAGCACCCGGTGGTTGACGTCGCCTGCCGCGTACAGCCAGTCGCCGGGCACTCCCGCCACGGCCATGGTGTCGTCGACCTCGAGCCAGCAGCCCGGCTCGAGGTCGACGCTTGCCAGGCCGAGGGCGTTGGTGCGCGCCCGACGCCCGGCCGCCACCAGCAGCTCGTCGGCTTCCACCGCTGTTCCATCCTCGAGCCGGACGGTCACCGTCCCGTCGGGGTGGCGCCCGGCGCCGGTGACGGTCACCCCGAGGCGCACGTCGATCCCTGTCTCGGCCATCGCTTCGGCCAGCAGTTGGCCGGCGACCGGCTCGTAGGCGGGCAGCAGCCGGTCGGCCATCTCGAGGAGAGTGACCGCGCTACCGAGGCTGGCCCAGGCCTGGGCGAGCTCGCAGCCCGCCACCCCACCGCCGAGGACGACGAGGCGCCGCGGCGGTTCCTTGGCGGCGGTGGCGTCCTTGGTGGTCCAGGGTCGTGCCTCGGTAAGACCGGGGATCGGGGGCAGGGCGGGAGCCGAGCCCGTGGCGATTACTACGGCGTGGCGGGCGGTGAGGGAACAGGTGCCGTCTGCGGTCTCCACTTCGACGTGTCGTTCCCCGGCGAGGCCGCCATGCCCGCGTACGAGGTCTATGTGGGCGCCCTCGAGCCAGTGGACCTGGCCGGCATCGTCCCAGCTGCTGGCGAAGCGGTCACGCCGATCGAGAACCCCGGCGACGTCGAGCGTGCCGGATACCGCCTGGCGGGCGCCGTCCACCCGGCGGGCGGCGGCGACGGCGTGGCCGGGACGTAGCAGCGCCTTGGAGGGCATGCACGCCCAGTAGGAGCAGTCCCCGCCGACCAGATCGGCCTCGACGACGACCGCGGAGAGCCCGCCCTTGACGGCACGATCGGCGACGTTCTCACCGGTCGACCCGGCACCGATCACCACCACGTCGTAGGTGCGTGCGTCGTGGCTCTGCGTGTCGCTCATTCCCGCTCCGATCGTTCGCTGTGGTCGCAGACCGTGGCGCGGCCCGCCCGCCCCATGCTCAGTGGTGCCGCAAACGCGCCAGCAGCGGCCGCCTGGCTCCATCTCGGGCGCCGGGCTCGGCAGTGGAGGGCCCGACCCGCTCCACGGTCACGCCTCGCCAGAACGCGACCCGCCCGGTGATCTCACGAGCGGCCGGGCTGGGCTCGGGGTAGTACCAGGCGGCGTCCCGGTTCTCGTCGTCGCCGACGGCAACGGTGTAGTAGCCGGCGGTGCCCTTCCACGGGCAACGGGTGTGCGTGGCGCTGTCGCGCAGGTACTGGCGGTCGACGGCGTCGAGCGGGAAGTAGTGGTTCCCCTCAACGACCACCGTGTCGTCGCTCTCGGCGAGTACCACGCCGTTCCAGGTGGCTCTGAACATGCACAGGGAACCCGCCCCGCGCTGCCGGCATTCCATGCTTGCTCGTCAACCCAACAGGTTAACCTGTTGGATATGTCAGGAACGGTGGCGAGCACCCGGCTGGAGCGGGCGGGGATGCGGGCGACGGCCCGGTACTTCCGGGTGCTCGGCGACCCGACGCGCCTGTCGATCCTCGACGCACTCGCCGCAGGTCCGTGCAGCGCGTCGGAGCTGGCGAGGCGCGTCTCGGCGCCGCAGAGCCGGGTGTCGAACCACCTGGCGTGTCTGCGGTGGTGCGAATTCGTGGTCGCGGAGCGTCGCGGCCGCCAGGTGCTCTACGAGTTGGCCGACACGGGCGTCTCCGAGCTTGTCGAGGCCACCCGCCGCCTTGCCGCAGGGCGGGCCGAGCACCTCGAGTCCTGCGAGCGGATCGGGCCGGACTGGGTGTGAGCCGCTGCTGGGAACGCCACCTCCTGGCCGCGATGAATCGAACCAATGACGAGCACAACGAACGACGAGCACGAGGAGCACGCAGATGACACGGATGCAGATCGAGGGGATGACCTGTGAAGGATGCGCGGGAAGCGTGGCCGACGCTCTTTCCGGAGCCGGCGCCGAGATGCCCCGGGTCGATTTCGGAGCGGGCGAGGCGCGCTTCGACGCGCCAGGAGTTTCCGCCGAGGTGCTGCGCGCCGCGGTGGAGGCGGCCGGTTACCGGGTCGTCGCCATCGACGACGCCCCGGCACCCGACGCCGGCCCGGTGCACCGGCGCGGCCCGAGCCGGCCATCGGCGCCCGACCTCGTCGTGATCGGATCTGGTGGCGCGGCGTTCGCGGCGGCGATCCGGGCCCGGGATCTCGGAGCGGAGGTGGCGATGTGCGAGGCGGCGACGATCGGCGGCACGTGCGTCAACATCGGCTGCGTGCCCTCCAAGGCATTGCTCGCCGCGGCAAGCGCCCGACGGGCCGCC
>JAJZMD010000233.1 GCA_021803085.1 Actinomycetes bacterium
CGACGACTGGACTTGCATCGGCGGCCCCGGGGATTTGGTGGACGACCTCTTGGGCGACCCCGAGCTGGGACCGCGGACCCGGCGGGTGGCACTCGACGACGACGCCACGCCACCGGGTCACCGGGCCTGGTGATCGACACCCCCCGGCCACTCGGGTCCCGCCAACGCGTCACGCACGCCAGGGCACGCCGCACGGTCTCATGGTGGCCGCAAGCCGATCGTCAACCGGGGCAGCTTGGCACGGAACGGTATCCTTACTATCACGCTCAGTCCTTACATCCTTGTATAGTAAGGGGCATGGAAGTAGGAGCCAAAATCACAGCGAAGGGCCAAGTGACCATCCCCGCTGCTGTTCGGCGCGCGCTGGGCCTCGCCATGGGCGACGAGGTGATCTTCGAGGTAGACCTTGGGCCGGGCGCCTCTCATGCCCAGATTCGCAAGGCGGCCGACTTCATGGCCCTGGCCGGGTCGGTGCCAGTCCCCGCTGAATGGGCCGGCGCAGATTGGCCGACCCTCCGGGCGGCGGCGTGGTCGGCGCAGGCCGAGCGTCACAACAACTCCGACTGATGAGCGAGGCTCTCGATGCGAACGTCGTGCTCCGCCACTTCACCGGTCAGCCCGTCGAGATGGCGGCCCGGGCCACCACTGCCCTGGTCAAGGCCCCACCTCGCAGCCTTGTGCTTACCGATCTCACGGTGGCTGAGATCGTCTACGTCCTTCAGGGCCCTTACGCCCGACCCAGGGACGAGGTAGCCCGCCTCGTCGAAGCAACCTTGTCCCTGGGATCGGTGGTCGTCGACAACGAGGCGCTCCTGCGCCGCACCTTGGAGCACTACGGACAGCGGAGCATGGACTGGCCCGATGCGTACCTGGTCGCGTTGGTGGAGCTACGCCACCTGGACGGGCTCGTCAGCTTTGATCGTTTCGACGCCAAGATCGCAGACCTTCCCGTAACCCGACGGGAGCCTTGAGCCGGCGTGGGTCGTCAGCCACCGCCTTGCCGGCGCGGCCGCCTGTCCGGTAGCCGAACCGTCTACGGGAACGGGAGGCGCGGGTGTCGCTCCAGTCCGTCCTGGTCGGCGCCGTTCCCGTAAGACCCGCCCGAGAAAAAGCCCGGTGGCCCCCCGCTATACGGAGCGTCTCCCGCCAGCCCCTCGACCGGCTCCAGGAGCGTTGCACCCATCCTGCGGCACCTTCGCCTACGAGGGAGCCGCTTGCTGGAGCTAGCGGCGCCGGTCGGCCGGTGCGCCAGCCGTCGAGCCGGCGGCAACAGATCGCCCTGATCTGGACTACTGCGCAGCCGACGCCCCTGAGCCGCGTACCCGCTCCGATCGAGACGGCTCTGGATTGCAACGTCCCAAGCCGTGAGCGGAACCAGCGAGCGCCGAAAGCGCGCCCAAATCGCCGGACGCGCGATGCCACGGCAGCAAGCCCGAGGACCACTTCGGGCGCGGTCCCCGTCGAGATCTCGTTGATCAGTGCAGTGCGTACGCATGCCCTATGCGTGCACACGCAAGACTGACTCGGAGGACGACATCGACGTGCCGGTCGCCGCGGAACCGCAGCTCACCGGCCACATCTCGCCGCGCACACCCTGCATACGCATGCGTATGCAGGGTTGATAAGGCCCCGAGAAAAACCCCCGAGAAACTCGGATCTTCGACACGAGCCCCCGCGCGAACCCGCTGGTCACAGCGTTGTGCATACGCAAAAGAGCGCGACGAACCAGACGAACTAGTGGCGGGGGCGTCGCGCGAACGAGCGGGCGCCGAGTTATGAGCTTGACGACTCCCCCGCGGCGCCACGACGACACGGTCCCTGAAGCTACCTCCGGGGCCGGCCTGCGGCACAATGCCGTCCGTTTCGGCAAGGCTGGTCGCATGAAGCCAGAGATTGCCCCTCCGGTGGTCACCGTCTTCCGGTCTCGGCTGCGTCGAGACGCCGAGGCCAACGGCTACGCAGAGCTCGCCGCGCGCATGGCAGATCGTGCCCGAGCGATGCCGGGCTTCATCGACTTCAAGACCTTCACAGCTCCAGACGGCGAGCGAGTCTCGGTGATCGTGTTCGACACCATCGCCCACCAGCACGCCTGGCGTTACGACGCCGAGCATCGCGCCGCACAACAACGAGGCCGTGACGCCTTCTACAGCGAGTACTCGATCTCGGTCTGCCAAGAGCTCGACCGGCGAAGCTTCCAGAGCGAGTACAAGCTGTGATGCGGGTGTTCCTCGCCGGGGCGACCGGGGTCATCGGCATCCGGCTCCTGCCGCTGCTCGCCGGTTGCGGCCACCAGGTGGCGGGCATGACCCGCTCGCACGACAAGACCACCCAGATCGCGGCTCTCGGCGCCACACCTGTGGTCTGCGACGTGTTCGACACCGCAGCGCTCCTCGACGCTGTCGGGGCCTTCAGCCCGGATCTCGTCATGCACCAGCTCACCGATCTTCCCGACGAGCGCGACGAGATCCCCGGCTACGCCAAGCGCAACAACCGGATCCGCACCGAAGGGACGAGCAATCTCCTGGCCGCCGCAGCTGCAGGTGGTGCAGGTCGCTTCCTCGCCCAGAGCATCGCCTGGGCGCCGCCGGGGAGCGGCCAAGCCGTGGCCGACCACGAGCGTCTCGTCCTTGATGCCGGCGGTGTCGTCGTTCGCTACGGCCAGCTCTACGGCCCTGGGACCTACTATCCCGGCGACCTCCCTGCGCCGCCTCGGATCCACGTCGACGACGCCGCCCGGCGCACCATGGCGCTCCTCGGCGCGCTGGGCGGGATCATGGTGCTCACCGACGAGGACGACGGGGTGAGCAACCTCGCACCGTGAATCCAGTGGACCTCCGGGCCCGCCACGCCACACAGGTGGCCCTCACGAGCCCGAGAAAGCGCCGTGAGCGGGCGGCTTCTCGGCCCATCTCGCTGAGTAGGGCACTGCCCTACGCTGCGGTAGGGCTGCGTAGGGCAAATCGGGAGACAAGACGCGCCTTCGACACCAACGACCGCGAAACCCCAGCGTGCGGCCGGTGCACTTGCGAGATCCCCGTGCGTAGGGCTGCGTAGGGCAGGGTGATCAACGGTCGATAATCGCGTCGATAAACCCTGTGGACAACCCCGTGGGAATGCCACGAAACAGCACGAACGCCCAGGACAGTCAGCCCGAAAGGCAAAAAGATCAGAAATATGCGGTGAGGTCTTCACGTTTGGGGTTGAGCTGCCCGTTCGCGGTGTGATCGGGTACCCACCCGCGGGTTACGTGCCGTTCGCCCACGCGTTGTCCACAGCCGGCGGCCTGGTCAGGGCTTGCGTCG
>JAJZMD010000286.1 GCA_021803085.1 Actinomycetes bacterium
TCTGCCGGCTTGGTGCTCGGATCTCTCCGGGAAGCGGGCTGCGGATCCCGCCTTCCTACGCGACGATCCGCAGAGCGACGATGGCGGTCGACGCGGACGAGTTCGACCGCATCGTCAACACCTGGGTGCGTAATCCGGTCGATCACGGACACCGATTCCGGATGATCCCGGACACCGGGTCCGACTGAAGGCGGACACGCGTTCGGGCTGATCCCGGACGGCTGGGTGGTGGCGGTGGTCCACCAGTTGGGGCACGCGGTCCTCAACAGTGACGGGCTGTCAGGTTCGTCGTGTTGAGGAGGTCCGCGTGCCCGGGAAGAGGCTACCGATGAGGAAGATCAGCGAGGTTCTGCGTCTGCGGGCGCAGGGCCGGTCGATCAGGGAGATCGCCCAGAGCGTGGGTGCGGGGCGCACCACGGTGGGCGAGTACCTGCGCCGGGCGGAGGCGGCCGGGTTGGCCTGGCCGCTGCCCGAGGGTGTTGGGGAGGAAGAGCTCGACGCTCGGTTGTTCCCGCCGCCGCTCCCTGTGCCGGGCGCGCTTCGCCCGGTGCCGGACTGGCGCGAGGTGCACCGCGAGCTCAAGGCCCGCAAGGGCGTGACGCGGCGATTGTTGTGGCTGGAGTGGCGCGAGGCGCATGCCGACGGGTGGGGATACAGCCAGTTCTGCTGGCACTACGAGCAGTGGTTGGGCTCCCAGGACGTGGTGATGCGCCTGAGCTACGCGGCTGGGGAGCGGATGTTCGTGGACTTCTCCGGCGACCGGGCGCCGTGGTTCGATCCTGAGAGCGGCGAGCGCCACGACGCCGAGGTGTTCGTGGCCGTGTTGGGATGTTCGGGCAAGCTCTACGTGCAGGCCACGGCCGGCCAGGACCTTGCCTCCTTCGTCAGCGCGCACATCGGGGCGTGGGAGTCCTTCGGGGGTGTCTGCGAGGTCACCGTCCCCGACAACCTGCGCGCCGGGGTGTCCAAGGCGTGCTTCTACGACCCGGAGATCAACCCGACCTACGCGGAGCTGGCCGCCTTCTACGACACGGTGGTGTTGCCTACCAGGGTCCGTCGGCCCCGGGACAAGGCCGCGGTGGAGGCCGGTGTGCAGGTCGCGCAGCGGTGGGTGCTCGCCCCGCTGCGCCACCGGCGGTTCTTCTCCCTGGCGGAGCTGAACGAGGCCATCGCCGTCGAGGTGGCCAAGGTGAACGGCCGACCGTTTCGGGGGCAGCCGACCAGCCGGGAGGAGCTGTTCGCCGCGTTGGAGGCCCCGGCGCTACGCCCCCTGCCCTCGGGGCGCTACGAGCTGGCAGCGTGGAAGAAGGCGACGGTGAGCATCGACTACCACGTGGCGTTCGATCACCGCTTCTACTCCGTGCCGTTCCGCCTGGTCCGCCAGAAGGTCGACATCCGGGCCACCCAGGCGACCGTCGAGATCTACCACGGTGGGCGGCGGGTCGCCGCGCATGGGCGGGAGTGGGGCCAGCGGCGCTATGTCACCGACCCCGCCCACATGCCTCCCTCGCACCGGGCGCACGCCGAGTGGTCCCCGTCGCGTCTGGTCGCTTGGGCGGGCAGCGCCGGACCGTCGGTCGCTGCCCTCGCCGAGGGGCTGCTGGCTGCCAAGGCCCATCCTGAGCACGCCTATCGCTCCTGCCTGGGGCTGATGAGCCTCGCCAGACGCTACAGCCCCGAGCGCCTCGACGCGGCGTGCGCCCGGGCGATCGCCGCGGGGGCGGTCAGCTACAGCTCGGTCAAGTCGATCCTGGCCGAGAACCTCGACCGGGTGCCGCTGCGCCCCGCCGAAGCACTGCCCGCCCCACCCGAACACGAGAACCTCCGCGGCTCCGACTACTGGGCCGAGCCCGACACCGCCGGCGACACCGCCAACGACACCGCCAACGACACCGCCAGCGACGACGCCGGGCCGATCGCCGCCGGGGACGCCACGGCCCCCGCTACCGCAGCGACGGGGGCGTAGATGCTTGCCAACCCCACCATCACCAAGCTCACCGAGCTCGGGCTGTCGGCCATGGCCGCCGGCCTCGCCGACCAGCTCGACCACCCCGGCGGCCCGTGGGCCGGCCTCGACTTCACCGACCGCCTGGGCCTGCTCGTCGAAGCCGAGGCCGACGCCCGCGACAGCCGCCGGGTGGCTACCCGGCTCAAGGCGGCCAAGCTGCGCTACCCCTCGGCGGTGCCCGAGGACATCGACTGGCGGGCCCCCCGGGGTCTCGAGCGGGCCGCCATCGCCTCCCTCGCCACAGCGCGATGGGTGGCTGCCGGGCACAACCTGGTCCTCACCGGCCCGACCGGGGTCGGCAAGACGTGGCTGGCCTGCGCGCTCAGCCATGCCGCGATCCGCGCCGGGCACCCGGCTCTCTACCTGCGGACCCCGCGGCTGCTCGACGAGCTGCACCTCGGCCGGGCCGACGGTCGCTACGCCCGGATCCTGGGCTCGATCGCCCGGCCCGCTCTCGTCGTCTTGGACGACTTCTTGCTCACCCCGGCCGGCATTGACGCCTGCCGGGACCTGCTCGAGGTGCTCGAGGAACGCGCCGGGCGACGTTCGGTGGCGGTGGTCAGCCAACTGCCGCCAGACACCTGGCTCGCCGCCATGGCCGACCCCACCCTGGCCGAGGCCGTCACCGACCGCGCCCTGCAAGCCGCTCACCGCATCACCCTCAAGGGTCCCTCTATGCGACGACGCCAGCCCCCCACATGAGCCTCGTCCGCCTCATCGCCTGGCGCCCACTGCTGGCCGTCGCCGTTGTCGCGCGCATCGCTGTCGGACCCTCAGCCCCAAGCGACCACGCCAGCGCCACCGTCGAGATGCCAGCCGACCGCCCTGCAGGGCCACGACCGCACCGGCGCTGCCGTGGACCGCCCACAGCCGGACGAGCCGCACCGACCGGACGGCCACGCCCCACGCCACAGCGCAGGGCACGCCCCATCCTTCGACCCATCCCATCCGCCTACGACCCCGTCCCCGACCACCACCAATCCCGCCGTCCGGTCCAGGCTCCACCGTTTGCCGGCACCGATGTACTAGAACCACCAATGCACAACCGAACAACCAGCGCCACCACCCCCAGCCGTCCGGGATCAGCCGGAACGACTGTCCGCCTTCAGCCGGATCAGGTGTCCGGGATCGCTGGATTACGCACCTGGGCAGGAGAGCAGGCGGACCACAGGGACAAGAGCAGGGCCGTGGGGGATGGGACAACTGGCGACGATGATGACGACACCACCGATCCCGGCTCTTCTGGCCCTGCTCCAGATGACAGCGG
>JAJZMD010000086.1 GCA_021803085.1 Actinomycetes bacterium
TGCCACCTTCGCTGGGCATTATGTGGGTGATCCTGTCAAGACCCAAACTGCTGTTCGCTTGGAGCTGGGTTGCGGAGCCGGCGGCGGCGTCCACCCGTGCGTTGGGTGGCGGTGTCCTCAGGAACCCCGGCACGCCGGCGCCGATAGGCGGCCTGTCGGCAGCTGGAGGAGCAGAATCGTGATGGAGAGCCGACCCTCGGGTTGGCGAAGAGACCCTCGACGGCGATCACGCAGAAGCGTCCGCAGTGGGCACATTCGAAGCCCTCTCGTTCAGGAGGGTCTGAAGCGTAACGCAATGTGTGGGTCACGATGCCTCCGTGCCGAGCCGGTCGAGCAGGCCGTCGAAGACGCGTTGGCGGCCGACTTGCCCTTTGGCGGCGGCGTCGTCTCGTTGGCGTTGCAGGGTGGGACGAAATTCGATGGTGGTCTGGAAGAACGTGCAGGATTCGCAGATCGACTCGAAGTGGCAGTCGAGGCCGACGGGGCGGGCGCAGTAGCCGTTGCCGAGCATGCGCTGGTGCATCTCGGCTCGCAGCCGGCGCATCTCGGCGCCCTCGGCGTCGGCGGGCAGTTCTCTCGGCGCGTCATAGAGGGCCTCGACCCTCTCGGTGACAGCGAAGTACTCGTCGGCCACGGTCCGGTTGGCGATCCGGGCATACACCATGGTCATACGCATGGATCGATGACCGAGAAGGGCGGCTATTGCCTCGAGGCTCATGCCTCGGTTGATGGCCTGGGTAGCGAGCGTGTGGCGCAGGCGGTGCGGGCTGACATGTCCGATCCCGGCGGCCCGGGCGGCCTTGGCGACAGCCCGGTCAACGCGGGTCTGGCCGATCCGCTGGCCGTGCTCGACGAACAGGTAGGGGGTGCGCAGGCTGGTGGGCCGCTCGGCCAGCCAGGCGTCGAGGAGATCCTTCAGTTGGGGGTGGAGGGGGATGTAGCGGTCCGTGCGGAGCTTGCCGAGCGGCACGTGGAGCCAGTAGGCGGAGCCGATCTGCACGACCGAGTCGACGGTGAGGTCCAAGAACTCGCCTTTGCGCAGACCGGTTCGGGCCAGGAACTCCACGGTCAGGCGGACAAAGGGATCGGAGTCGGCGCGGGTGGCCTGGAGGAGCTTGGTGAACGCGCCGTCGTCCAGGAAGCGGGGCAGGGGGGCGTCGCGAAGGGGAAGGTCGCCGTCGAAGACGAGCACTGCGGCGGGGACGTCGTCGCCGTCCCACTCGGCCAGGCGCTCGAAGCAGGTGCGCAGGCCGCCGAGGTGCTCGGCCAGGCTGGTCTTGGTGAGCCGCCCACCCCGGGCGGAGGGACGGCCGGCCAGGTAGAGCTTGTAGGCCTCGATGTGAGCTCGGCGCAGATCAGCGACCCGGACGACCTCGGGGGCGTTGGCGGCCAGCCAACAGGCGAACTCGCGCAGCACCCCCTCGACGCGCACCATTGTCGACGCTCGCAGCGACAGGCGAACCTGGGCGATGTAGCCGGTCAGCGTGGCCGCCAACCGGGGTGGCACCGACGCCCACTGGCCGGCCCGCTCCGCGGAGTGGTCACAGTTGGTCTTGCGGGGCGGCGCATCCAGCACGCCGAGATGGAACAGGGTGGTCTGCGCGCCGAACAGCGCTGCGCTGAGCGCCTTGGGGCCGTGGCTGTCGGGGCGGTGAGCGCCGATGGCGGCGACGAGCGCGTCGCGTCCCTCGTCGATGACCTCCTGGGTGGCCTGCTCGGGGGAGAGCCCGGCCAGAGCTGTCACCTTGGTCAGCGCGGACCACTGCAGACGGGTCACGATGCGGTCGAAGCCCAGCTCGGCGGAGACGGCCACGAAGCGCTCGTAGAACCCGCGCTGGTGGTTGGCGGCGACTTCGCCGAGATAGGGGCGGCACGCCACCAAGTAGTCCGGGGAAGGGCGCAGTCTTCCGGTCACGATCAGCCAGCCCACCACCCGTCGGTCCTTGAGCGGCAGGGCGCACTGGGCTGCCAGGGGAAGACGGGCCCATCCCTCAGCGCCGACGCGGGTGAAGAACATGCGGGCCACCGAGGTGACCGGGTGACCGGCGAACATCCCCGCGTTGACCAGGTCGGCGCGATAGGCGTCGACCAAGTCCTCCACCTCAGGGCGCCGATCCGGGGACCGGCTCATCGTGCGGCCTCCTCGACGGGCCCGGCGGCCTGCGCCTCGATCGCCTCCGCGGCGCGCAGATACTCCTTTTCCAACCAGTCGTTGGCCAGATGAAGATAGAGGCGGGTCGAGTCGATCGAGGCGTGACCGGCCTGGGCCTGGATGGCCTCGAGCGCCATGCCCGCTTCCCGAAGACGGGTGAAACAGGTATGACGCAGCTGGTGGCAGGTGGCCCGCTCCAGCCCGGCACGGCTCCGGGCACCGTCGAGGATCTCGTCCAGTCCGTCCGCGGAGAGAGGCGCACCGCGCCGGGCACCCTTCAACACCACGAACACCTGCTTGGTCACGCACCCTGGCGGGCGCTCCGACTCGAGGTAATCGCCGAGATCGGCGAAGAACCGGCCCGAGATCGGCACCGTCCGCTGCCGGCCGCCCTTGCCCTCGGCGACGAACAGCCGCCGCTGGCCGGCGTCGAGGTCTTCGAGGCGCAAACCGAGCACCTCGCAGCGGCGCAGACCGCCGAGGACCATGGCGTCGACCATGGCCCTGTCGCGGTGGGTGCGCAGGGCGGCCCGCAGCGCATCGACCTCCGATGGCGCCAACACCCGGGGCAGCGTGCGAGGCGTGCGGATCAGCGGCACTCCGCCCCGGCCACGACGGGCGCCCGGCCGGCGGGCTGCCAGGCTGGTGGGCACCGGGTTGCGCTCCACACCCGTGTCCTCCCGCACGCACAGGTACGCGTACAGGCCTCGCACGCTCGACAGCCGCCGGGCGATGGTTCGCGCCGCCAAGCCGGCCTCGCCATCGTCGAGTCGCACGACCGTTTCACCGTGGCGGGGAGCGCGTTGGGCGGACAAGAACCCGAACACATCGGTGACCGACACCTCGGCCGGCGGCTTGGCCACCACCTCGAAGAAGATCTTCAAATCCGACGCCACCGCCAGCCACGTGTTGGTCCGCGCCCTCGCAGCCACGAACGCCAGGTACTCATCGAGCAGGGGATGCCCGAGGGTGATCGACTCACCCTCCTGCCCGCGACGATGACGGATCAGGCTCGGCACGAACTGGCCCATGGACTCTCCTTGTCCGGTGTGCCGACCATGCTCGCCGGGCCGGTCGCCAGAGTGGTGGATCACCCGTGTATTAACCACTCGCA
>JAJZMD010000102.1 GCA_021803085.1 Actinomycetes bacterium
CCGGACCGCCGGTACGCTTCGGATGTGGCCCAAGTCGTACCTACGATTGACGCCCTGCGGGGTCGCCGGGAAGCGATCTTGGCGGCCGCTCTTCGTCGTCACGCGTCGCGGGTGCGGGTCTTCGGGTCCGTTGCCCGAGGCGATGCCGAACCGTCCAGCGACGTCGACCTCCTCGTTGACTTCAAGGCAGAGGCGTCGCTTCTCGATCAGGTGGGGCTCACCCAAGATCTGGAGGCCTTGTTGGGGATACCCGTCGATGTGATCTCGACCGGGGGTCTCCGACCGCGCCATCACCGCATCCGCGAGGAGGCGATTGATCTGTGATGGCCGCTCGCCGGAACTTCGATGACCTCCTGGAGGACTTCGCCGAGGCCGTCGACGCGGCCGCCGAGCTGGTGGCCCTCGGCCAGGATCTGGGAGGCCGAACGTCCGCTTCGCCTCGCAGGCGAGGCAGTGGTGGGACGCCTCGGCGACATCGCGACGAAGCTTCCGAAGGGAGACGGATCCGAAGTCGCCAGCACGCGACCCGGAGCGGGGCGCTGGCGGCGGGGTCGTAGGCGCCATCGCCGGTGTTGGGTCGCACCTCATGGTCCGGCGTCGGCACGGCGCTCGAGTCGACGCATCTCGGTTCTCACGCGAGCAGATCCAACCGATGCGCACGCGGCTGGCATGCCGGGGCCTTCTCGCCGTGCGCGTCGAGGGGTCTGGGCACGGCCACCGCTGCCCTCGGGCCTCCGCGCCGCCTCAGCGGAGGGCGGATGGTCGGTCGGCCGGCGCGGCGTCTGAGGGGTGGCCGGCGTGCCACCATCCGGAGGCCGTGTAGACGGAGGCGGGGACGAGGACTCGGGAGACAGCGGTCGCGCCCGCTGCGGCGAGGGCGATCGGCACGAGGATGGCGAGGCCGCTGTGGGTGAGCTCGATCACGAGGGCCACCGAGGCGATCGGGCTCTGCATCGCCCCGGCGAGGAGCGCCGCTGCGCCGATGAGCGCGAACCCGGCCACCGGTCCGGCCGGGAGGAACACGGCCCAGGCTCGCCCGGCCAAGGTCCCCACCAGGGCCCCGATGGCGAGGGTCGGGGTGAATAGCCCGCCAACCGCCCCGGCGCGCAGGCAGGCGGCGGTGGCAAGGGGCCGAGCCACCACGATGACGGCGATGAGGGGGAGGCTCAGGGCGCCGGAGAAGGTCAGTTGGGCGACATCCTTGCCGTTGCCGAGCACCTCGGGGAGAGCCATCGCCACCAACCCGACGGCACCAAAGGCGACCGCGATCGTGCCAGCGGTCCGCGTTCCTTTGGTCGCCCTGGCCTTTGCCCACCCCACCGCCACGACGAGGCCCGCGCCGATCAGCCCGGCAAGCAGGCCGAGAAGCACCGCCCACAAGGTGAGTGAGGCGCTCACCGGGAGGTGGCCGACGTCGTAGGTGGGGCGGTCGGGGAGCAGCAGCCAGGAGATGCCGGTGGCCACCCCGGCGGTGGCGAGGGCGGGGAGGACCGTCGGCAGCGCCAAGGTCCCAAGGAGCACCTCGGCCGCGAACAGGGCGCCGCCGAGGGGGACGTTGTAGACGGCGGCCATGCCGGCCCCGGCCCCGCAGGCGACGAGCACCTGGCGCTCGTTCGCGCCAAGACCGAACCGGTCGCACAGGCTGCTCGCCACCCCCGCGCCGAGCTCTTTGGGGGCGCCCTCGCGACCAAGGGTTGCCCCCGCGCCGACCGCGACGATCTGCAAGAGGGCGTTCGCCGCGGTGTCGAGGGGTCGGAGCCGCCCCTGGTGTTCCCACACCGCTTCATCGAGCCCTCGCACCGGGCCACCGAGCTTGCGCAGTAGGACCCACGCCCCACCGAGGACGACCCCCGCGCCCGCCAGCACTGCAAGCGGGCGCCAGCGTGGCGCGTGGCGGACGCCGCTCTGGAAGTCACCGTGGCGGTAGCTGTAGGCGAAGTGCTGGACGGCGTGGAGGATCGCCATCAGCACGCCCGCACCGAGGCCCGCCCCGACGCCGACCAGGACGACGACCAACCAGAACCGCCACGAGCGCAGGGAGAGGTCCGACGCGTCGCGTTCAAACGGCAGGTTGGGCTGGTGCGGACCCCGCCCGGCGGTGGCGGCTCCCACGACGCTAGCGGGGCAGCTCGTGCGGCGAGGGGTGCAGCTCGGTCACGATCACCACCGGGCCGGCGACGGCAATGGCGAACCGGACCGAGAACCCCACACCCACTTCGAGGCCGATTGCCCCACCGATGAAGGGCCCGACGATGCCTCCAGCATCGTCGATGTGAGTCCCAACTCCGCGTGGCCGGGCGCCACGAGCCGTCCGAGGGCGCCGATGACGAGGCCGCCGAGGATCCGCGGGACCAGCGGGCCGAGCATCATGGGTCAAGGCTAGGCCCGGTACCTCTCCGCCGAGCGGCCAGCGCTGCAGCCGTTCAGCTCGAAGCGCCATCGGGCGGCCGTCGCGAGGTCGGGCGTCGAATGGCGCTGGGAACCTCCCGCTCTGGTGCTCGTTGACGCCCGTGCCGTGGGCAGCGAGCGAGTTGCCGAGAAGGATCAGCCCGCCATGCTGCCAGGCGAGGCGGCGGCTTTGGCGAGGCGCGTCTCGGCCCGGGTCTGGCGCAGGAGGGTCGTGAGACCCACGCCGATCACAGAGAGCGTGACGAGGACCAACGCGATACCGAGGTGCGCCAGGTTGTGGACGTGGACGCCGGTAGCAACGCTGAGGCCTGCGACGTGTGGGAACACGAGCCCGAACGCGCCCCCGGCGACGAACGCGAGACCACCCCAGGTCAGCGTGTTGCCGGCCGTCCGCAGGGCCACGCGACGGATCGCGTCGGGATCGAGCCCTCGCCGGGCCGCGACCAGGCCGAAGAGACTTCCGGCCAGGATCTGGACCACCGTGGTGCCGAGCCCGAAGAACGCCCCGGGGACCCAGCCCCAGGCGGCGCTGTGCTCGGCCGGGGCGAGGACGGTGTAGACGATGAGGGCGAAGGCGCCGAACCCCCACCCCGCCACGAACCCGTGCACCGCGGGCATCCACGGCCGGGGGTCGTCGAGATCGAGGGGCTGGCGGGAGCGGTCGTGGTCGCCCGGGTGACGTCGCCGCAGGGGAAGGTGGAGATGGATGGTCCGGCGTCGCCGGACGATGACGGCGCCGGCGCCCGCCATCAAAGCGCCCACGACGAGGTAGACGACGTAGTCGACCGAGGCGAACGTGAAGAGGTGGGACAGGCCGAGGTAGGCGAGCTCGCTGGCGAGCGCC
>JAJZMD010000237.1 GCA_021803085.1 Actinomycetes bacterium
ACGTCGCTCAGCGCGCCGTTCACCTCGGTCGCCGTCGGCCAGGCGGTGACGGTGACGGCTGCCGTCACCGCGTCGGCGCCCGGGTCGGGCACGCCGTCGGGCACGGTGTCCTTCGACCTGAACGGCATCGCGCTCACCTCGTGCACGTCGGTGGCACTGACGGCGGGCATGGCGACCTGCAGCTACACGCCGAGCGCGACAGGCACCCTGTCGTTCACCGCCTCCTACAGCGGGAGCAGCGACGACCTGGCCAGCACCGCGCCGGCTCTCGGCCTCAGCGCCGTGCTGGCCGCCACCACCACCACGCTGGTCTCGGCGGCCAACCCGTCGCTCGCCGGTGCGCCCGCCACCTACGCCGCCTCCGTCGACGCCGTGGCCCCGGCCACCGGCACGCCGGCGGGTGCGGTGACCTTCACCTCGAACGGGACCGACCTCGCCGGTTGCGTCGCCGTCCCCCTGACCTCGGGCATGGCGACGTGCCAGGTCGACATGCCGCTCGCCGGCACCTTCTCCATCGTCGCCACCTACCTCGGCTCGGCCACCGATGCCGGCAGTTCGTCGCCCGTCCTCTCCCAGGTGGTCCAGGCCGGCGTCCTCACCGTCCAGGACATCCCGACCGGTTCGAACCCGAGCCAGTCCTCGGTGACGCTCTCGCCCGTCACCCTGGGGAGCCTGCAGGGACCGGGCCCGGGAGGACCGCAGTTCGCCCAGGCGACCGGGACGCTCGACATGGTGGGGGTGTCCGACAACCGCGGAACGGAGCCCGGCTGGTCCGTCACCGGCCAGCTCGAGGGCGACTTCACCAACGCCTCCCCGGCAGGGCCGGCCGACGAGAACGTCATCCCGGCCGACTTCCTCACCTGGCAGCCGTCGCCGGTGGCGCCCTCACCCGGCGCCGATCTGTCCGGCGTGAGCGCGGGCCCGGGTGCGACGCTCTCCACCACGACCCCGACCGTCCTGTGCGCGGCCTCGCCCGGGTCTGGCGGGGGGTCCTACGGCTGCCAGGCGACGCTGTCGCTCGCCGTCCCGCCCTACGTGGCCGCCGGGCACTACAGCGCCACCCTGCTGCTCATCACCTCCTGAGGTGCCGCCTGGGGCACGTGAGGCCCCGCAGGGAGGGACACCGTGGGCCGCGGCGACAGGCTGCACCGGATCCGGGACCGCCGCGCACGGGCCGGTCCTGCGCCCGACGATGGCACGGTACGTGGCGTCACACCTGCACGTCGCGCGCACCCCTCCGGGTACTCCAGGTAACGGATTGACCCTCCCTTAGCCCCGACCGTTCACGAGAAGTCCTGATCGGGGCACCGATCCATTGACCGGGTCCCGCCGACCGGCATTGCCGACATTCGAAGGGGTCGGTTCCGACCTTGGCCGTCGTTTCGTGACGACAGCGCCGGTTCTGGGCGCTCGTGGACATGGCTCCGCGAAGGTCCGGAGTGTCGCGCAGGAGTCCGATGTGCGGTCAGGTGACGAGCGCGAGCTTCGCGTACGCGTTGGTGAGTACATCGGTCGTGGGCCAGCCGTCGATGATGCGGACGATGACGCGTCGACCGCTGCGAACGAGGCGGCCGGGCACGTGGAACAGTCCCCACCGCAGCGCCTTGGGACGTGCGGTGCTCCAGGTGCCCTCGAGGCAGAGGAGCTGGAACCAGACGACGAGGTCGGCTGCCACCATCATCGCGGTCATCCACGCCTCGTTGGCGGCGAACTTCGAGAACGGGAAGCGGCAGAGCCCAGAGTCCTTCAGGCGTTGGATGTGCGCTTCGACGTGGGCGTGGGCCCGCATCGTCACGTCGAGGTCGACCGGGTCGCCCTCGGCATCGGTGTAGAAGCCCCAGTAGCGGTAGTCGAGGCTCGGCAAGAGGCTGCGCTGGGCTCCGGGGTGGAGGGGCTCCCGTCGCACGATGAGGCGGGTGCCGGTCGGCAGGGAGTCGTCGGAGACGAGCGAGGTGAGCTCGGCCACCGCGGTGCCCGACCGGAGGGATCCGTCCTGGCAGCGGGCGGGCTGCCAGACCTCCTCGATGCCCACCGCATCGAAGACGGCGGCCGTGACCTGGGCGTTCTGCCGGGCGGTCACGAAGAAGGCGACGTTGCGCTCCCGGCAGGCGGCAAGGAACCCCGTCGTGCAGCCCGCCGAGTCGGCCCGGACGACGAGCTGTCGCTTGACGGTGTCGGCGTCGTCGCCCACCCGGTGGCCGGCGGCGATCGCCTCGGGCAGTTGTGCGATCGCCTTGTCGAGCAGGGCGACGTGGTCGGCCACGGTGTTGGACCCGGCGTTGCCCGGCCGCAGGACCCCCGAGAGCGCCTCACCGGTGGCATCCGCGAAGCAGAACATCGGATGGAAGCCGAAGCCGCCCTTGAAGTGGGGAGCGGCCTGCTCCTTGCCCTCGGAGTGGATCTCGACGAGCGTGGCATCGATGTCGAGGACCACCGGGTCCGTTCCCGTCGTCGCCGACGATCGGGCCCAGACCTTCTTGCGCACCGTCGCCATCGCGTCGGCGAGCGATCCCAGCACCGACCCGTCGATCTCGTGGAACGCCCGGTGCACCGTCGAGTCGGAGGGCACCGAGCCGAAGAGGGTGGACTGGAGGCGCAGGTGCTCGATGTCCGCACAGGACTCCCCGCCGCCGGCGAGCACGAGCGCCATCTGGGTGAGGACCTTGCCCCGGTCGTGGACCGGCATCCGCTCGCCACGGGGCGGGATGGCACCAGAGAGCGCGTCGCCGAGCCCGAGACGATCGCCGAAGGCGCCCAGCGCGTGGAGCCCGACATGGGCGACCACCCCCGTGCCGCCGGGTTCCACCTTCACCGCCGTCGTGCTGTTACCGTTCACCTTGGAAGTGCCCTTCTGTGTAGGGATGCTGATGTCTCGACAACACCAGTTTCCCCTACTGGGAGGGCTTTTCCGCGGACGCGCGGCGGTCAGCTCACGGAGCCTCGTGAAGGATCGGGGTTAGGGTCGTCTTACCTTGCCCATGAGGAGTCGTCCGAGGACGGGGTAGGGCCCGGATGACGCACATGACACGGGGGTTCCGGCACCGATCGGCATCCCGTGTCGTCAGCAAACGGGGATGGAGGAACGGGCAATTGGCCTTGTTTCGTCGCGCCCTGATTGTCGGAACTAGGGGCACTCCTGCCGCCAGCGGTGGTACGGGGCGACCCGATGGCTTTCGTGGGGGGTATGCCGCTGGACACGGGGAGTAGGGGTTCGGTGAGCCGCCGCGGCACCGCCGACAGGTCCAGGCATCA
>JAJZMD010000255.1 GCA_021803085.1 Actinomycetes bacterium
ACCTGCCCTCCACTACCGTGGGCGCATGGCCGAACGAGACGCGTCCTTCGTGCACCTGGATCTTCGTGAAGGGTACCGGTTCGTCGTCGACATGGGGGGAGACCAGACCCTCACCATGGACGAGCCGCCCCCGCTCGGGGAAGGAGCTGGACCGAACGCGTCGACCGTCCTCGGGGCTGCGGTGGGGAACTGTCTCAGCGCGAGCCTGGTCTACTGCCTGCGCCGGGCGCACCTCGAGGTCGAGAGCCTGGAAACCGAGGTGGTGGTCACCCCGGTGCGCGACGAACGCGGGCGCCTGCGCATCGGCTCCATCAAGGTGCGCCTGCACCCGGTGCTCGCAGGCGACTCGCCAGGGCGGGTCGGGCGCTGCCTCGAGCTGTTCGAGGACTTCTGCGTGGTGACCGAAAGCGTCCGCCACGGGATCGCCGTCGACGTCGCCGTCGACGTCGACGGCGACGCCGAGGCCGCCCTCGACGCGGCGACGGGTTCCGGCGCGCCGACGACCTCGACCGCTCATGGTGCCCTCGTCACCGACCACGACGACGGGTCTTCCTCCCGGGATGAGTGAGCTCCGCGCGCGGCGTACCGCGCCCGGAACAGGTGACCGCGCGAGCAGCACGCGCCGGCCAGCGAGCCAAAGGGAGGGATCCGCGGGCCTGTTGGACTCGCTCTGGGGTTACGAAGCGGACCTCGAACGCCTTGCCGAGCAGCTCTGCCACCACCACCAGGACGCAGAAGACGTCGCCCACGGCGCGCTCGTCAAAGCCGTCACCCATCTCGAAGGGTTCCGCTCTGAGGCCTCGCTCCGCACGTGGCTGCACCGCATCGCCGTGAACGAGTGCGCGATGCTTCGCCGACGGCCGCCGGCACTCTCGATCGAGGCGCTCGGGCCGCGCACGCGCGACACTTCCAACCCGGATCCCGACGAGGGTCCCGAGGAGGCCGCCCTCGAAGCCGACCGGCGCCGGGCGGTGCTCTCCGCCCTCGAGCAGCTGCCGACCCGGGAGCACCTCGTGGTCCTGCTCTCGGTCGGCCGGGGGCTGCCTGCCGACGCGGTCGCACGAAGGACCGGGCTCAGCGTGCCCGCGGTGCGCTCCCTCCTCTACCGGGCGCGCCGGAGGATCCGAGCCGAGGTCGGCCAGCCCTAGCCTCTCGCCGTCACCGTGAGACGGCGGAATGGGAATACCCATATGGGTATTGCTGTTGGCGTTGGCGGATCGAGAGCAAGGAGCGCACCATGGCAACCACTCACGTGAGCGACGCGTCGTTCGACGAGACCGTCGGCTCGAACGAGATCGTGCTCGTCGACTTCTGGGCGGCGTGGTGCGGGCCGTGCCGGATGTTCGCGCCGGTCTTCGAGGCGGCGTCGGAGCGCCATCCCGACATCGTCTTCGCCAAGGTCGACACCGAGGCTGAGCGCGCGCTCGCAGCGCGCTTCGGGATCATGTCGATCCCCACCCTGATGGCCTTCCGGGACCAGATCGTGCTGTTCGCCCAGCCGGGCGCTCTGCCCGGCAGCGCGTTGGAGGACCTCATCACCCAGATCAAGGCGCTCGACATGGATGAGGTACGTGCGAAGCTCGTCGAGGCGCAGACCGGTGCGGCTGCTGCCGTGCCGGTGAGCTGAGCGGGCGCTTCGCGCAATTGTTCGTGAGCGGGCATGAAAGGCTGGCGCTGAGCGCGAGCGAGGAGGCGGACACGAAAGAGGCTTCCCGTGAGCCCGCGAGCGAGGCGTATGCCCGTCTCGCGCGCCGTGGCTACGGACGCAGTTTCGAAGCGCGACAAGGACTGCTGTGGTGCCCATCGTGCGAGATCGTGTTCCGAGCCCACGACCTCGTGATCGAGGAGACCGTGCCCGTGGCCATCGATGCCGGCAGGTCGACCGCGGTCCTGTGCGCGCTGCGCTGCGCAGCATGTGGTGCGTCCGGCACGTGGCTGGTTCGCACAACCGACGACGAAGCGCTCCGTCTTCTCGCCGGGCTCTTGCGCGGCGACACCGCGCGCAGGTCTTCGGGCTGATGGGGCACCTCGGAGTGATGGACCTGTCTTGCCGGTACGTAGGCTCGCACCCTGTGGTCGACGTCGGGCGCGTAGGGCAAGCTGGAGACGACGGGCGTGCCGGTCTCGTGGGTCGCGTGCGCCCGCGTGCACGCTCGGCCCCCTGAGGAGCTGGATCCGTGAGCATCGAGCACTCGAGCACGGTCGACCACCCGATCGAAACGGTGTTCGCGTGGCACGAGCGCCCGGGCGCCTTCGCCCGCCTCGCGCCGCCCTGGCAGCCCGTGCGCCTGGTCGAGGAAGCTGGTTCGCTCGCAGACGGCAAGGCGGTGATCGGGCTCCCGGGCGGGTTCCGCTGGGTCGCGCAGCACGGAGGCTACGACCCTCCGCGCCGCTTCGTCGACGACCTCGTCTCGCTCCCGCTGCACTGGCACCACGTCCATTCGTTCGCGACAGAGGGGCCATCCCGGACGCGCGTCACGGACACGGTCACGACTCCGGTCCCGGCCGCGTTGCTTCGGAGCACCTTCGTCTACCGGCACACCCAGCTTCGCGACGACCTCGACGTGATCGCCCAGCTCCGACAACTCCACCCGACCCCGCGGACCGTCGCGGTCACGGGGTCATCGGGGCTGGTCGGCGCCGCGCTCTGTGCGTTCCTTACGACCGCTGGTCACCAGGTCGTCCGCCTCGTGCGTCGAGTGCCGCGCGTGGACGGCGAACGAGCGTGGAACCCCGACGACCCCGATCCCGGCATCTTCGAGGGCGTCGACGCGGTCGTGCACCTCGCGGGCGCGTCGATCGCCGGCCGTTTCAGCGAGCAGCACAAGAGGTCCATCGCGTCGAGCAGGGTCGAGCCGACGCGCCGGCTGGCGGACGCGGTGGTGCGGTCGCGGGGTCCGCGCGCCCTCCTTGTCGCCTCGGCGATCGGGTACTACGGCTCAGATCGTGGGAACGAGCTCCTCGACGAAGCAAGCGGAAGGGGGGGCGGCTTCCTCGCCGACGTGGTCGCTCGCTGGGAGGCGGCAACCGAACGCGCCGTCGACGCCGGGCTTCGGGTCGTGAACGTGCGGACCGGCGTCGTGCTCTCCGGCCGAGGCGGCCTGTTGAAGCTCCTGCGCCCGGTGTACCTTGCCGGCCTCGGCGGGCGGATCGGCACCGGGAGCCAGTGGCTCTCCTGGATCGATCTCGACGACCTGACCGACGTCTACGCGAGGGCTCTGTTCGACGAGCATCTTGCGGGGGTGCTCAACGCGGTCGCGCCGACACCCGTCCAGAACGGGGAGTTCTCGGCCACGCTCGCGCGCGTGCTCCGACGGCCGGCGCTCGTCCCGGTCCCCAAGTCGGCGCTCGGCGTCGTCGTCGGGGCGGAGGGCGTCCGGGAGGTCGCATGCGCAAGCCAGCGCGTCGTGCCGCGGCGGCTGGAGGTGGCAGGTTTCGGCTTCCGGAGACCGCGGCTGGAAGGCTCCCTCCGACACCAGCTCGGGCACGGGCTCTGAGGGATCGGGCACGGGCTCTGAGGGATCGGGCACGGGCCCGGAGGGTCCGAACGCTCAGGGTGATGAAGGTCGCGTGCAGCTGACCGGTGCCGCGGTCTTTGGAGGGCTCGTCCGGCCGGCACTGGACCACCGGTCATAAGACGGGCGGGCGGTCGCGTCCGAGCACGCTCGAGCTGCCTCGATCAGGCAAGCCCAGCAGCAGCACCACCGGACGCCGGCGCCGGCGCCGGCGGCGAGGACGAGCTGGCTCTGATCGGACTGACCGTGGCGACTGTGAGCTCGTCAGCCTGCAGCGGGGACCCGTACTGAAGGTCGTAAGGAAGGCTCGAGGTCACGTCGGTGCCGCGCCCGGGTGCACTGCGGACCTGGAGGCTGCCGCCGAGCAGGCCGGCCCTCTCGGACATGCCGACGAGCCCGAAGTGGTTCGTCGAGTGGCCTTCATCCTCCACGTCGAAGCCCTCGCCGTCGTCGAGCACGCGCAGACGGAGGAGGTCGCTGTCGAACGCGACGCTGACGCGGATCTCGCGTGCCCGGGCGTGCCCTACGGCGTTGCGGACCGCCTCCTGGACGATCCGGAAGGCACCGAGCTCCACGTCGGGGCGGGCTCGACGCGTCTCGCCGGACACCTCGAGCTCGACTGGGACGCCGCTGTCGTCCTCGGTCTCTGCGAGGAACCCGACCAGCGCAGGAACGAGTCCGAGCTGGTCCAGTGCCGGTGGGCGCAGGTCCTTCGCCAGGTTTCGCAACCTGGCCGCGGCCTCGAGGGAGCGAGCCCTGGCGTCGTCCAGGCTCGCCGAGACGTCGGCGGGGACACCGGCGTCCTCCCCCAGAGAGGCGAGCTTCCGTGCGAGGTGCAAGAAGAGCTGCAGCGGTTCGTCGTGCAGCTCGCGGGCGAGCCGGCGCCGCTGCTCTTCTTCTGCTGCGACCATGAGCGCGCGCTGTCGTGCCACACGGCGAGACTCGCTACGTTCGACGGTCACGTCTTCGAAGACGAGCTGCGATGCGGCGGCGCCACCCTCCGCGAGCTCTGCAAGTCCCACCCGGTAGTCGTGTTCGTCTCGCAGGGTGACGACCCGGCGATGGAGCGACTCGATCGGCTCGTCGCTCCCGAGCAGCGCGCCCGCCGGCTTGCCGATCGCGTCAGTCCCGAAGACCGACGTCGCGGCCGGGTTGGTCGCGCGCACCACCCCTCTTGCGTCGAGCACGAGGATCGGCGCCCGGTTCGCCTCGAAGAGCTGACGGTAGCCGGCTTCCGCGCGCAAGCGAGCGAGCGTGGCGCGCTCGACGCGCGCGTGCGCCCGGCGCTCCGCCTCGATCCGCTCGCCGAAGAAGAAGGCGACCGCGTCGACGAGGAGCAGGTTGACCACGTCTGAGGGGGCGTGGCCCTGGTCGAGAGGGAGCAGGAGGTCGGGCAGCCACAGCACGGTCGCCCAGGCTGCGGTGGCCGCCGAGCCGGTCAGCCCGTACCGAAGGGCTGCGTAGCCGACCGGGACGATCAGCAGTGCGACCGGGATGCCGTCGGGGAACCCTTCCACGCCGGCCGGGGAGTGCAGGTCGACGAAGAAGTGGAGCCCCGCGAGGGCGACGACGAGGGCCTGGATCCCCCAGAAGCGCCGGTCTCGGATCGGCGGCCGCAGTGCAGTCCGGATGACCTCGGCGAACCTGCCGCGGCCCTCGGCGATCCGCGCCGGCCCTGCCTCAGAAACCGAGGTTCTGGCCATATTCGTGGCTGTGGCGGAATTTCTCTCCCCGCAGCGCGTGGGCGACGGCCTCGGTGCGCGACGCGGCACCGAGCTTCGCGAGCAGCGTGGAGACGTGGGACTCCACGGTGCGCACGCCGAGCGAGAGCTCGGCGGCGATCTGCTTGTTGGACCGTCCCTGCGTGATGAGCGCCAGCACCTCGGATTCTCTTGGCGTGAGCGCGTCGGAGCCGCGGCGCCCGGGCCTTTCCCTTCGCCTGCGGCTGAGCCTCGAGGACACCGCGCCGTCCAGGACGAACACGCCGGCGGCGACGAGTCGCACGGCCTCGATCAGCTCTCGCCCCGAAGCGGTCTTGAGCAGGTAGCCCCCGACGCCGATCTCCAGCGCCTCGACGACGTACGCGTGATCGTCGTAGGCGCTCACGATGAGCGTCTGGGTCGCCGGCGAACGTCGGGCAAGGTCCCTTGCGAGCGCGAGCCCGCTTGCACCCGGCAGGTTCACGTCGACGAGGACCACGTCGGGGGCGAGCCGCTCGACGAGCTCGGCTCCCTCCTCCGCGGTGCCGCAATCGCCCACCACGTGGAGGTCGGGAGTCGCCTCGAGCAGCTCCGCCGTGCCCTCGCGCACGAGCGCGTGGTCCTCCACGATGACGATCCGGACTTCCTTGTCTTCCTTGTCTTCGCTTCGAGGATCCTCGGCGGGCACCGTGGTCGGCTCCGAACGGTCACGGAGGCGGACCGAAGCACTACGGAAGGGGATTTCGGGTTCTCGGACCGCGTCGAGCGGCCCACGCTGGAATGGTGGGGTCGGTCCTCGGGCTGTGCGCGGTGGTGTTGGTGGCAGGCTCACTGCTGGTCGTCCTCGTGTACGGCGCCCTCTTCGCCATCGCTGCCGCGACGACTGCGAGGGCTCGCCGCCGCCCTGACCCGGTCTCGGCGTCGCTCGACCGATTCCTCTCCGACTTGCTCGGCGACGACGCCGTCGGCCAGCGTCCGCAGGTCCGCGCTCGGGCGGCGGATCGCTAGCACCCCGCAGGGCAGCAACGCGGTCCGCCGGGCGTCCTGGCCCCCTCCGTCGACGAGCTGGGCGAGGCTCGTGACCGAGAGCGCGTGAAGGAATTCTGTGCTGGCGTCCGCCAACAGTGCGTGCAGGGGACGTCCGAGCCTGTCGGCGCCAGACGAGGAGCCGCACCCGGCCATCATCGGCCCTTCCCCCGCTTCGACCACCTCCAAGAGCTGCACCTGGTCGGGAGGGCGCGCGAGACGGTAGCCCCCGCGAGCTCCCGAGATCGAGACGGCCAGCCCCGACCGGACGAGATCGCTCAGGACCTGGGGCACGAACGCCTTGGGAACCGCCATCGCTTCGGACACCTCTCGCTGGGTGCGCACGCGCCCGGAGCCGTACGCGGCCGCGAGGAAGAGCGCCGCCCGCACGACGTACCTGCCCCGATGTGACAGCCGGAGATCCACCGAGTAAATAGTACCGTACGACTTGACGTAGTGCGAGAGACTCACTACGGTAAAGGTGTAGTCAGAAACTATACGTACGGACCGGATCTCGAAGGGCCGGCTGGACGCCTCGGGGCGATGCCGCCAACCGGGGGACGAGGAGGGACGATGGCCGTCGACCTGCAGGACCGCAAGAGCGCCGCCCAAGGAGACCCGGTGTCCGCAGCGGTGCGCCTGCGGCCGGCGAAGCGGGCTGGGCTCGAGGAGCGGTTCGCCGCGACGGACCCGGAGCCTGGGTTGGAGGTGACGCGCAATCCGCGGGTAGCGCGCCTGATGCGCAATCGGAAGTTCCAGTTCCTCCTCATCTTGCCGAACCAGATCGTCTTTTGGACCGTGATCTTCGTAGGAGTCCTGGGCACGGCGATCCCTGGCCTGAACTTCGGCGCCGCCATCACCTGGTACGTCTGGTTCTGCCTCGTGTTCGTGATGATGGTCGTGGTGGGGCGGGCCTGGTGCGCGATGTGCCCGTTCGGGGGGTTCGCCGAGTGGGTGCAGCGGCGCACCTTCTTCCGCCGCACCCAGAAGGCCCTCGGCCTCGGCCGCAAGTTCCCCGAGCCCCTGGCCCGCCTCGGCTTCTTGATCCCGGTGGTGAGCTTCCTCGTGCTCACCTGGATCGAGGAGTTCTTCAACATCGCCGGGCCGGGCAATCCGGCGGACACCTCGTGGATGGTCGTCGGCATCGTCTCGTCAGCGCTCATCTTCTTCTTGGTCTTCGAGCGGCGCACGTTCTGCCGCTACGTCTGCCCGCTCACCACCTTGATCGGCACGGTCGGGTCGATGGGCTCGGTGGCAGGGTTCCGGACCAAGGACCGCGAGGTCTGCCTGTCGTGCAAGACGAAGGATTGCATGCGCGGCGGGGAACAGGGCTACGGGTGCCCGTGGTACACGTGGCCGGGAAGCGCGGACTCGAACCTGTCGTGCGGGCTGTGCACGGAGTGCTTCAAGTCCTGCCCCGAGGGCAACGTCGGGCTGTTCCTTCAGCGCCCTCTGACCTCGGTGGTCGCCCCCCGCCGTCGCCGGGCCGACGTCGCCTGGGGCATCGCCATCCTGTGGGGCCTGGTCGTCTTCCAGCAGTTCAACGCCACCAACGCCTACGCCTCGCTGGACTCGTGGCTGAACCGGGGGATGCTGTTGCCCCACTACCCGAACCCAGTCGACTACGTCGGCATCATCGCCCTGGTCTCGCTGCTCTATGCCGGGATCGCCTGGCTGTTCTCCCGTGGGCTCGGACGCCGTGACGTCGTCGAGACCCACCTCGACAGCTTCGCAGACCGGACCTCGCGGTTCCGGGCGTTCTTCGTCCCCATGTCCTACGGGCTCATCCCGGTGATGGGTGCCGACTACTTCGCCCGCCAGCTGCCGAAGTTCTTCAAGCACTCCGCCCGGGTCGTGCCCGCCGTCGCCCACATCGCCGGCTTCTCGTCCGCCCAGTCCCCGATCTACGGCTTCCACATCCTCTCCGACGGCTGGATCGTCGTGGTGCAGGTCGCCGTGATCGTCGCCGGCACCGCGGCCGCAGCGTGGGCCACCTGGAGGATCGCCGGGCGGGAGCTGGTGCCGGTCAGCCGGAACGCCCTCGGCGTCCGGCTGGCGACGCTCGGCGTCGTCCTCTCCTGCGGAGCGGCGGCGAGCGTGCTGTACGTCCTGATGCATGCGGCGAGCTGACGGCCGCCGGACCGACTGGAGGAGCTCATGGCCATCATCACGTCCGACAAGCCGGCAGCCGGGACGGACCTGCCCCACGTGCAGGTCCTGGTGGACCGGTGCGCAGGCTGCCAGGAGTGCGTCGTCCGCTGCCCCGTCGGCGCGCTCGACATGGACCCGGGGCGCTGGGTCGTGCTCGCCGACGACGAGCGGTGCGTCGGCTGCCGTCAGTGCGTGCGCACCTGCCCGTTCAGCGCCATCGAGGTGACGGGACCGGCGCTCGCCGGGTCCCGGGCGACGACCGAGGTGGTGCACCCCGAGCCCTTGCTCGCCGACGTGCAGGAGATCCGCCGGGGGCTCGGCAGCTGGGAGGATGCGCTTGCAGAGGCGCAGCGGTGCCTCTCGTGCCCCGATCCGACCTGCATGCGGGGCTGCCCGGCGCACAACGACATCCCCGGGTTCATCGCTGCAATCGCGGAGCGTGACCTCGCGAAGGCGCACGAGGTCCTTCGTCGGACCTCGGTGCTGCCCGACGTCTGCTCACGCGTGTGCAACCAGGCTGCGCAGTGCGAGGGTGCGTGCACGTGGTCGCTCGCCGGCGAGACGCCCGTCGCCATCGGGCAGCTGGAGCGGTTCGTGGCCGACACGTACGCCGTCCCACCTCCCGAGCCTGCCGCGGACGCGGGGCTGTCGGTTGGCGTCGTGGGGGCCGGCCCTGGAGGCATCGGCGCCGCGTGGGCCCTCGTGGAGGGGGGTGCATCGGTCACGGTCTACGAGCGGGACCCGGTGCCAGGGGGGCTGCTCGGCTGGGGGATCCCCGACTTCACCCTCCCGGACGCGGTGGCGAGCAGGCCGTGGCGCCAGCTCGAAGAGGCTGGGGTCGAGCTGCACTGCGGGGTCGAGATCGACGCCGCCGGGCTGGAGCAGCTGCTCTCCTCCCACGACGCGGTCGTGGTGGCGACGGGCGCGAGCGTCCCCGTGCGCCTGCCCATTCCCGGTGCCGACCTCGAGGGAGTCACCGACGCCACCACCTTCTTGAAGACGGCCCGAGCTGCGCTCGAGGCAGGCGACGGCGTGCGGGCGTGGCGGGCGACGATGGGCCTGGACGCGATGGGGGGCTCCGGCCGTGCGCCGCACGTGCTGGTGCTCGGCGCGGGCAACACGGCCATGGACGTCGCCCGGACGGCACGACGGCTCGGCCTGGGCGCCACGTGCGTGGACTGGCTGGACGAGCGTTTTTCGCTTGCTCGGCCCGACGAGCTGGCAGAGGCTCGCGACGAGGGCGTCGACGTCCGGTTCTCGAGGACCGTCTCCCGTGTGGAAGGAGACGGCCAGCGAGTCCGGCGCGCGCTGTTGGCGCCCACCCGCCAGGAGCAGGCGGACCGGCTCCCCACCGTCCTGCACGGCGAGGCCCCAGACACCCTCGACGTGGACCTCGTCGTCATGGCCATGGGCTACCGGGTCGACCCCGCCGTGGCCGGCGTGCTGCCGGGCACCCCGGTGCGCCGAGAGGCGCGCGGGCTGGCGGATCGCCGGTGGGCCGCTTCGGGCGTGCTCGCCAACCGTGCGTCGGCATTCGCCTACCACAACCCCGTCGGCAAGCTCGCGCTCGGCCGGGAGGTGGGGCTGCAGGCCGCCTCGCTCCCCGTGCGCGAGCGGCTCTGGGTGGTCGGCGACGCGCTGGTGGGCCCGGCGACGGTGGTCGAGGCCATGGCCCAAGGCCGTCGCGCCGCCGGCGCGCTGCTCGCGGCCCGACCCAATCGGCCAGGCCGCGAGGAGTCCGGTCGCTACCGCCGCGCGCTCGTCTGCTACGCGAGCGAGGGCGGTCGCACGGCCCAGGTGGCCCGGACGATCGGCGAGGAGCTCACGGACAAGGGTCTGAGCGTCCGGGTGCTGCCGATCGAACGGGTCGGTCCGGCAGAGCTCGCGGCTGCTGACCTCCTCGTGGTCGGCTCCTGGGTGAAAGGACTCGTGGTGGCCAAGGTCGGCCCGCCGCCGGCGGTCCGCGCCTGGCTGGACGAGCTCCCGCGGCTCGGAGGCATGCCCGTCGCGGTGTTCTGCACCTTCGGCGTGGACCCGCGCTCGACGCTCGCCGACATGGCGGCGGCCCTCGAGCGCCGGGGCGCCAGGGTCGTGGCGACATCGGCGCTCCGGCGTGGGGGGAACAAGGTGGCCGCCGTCGCCTTCGCACGCCGGATCCTGGCCGGCGTCCGGGAGCTCTCCGCGGTGCCGGCGTCCGTCGGCGCTCGGTGACGGGTCGGCGACAGAGCAGCGGCGGGGTCATCGCCACCGCCGCCGAATCACGGTAGCCTGCGGGCCACGCCATGAACATGACGCTGTCCAAGCGCGGTGACTACGTCATGCGTTCGGCGATCGCGCTCGCTCGCGCCTTCGAAGGCGGGAAGCCTCGCAAGATCCGGGAGGTCGTCGCCGACACCGAAGTGCCCCGCACCTTCGCCTCGCAGATCCTCGCGGACTTGGTGCGGGCTGGCTTGGCGGTGTCACGGGCAGGCCGAGATGGCGGCTACCGGCTCTCTCGCTCACCTGGCGAGATCAGCGTCTTGGAGGTCGTCGAGGCGGCGGAGGGGCCGCTGCGCGCGGAGCGCTGCGCTCTCGGAGAGGGACCTTGCCGCTGGGAGGCCGTGTGCCCGCTGCACGAGACCTGGACCGAGGCGACGGCCCGGCTGGCCGAGCTCTTGGCCGGGACGAGCCTCGCCGAGCTGGCTGCTCGCGACGCCGTCATCGAAGCCGGCGAGTACCCGGTGCCGGTGGACGCCCACCGTTCGTACGCCCACGCGGTCACGCTTTCGGACCTCGTCCAGGTCGAGCTCCCGGCACCCGTGGTCCAGCGCGTGCTCGGCGCTCGTCGGAACTGGAGCACCGCCCTGGGCGCTGCGGTGCACGAGGTCGGCGAGCTCGAAGGCGCGGCGTCCCGCCCACCACCGCTCGTCGCCGACTGCTCGATCGAGCCCTTGGCTGCAGGTGGCGCGGCGGGAACGGTGAGCTACCTGTTGGCCTGGCGGCTGTCCGAGCCGGGCGGCCGAAGCCATTTCGAGGGGGAGCTGAGCGTCGACTCGGTCGATGCAGACCGCTGCGAGATGACGGTGTCGGGCACCTGGCACCAAGACGGCGACGACGGCACGCCGGCGACGACCGAGGCGCTCGGTGCCAGGGCACGGCGTGTCCTGCGGGGCGTGCTTCGCCGCGTCGCCCGCGAGGTCGAAGAGAGCCCCCAGAGGCCCGCAGAAGGGTCGGTCGCGAGCCGTTCCCGCTCCGTGGCGTCCCGCTGAGGCCCGCAGGTCCCCGGCCTGCCCGGGCCGGGGACGACTCGACTCGAGGTCGCGGCGGCTCGCTGATGGTGGTTCGGTCGCGGCGGCTCAGCGACGCGGCGGCATCGCCGACATCGTGATGAAGTCCCGCACCCACCAGCTCTGGAAGTAGCGGGCAGGCGTGCCCGACATCTGGGGGAGCAGCTCGGTCCCGTTTGCTCCGGAGGCCTGTCCGTTCGGCGTGACCGGCTTGTACGTCGACAAGTTCACCCATGTCGTGTTGATGTCGAGCTCCATCGCGCGTACGCACCCGGCTCTCGCCAGGATGTTGGCGAGATCGGTGATGTTCAGACCGGGCCCGCCCACGTAGACGAGCGCGCCGTCCGAAGTCACCCCGAGTCCTGAGCGCCAGACGTAGACCGCGTTGCCCAGGGTCGCGCCCCAGCGCGTCGTTGTTGTGGCGTTGAGCCCAGGGACGGGCTTGCCGTTCTCCACGAGGAGGTCGAGGTTCTGCCGGACGGAGACGACCGATGGGGTCATCGTGACTGTCTTTCCCCACGCGCCGACGGTCGCCGATCCGTTCGCGTAGACGACGAACGACGCGGCTCCGGACCGCAGCGGGATGACCGTCTTGTGGTCCGTGTAGTAGCCGCCGTTCGCTGTGGACATGAGGAAGCCGGCATTGAAGGCGGCGACCAGGGAGCGCGCGGCCGAGGGGAGGATCGGCGCGGTGTGCGGGTAGGGGCCGCCACCAGGGATCTGGCTCCCCGAGTACAGCGTCGCTCTGAGGAGCTTCGTGTCCATCCATGCGACGCCGACCACGTAGCTCGTGTGGATCGCGTCCGGGCGGAGCGTCGTCTCGTACACGGCCGGGACGCCGTCGACGAGCCTCCCCGCCGGTGACCAGTCCCCTTCACCCGCGATGGCGGGCTTCGCGAACGGCGCGATCGGCGTCGGCGCGGCCAGGCGCGGCACACCACCCGCGGAGGCGGCGATCGACTGCTCGGTCGGTTTCTTGATCGCTCCCGACGGCGGCGTTCCGCCGACCTTGGGCGCGTGATGGCGGTACCACTCGTTCTCGATCCACCGGACGACCGCGCCGCCGCCGTTCTGGCGCACCCACTCGGCTCCCCGTGCGACGAGCGAGTTCCCGAGCATCGGGTTCGCAAGTGCCGTGCCGAGGGAAACCGCGACCCAGACGAGCACGCCCACCACCACGATCCCGATCCCGGCGCGCACGCGACGGGCGCGAAGAGAGCGGCGCCGCTTGGCTCGCGGCGCCGCGTGGCGCGCCCTGGTGGCGGGCGGTGCGGTGTCGCGACCCGAGCGGGCGCCGGGAGGGGGCGAGTCAGTGTGCGGACCGGGCACCTCGAGGCGAGCGAAGCGGCTCTGGGTGTCCGAGCGGGAGGGCGAGGGGCGGCGACTCAACGGTGGCTCGCCCGCGTCACGTCGAGGACGGGTTCGGCGCGGGGGCAGAGCAGCAGAGCCTCGGCTGAAGGCTCGCCGTCGGTACTCGCCCGAAGTTGATGGCTTTTCCGTGCGTCGTCCGCGAGGATAGTTCGCGGCCGCACGCAACGAGACGTCGACCCGGGGCAACCCACTCGCCAATCGTACGGGTGACAGGTGACGGCGGCATGACAGGGCCGGGGCGGAGCACCTCCGAACCCTCATTCGATCGTCATGGAACGCCGGTACCATGGCAGCACGATGGAGCGTGCAGCAGACCGGGTGCAGGTGGATGCGCCGCTGCACGCCGTCCCGAGCGTTCCTGCGACGCCGGCGACGCCGGTGCGCGACACGCTCCGCATGGCCCGACCCAAGCAGTGGACGAAGAACGTCCTCGTCTTCGTGGCGCCGGGCGCGGCCGGCGTCCTCATTCACGCCGGAGCCGCGCTCCACGCGCTCGCGGCCTTCGGGATCTTCTGCGTCGCTGCGTCAGCTGCCTACTTCGTGAACGACGTCGCCGACGCCGACGCCGACCGCCAGCACCCGGGGAAGCGCCTTCGCCCGGTGGCGTCGGGGCGCGTCCGGCCGGCGGTCGCGGTGAGCGGCGCCGTGGTGCTCTTCGCGGTCGCTCTCGCTGGCGCCGATCTGCTCGCGGGGTGGCCGCTCGTCGTCGTGATCGCCACGTACGCAGCGATCACCGTCAGCTACTCCCTGTGGCTGAAGCACGAGCCCGTGATCGAGATGACGGCGGTGGCATCTGGCTTCGTGCTCCGAGCGATCGCCGGAGGTGTCGCGACCCACGTACCGCTTTCGAGCTGGTTCCTCGTCGTGACGTCCTTCAGCGCCTTGCTCCTGGTCGTCGGGAAGCGGACCGGAGAGCACGAGACGCTCGGGCAAGATCGTGGGCTGCACCGCAGCGCGCTCGAGCAGTACTCGCCCCAGTTCCTTCGCTCGGCCCTGACGTTGAGCGCGGCAGGGGCGGTGACCACCTACTGCCTGTGGGCGTTCGACAAGACGGGGCTCGCGCACCGAGGCGACCACCTGGTGTGGATCGAGCTCTCGGTGGCACCGGTCGTGACCGGCGTGCTCTACGTCCTGCGGCTCCTCGACGCCGGCCGGGGCGGGACGCCGAGCGACCTCGCCCTGGAGAACCGGACCCTGCAGGTCCTCGTGCTCGTCTGGGCGGTGCTCGTCGGCATCGGCGTCTATGCCTGACGGCTTCCGTGGGCAGCTGCTCTCGGGCTGGGGGCGCGCGGGCGCGACCCGTGCCGACGTCCAGACGCCACCCGATGCCGACGCGATCGTGGACCTCCTCTCGGAGGCAGACGGCAGGGGGATCGTCGCGCGCGGGCTCGGGCGCAGCTACGGCGACGCGGCACAGTGCGCGGGCGGCACGGTCGTCGACACCGTCCGACTCGCGGGCGCGGGCGCCGTGGACGCGTCCGGCGAGGTGGAGGTCGCTGCGGGAACGTCGCTCGACACGCTCGTCCGGCACAGCGTCCCCGACGGATGGTTCCTCCCGGTGACTCCCGGCACCCGTCAGGTCACCGTGGGCGGCGCGATCGCGTCCGACGTCCACGGAAAGAACCACCATGTGGACGGCGGCTTCTGCCGCCACGTCACGGCCATGACGATCGCCACCCCGACCGGGCTGCGCCGGGTCTCTCACGCACAAGACGGCGAGCTGTTCTGGGCGACGGCCGGCGGGATGGGGCTCACCGGCGTGGTGACGTCCGCCCGCCTCCGGATGCTCGAGGTGGACACGGACCGGATGCTCGTCGACACGGACCGCTTCGTCGATCTCGACGGCGTCATGTCGGCGATGGAAGGAGGCGACGACCGGTACCGCTACTCGGTGGCCTGGGTCGACTGCTCGGGCCCGGTCCGGGCGAAGGCGTCGCGCGCCCGCGGCCGTCCGGGTGTCGGACGTGCGGTCTTGACCCGTGGCGACCACGCACGCGCAGAGGACCTCCCCTCCCGCCTCCGCAGCGCGCCGTCCCCGCCGGGGCGGCCACGTCTCGGGGTCCCCCGATGCGTCCCGCGCGGGATCCTGAACCGAGCGAGCATCGCCGCCTTCAACGAGGCGTGGTACCGGCGCGCCCCTGCGCACCGCGAGGCGGAGGTGCAGCCGATGTGGCGCTTCTTCCATCCGCTCGACGGGGTCGCCGACTGGAACCGGCTGTACGGGCGGGCAGGGTTCCTCCAGTACCAGTTCGCGGTGCCGCCCTCCAGCGGCGACGTGGTGACGGCGGTCGTGCGCGAGCTGTCGGCGCGGCGCATCCCGTCGTTCCTCGCCGTCTTGAAGCGCTTCGGCCCGTCCTCGCCGGGGCCGTTGTCGTTCCCGATCCCGGGATGGACCCTCGCTCTCGACGTGCCACTCGGCGCCGAGGGGCTCGCGGCGTGCCTCGACCGTCTGGACGAGATGGTCGCAGAGTCGAACGGGCGCGTCTATCTCGCAAAGGACTCCCGGCTCCGGCCCGACGTCCTCGCGGTCATGTACCCGCGCCTCGCAGAGCTGTCGTCCGTGCGCCGGCGGGTCGATCCCGGCGGCGTCGTCCGCTCCGACCTGTCCCGCCGCCTCGGCCTCGATTGAGGGGGTCGCCCGTGCTCGACGCCTTCGGGCAGCCGCAGTCGGCCGTCGTCCTCGGCGGGACCTCGGACCTCGCCGGTGCCGTCGTGCGGGCGCTGGCGCAGCGCCGACTCCGGACCCTGGTCCTCGCCGGGAGGGACGAGGAGCGGTTGCGGAGCGCGGCGAGCTCGGCGGTTGCCGCCGGGGCCGAGCGCGTGAGCACCGTTCGCTTCGACGCGCAGGACGTGAGCGACGCGGCGCGCGCCGTGGACGAGTGCTTCGACGTCGCCGGTCCCGTCGACCTCCTCCTCCTCGCGGTGGGCGTCCTCTCGCACCGGCAGGACGAGCTCGACTCCTCCGCCACGGCCGAGGTCGTGACGGCCACGTACTCGTGGCCGGCGGTGGCGCTCACCCGGGCGGCCTCCCGCATGTCCGAGCAGGGTTACGGGAGGATCGTCGTCCTGTCGTCGCTCGTCGCGGTGCGGGTGCCCCGGCACAACTTCGTCTACGGCTCCGCGAAGGCCGGGCTCGACGCCTTCTCGATCGGGCTCGGCGACGCGCTCTCGGGCACCGGCGTGATCGTGCAGGTGGTGCGGCTCGGCCGCGCTCCCACCAAGATGACCGAGGGGCTGCCGGGCGCGCCGTTGTCGACCACCCCTGAGGCGGTCGCCGACGCGGTCGTCGCCGGGCTCGAGTCGCGGGCACAGGTCGTGTGGGTGCCGCCTGCGGCCCGATGGGTCGCGCTCGCCCGCCTCGTCCCCCAGTCGCTCTGGCGGCGGATCCCGGGCTGACGCGACCTCGAGGCGGGCTCCGCTCGGGAGCCTGCCGCCCGTCAGGTGCCCTGCCGTGGCCGGGCGAGCCGCTCAACCGGCGAACGGCATCCCGTCGGTCCACGCCTCGGTGCCGTCCGGACGCACCAGGTACCCCTCGTACCCAGGGATCGCGGCGAGCCGCTCGAGCATGTCGTCGCCGCCGACGGCGAGCGCCGTGGAGAGCCCGTCTGCGACTGCGAGGCTCGGCCCGACGACGCTCGCAGACGCCGCGCTCGTCCGGCGTTCGCCCGTCCGCGGGTCCACGAGATGCGGTCCACGCTCGTACGTCCCCGACGTCGCCACCGCGTGGTCGACCAGGAGGACGCACGCCAGGGCGTCTTGGCGCCAGGGGTGGCGGACACCGATCCGCCACTTCTCGCCCTCGTCGGGGTGCCCGAACACTGCGACATCCCCTCCGGCGTTCGCAGAGGCTGCGCTGACTCCCGGGGCGCGCAGCGCGGCGAGTGCGCGCTCCACCGCCCACCCCTTCACGAGGCCGGTCGGGTCGACACCGCCGGGCATCGCCCACGGGTCGAACCAGCCGGAGGAGAGGTCACGCACCTGCGCGCACAGGTCGAGCACCTGGTGGACGCCCGCGGGTGCTGTGCGCAGCGGCAGGTCCCCGCGTCGCAGCCGGCTGAGCGGGCTTTCGGGCTTCCACGTGCTGAAGACGCGGTCCACATCGTGGAGCTCGGCGCACGCGCTCTCGACGGCGCGGCGGATGTCTGCATTCGACCGTGTCGAGTCGACGTGCAGGTGGAACGACACCGCGGTGCCCATGACGTGCTCGACGTGCACGACCCCGGGGGCCGGCGGCGCCACGGGGGTCACCGCTTCAGCTTGTCGAGCGCCGACTGCACCGAGTAGGCGTAGGCCTCGCTCGTGTAGGTGGCGCCGGTCACGTTGTTGACCCGCGCGCTTTGGGCCGAGAGGATCTCGCGCTGCAAGATGGGGATGACGTAGCCGGCGAGCTGCTGGGAGTATGTGTCGGCGGTCTTCAGTGTGGCGAGCGCGAGCTTCGTGATCTTCGCCCCGCTCATCGTGACGCGCACCGAGAGCTGGCCGTAGCCGTACTGCTCGAGCGAGCCCGTGACGGCCGAGGTGCCGTTGCCCTGCCCGGCTGTGGCCGGGGGGCCCTGGGGCGAGGTGGCCCCCGACGCAGCGCGCGCAGAGCCTCTGGCCGAGGCGCCGGCACCGCTCGCGAGCGAGAGCGTGGCGGGGTGGCTTCGGAAGCTGAGCACCGAGGCGAGGCCGGCCACGGTCGCCCCGATGACGACGGGGTAGCGCTTCACGGCGTGGCGCCCGAAGAAGCCGGGCGCAGGGGGCCGCTCACCACTGGTAGGCCTCGTGGTGGATGCAGCGTCGCCGCACCCCCAAGGAGCGTGCGGCGGCGACCACCTCGTCGACGAAGGCCTTCGGCCCGCAGACGAACAGGTCGCGCTCTTCGAGGTCTTCGACGAGCCGGGGGAGGAACCGGCTCGGGCCGCCCGTCTTCGAGCGGGGGCCGACGAGCTCGTGGAGGGTCCCGTCGAGCGTTCTTACGAGCCCGGCCGTCTCCTCGCGCAGCACGAGGCGGTCCTCGCTCGGGGCCCGCACGATCACGACCGGCCGGGCGGCCCTGTCGAGGTCCTCGAGCACCGAGCGGATGGAGGTGATGCCGATGCCGCCCGCCACGAGCACGACCTTCTGGTTGCGCCGGGCGGCCCGGGTCACCGCCCCGTAGGGGCCCTCGACCGCCACGGGGGTGCCCGGGCGGAGCCGGGCGAGGGCCTGGGAGTGATCGCCCAGGGTCCGCACGGTGAGCCGCAGGTAGGGCGGGCGGGGGAGGGCCGAGACCGTGTAGGGGTGGGCCTGCCACCAAAGCCCCCGTGACAAGAAGCGCCAGGCGAAGAACTGCCCGCCCGAGATGCGCAGGCGCTCGAGGCGCCGGCCGGCCAAGATCACCGAGACGACGCCGGGGGCCTCCTTTCGGACCTCGACGACCCGCAGCCGGTGGCGCAGCGAGCGCACGAGGGGGAGCCCGAAGCGGTAGGTGAGCACGACCCCTGCGGTCGCCGCCCACACGAGCGCCCACAGGGCCTGGGTGAGGGGGTGGCCGACGAAGCTCGGGCCGAGCGCGAGCACGTGGGCGAAGGAGAGCGCCAGGGCGAGGTACATGTAGAGGTGGAGCACCCACCAGGTCTCGCGCCGCATCCTGCGGCGCAGCGCGCCGAGGGAGGCGACCCCGGCTGCGACCATGAGCAAGAGCCCGACGCTCGCCGCCAGCATGTCGGGGTAGGAGCCCAAGAAGACCCCGAGCTCGTGGAAGAACCCCGTGCGGGCGGCCTGGGCGAAGGCGACCGTGATCACGACGGCGTGGACGACGAGCAGGCTGATCGGGAAGGGCCCGACCCGGCGGTGCCAGCGCAAGAGCCCGTCTTGGCCCAAGACCCGCTCGACCTGGGGGACCCGGCTGATGAGCAGGAGCTGGACCAAGGCGAGGTACATGCCGACGAGCCCCGCCATGCCGCCGGCGAACATCGCGACCCCGCCTCGGACGTGGAGGTCGGCCCGGGACTCGCTCAGGACCCCGAGGACGACGACGCCTGCGAGCCCGAGCACCAACGCCCCCGCCGCCACCTTTGCGACGGCGGGTCGTGGGGCAGGGGCGGCCCGGCGCTCGTCGCGCCGGGGCATGGGGCTCGCAAAGCGCGCAGCGAGACGTTCGGAGACCGCCGTGGTCATCGACGGAAGCTTGGCGGCCTCTCGTGACGACTCAGTGAAGACCGAAGGGACCTCTTCGTGGCGGCCCGGGCGGGCTAGGAGGCCGCCCGGGCCGGCACGGGCGCTGTGGGGCAGCTGCCCGAAGACTGCGGGGCGGCGGGGGTGCTCGTGAGCTCGGCGAGGCCGGGGACGTCCCCGGCCTTGGCCATCTGGGCGAGCGCGCCGGGGGTGCTCGTGAGCTCGGCGTCGAAGAACTCCGTCGTGACCGCGGCGACCACCGGCTCCCAGGCGCTCTGGCCGGTGTAGGGGCCGAGGTGTGTCGCCCCGGACAGGTCGAGGTAGAACTTGGGCGGGGAGGCCGCGTCGTAGAGCTGGGCGCTGCACGCCGGCGGGTTGACCGTGTCGCTCGTGCCCTGGACGACGAGCAGCGGCGGGCCGGCCGGGGTGCCCGGGGGGAAGTACTGGCCGCCGAAGCCGGCGTACTCGGCCCCCGACAGGATCGCCGCCGCCTTCACCCCGGCGATCTTGCAGCACGAGTTGTCGACGACCGCGAGGCTCACGTCGCCCCCGTCGGACTGGCCGACCAGCCCGACGGCGCTGGCGTCGATCAGCCCCGAAAGGGCCGATCCGCGCTCTTGGGCGGCGTCGATCACCGTCGTGATCACCGCGGCGAGGTCGACGGGGTGGTGGACGAGGTCTGCCCGGTCGAGGGTTGTCGGCGTGGAGGGGGAGGTGTGCGGGTAGGTCGGCCCGGCGACGACGAAGCCGGCGGACGCCCAGTCGGTGATGAGCGTCGCGTAGCTCGAGACCGGCACCGCGAAGCCCTCGGAGAACACGAGCAGCGGGAACCGGCCTGCGCCGGCGTAGGCCATAGGGGACCCGACCACCGGGTACCACACGGTGGTGGCCAGCTCGTCGTCTGTGGAAGAAAGGCCCGGGACGAGCACCGTGAGCGAGGTGGTGGCGACCTGGTAGGTGCCGATCCCGCCGACCCGTGGCTGGGTCGTGGTGGTGGGCGGCTGGGTCGTCGTCGTGGTCGTGGGCGGCTGGGTC
>JAJZMD010000056.1 GCA_021803085.1 Actinomycetes bacterium
ATGCGAGCCGTCGGGTGGTACGCCGTGTTCACTCCGACGATCGGCGCGTGGTCGTCCCAGGCGGAGAACCCTCGCACGCTCTCCCTGCCCAGCTGGAGCTGGATCACGAGGATTCCATGCTCCTCGAGGGCATCTCGCCAGGACCGGAACGCCTCGCTCGGGCTCTCCCAAGCGAGCTGCTCGGCGGGGGGAATCCCGAGGATCCGCCGGACGGTCGCGGCTGCCTCTATCGACTGCTCGTCCGTCGAGTACCGAGCCAGGTCCACCTCGCCGGATCCCTCGTCGCGCAGGACCCACGCCACAATCTGCTGGAGGCGCCTGGCCCAGCGGATCTGACGGACCTCTTCCTTCGAGAGACGGTGTCCCATGAGACCTGGTGCGCTCCGCAGGCTCGTCGGCAGTCCAGCCTTGCGCGGCGGCTCCGGCAAGAAGAAAAGCGCCGTGGGCCGGCGCAGCAGTTCGGCGAGCTTGCTGAACTGACCTCGGCTCGGTAGGACCGCTCCCGATTCCCACGCCTCGACCGCGGCGACGTCCACACCTAGCGTGGCAGCCACGTCTGCCGGAGCGAGGCCGGCCTCGTCACGAGCCCAAGCCAGCACCGAGCCCGTGATCGGGACCTCGCGGCGAGTCATCGTCACAGCTTGTCGCCGAGCGAGAGCTCGCCGAGCTGCTCGGCAATCGTCAATGGACTCGGGACGATCGCGAGCCAAGCGACGAGGTGCACGTCGTCGTGGTCGATCTCGGGCAACAGCTCGGGGGGAGGACTGGGTTCCAAGCCCATCTCTACGGCGATCTCCGCGATCGCCTGGACCTGCTCGGCTGGTCGGTCCGACGATGCCATCGCCGCCCGCACGAGCTTCAGGACTCGCTCGGGATAGGGCGCCTCGAGCGCTTCCACCAGGCGATCGGCCTCTTCGATCGTCATCGATGAAGGCCGGTGACTTCTCACCAGCTCGGTGGCCCGTTGCATGGTGAGCGGCACTGGCGCGACCAGATTCGCGGGGTCGGCCGCCTTGTTCCAGCTCTCCACGATGCTGTTGCGAGCATGCCGCCATGCATCGAACGCCCCGCGATAGGTGGCCTCGGACAGCTCTCGCGGCGTATCGAACCCTTCTGGCGGACGCGCGGCGTCGAGACACGTGAGCGTGTCGGCGATGACAAGCGGCGTTGTCTCGTCGCTGACGTCGACGTAGCGGAACTGTGGCCGTTCGTAGTCCGCGACCCGGGCGCAGAACACGTAACCCGGGACGGAACCTCCGACAGCCATGCCGCTGCCGGTTCCCCACGGCAGCGCCTTGATCCGGGCGTCGAGCTCGGGGTTCTCCAAGGCACGGCGCAGCTCTTGACGGTACTCCTCGCCGCTCAGCGCCTTGCGTCCCGTGCCACCGCGCTCGAAGAGGCTCGCGTCCTCCTCCTGCAGCCGCTCGATCTCTTCGCGGGTCTCGGTGAAGACGACGTCCTCGGTCCGGCTTCCCGGCAGGACCTCTCCGCCCACGCCGACCGAGGCCGCCGCCTGCTTGATCTTGCGGTGCAGTCGCTCTTCAAGCCCGAGCAGCTCGTCGAGCTGTGCGTCGGGGAAGATGCAGCGCAGGTAGACATCGGAGTGGGACGAGCCGATCCGGTCGATCCGGCCGTGGCGCTGGACAAGCCGCATCGGGTTCCACGGAAGGTCGTAGTTGATGATGTGGCGTGCCTGCTGGAGGTTCACGCCCTCGGCGAGCACGTCGGTGGTGACGACGATGTCGTACAGGTCCTCGTTCCTGCCGTCGGGTGCGTCGGTAGTGCGAGGAGCGAATCCCCACAGGACTCGCTCCTTGTCCCCGCCGTTTCCTGAGATGGCCGTGATGCGCTCGGCGTACTCGGCCAGGCGCGAGTCTGCCTTGACCGCTTGCGCCAGGTGCTCGGTGATCCACTCCACCGTGTCGGCGAAGTAGCTGAACACCAGCACCTTGCGCTTGTCCCGAGTGTCATCGGGCCCGATCCCCTCGGCTCTGGCTTGCTCGGCGATCGCGACAAGCTGCTCGACGAGCACCGCCAGCTTCGGGTCGTCCTCTTGGCGGACCTGCACGGCCTGCTCGGCGAAGGCAAGGAGGAAGTCACGGTCGTTGCGCACGTCGACGGAGAGGGTGTCCAGGTCATACTCCGCCGTGTCGTCGAGGGCGTCATGGTGCCCGTCGAGATACGTGTCGTACTCGTCGAGGTCGTCGGAGTCCGTCGCGATCCAGTCCGCCAGGGCGGCTCCGGTCGCTACTTTCCCGTGGTCGAGCAACGACAAGAAGGCATCGTGGCTGGACGCCATGTGGCGGCAGGTGCATGCGAAGGCGTACGCGGAGGACTCGAAGCGCTTGAGGAGCCCGGACCGGAGCAGCCCGGCAAGCTGGACCTCGTAGGCGTCGGCCGACCCGTCGAGCCGGTAACGAGACGGGGCATAGCGCCCGAGGGTGAGCACGTCGGGGCTCGTCACCGAGCCGCCGGTCACCGGGCCGTCGAGGGCATGCGCGAAGCGGGGGAAGAACCCGGGCAGCACGTCGTCGAGGTTGTAGCTCACCTTGATCACCCGCGGGGTCGGGAAGGTGATCGGCACCTGCCGACCACCGACGTTCAGCGTGTCGTTGGGGTAGTAGCGCTTCACGAACGGCCGGGTCCGCCGTACAGCCACCGCATCGAACACGTCGAAGAGGTACTCCGGGGACAGGTCGTCCGGGTTCATCGCCATCGCCGCGGCGATGTGGTCCCGCAGCGAGCGGATACCTACGTCGGCGAACGCAGCGTCGCTCTTCACGAAGTAGCCGAGCAGGTAGTACAGGTCCCACAGCGAGTTGTTGACCGGCGTCGCCGTGATCAGCACCAGGTCTTTTGGCGGGGAGCCAGCGAGCAAGCGACGCAGGGCCAGCGCCCGCTGCGTAGACGGGTTGCGCAGATTGTGCGCCTCGTCGATGACGACCATGGCGTACTCGCGGGGGTTGAACTGGAACGCCTGTCCCGAGCCGGTGGGGTTGAGTCGATGGTCGCCGGCCAGCTCCTCGAACGAGCAGCTCTCCACCCCGAGCTGATAGGTGGTGAGCAACGAACGCCACGGGCCGTCGCGCAAGGTGGCGGGAGCGATGATGAGGACCCGCTGCCGACGCTCCTCGACGGCCTGGCGGATCAGCTCACCGGCAACGAAGGTCTTGCCGAGACCGACCTCGTCGGCGATGAGCACGCCGTGGCGCTCAGCGAGGAGGCGCC
>JAJZMD010000111.1 GCA_021803085.1 Actinomycetes bacterium
GATCCGCCAGTGACCGTCCTCGTGCACGGCGCGCGTTTCCATGGCCGCCTCCGGCACGTTGTAGGGGAGCCAGCGGTCCGACGCTCCCCTGGGCTCGGTGAGGCAGTGCGCCATCAGGTACTGCGGGTCGGCCATGTACGCAGTGAAGATCTCGTCCTGGAGGTGCTTCGGCGCGAGCTCGCGCAGCAAGATGGCGATCTTCCAGTTCTGGACGAGCTTGTCCGCCAGCCCGGTGTCACCACGGGAGATCTCCGTCGCGATGATCGCGAAGGTCTGGGCCTGGGTGGCCGGGTCGAGCGAGATCCCGCCGTACGCCTCGGGGACGCCGAGGCTGCGGATCCCCGCCTTGTCGGCCTCTTCGAGGATCTCGGGCGGCAGCCGGTGCGCCGGATCGGCGAATGTCCACTCCCGCTCGCGGTTCTGCGCGATGAACGGCCGCAGGACGTTGTCCACGTAGCGCCGGCAGGTCTCCCGCATCATGCGCTGCTCGTCCGAGAGATGACGGTCGGGGATCTGACCGACGCGGTCCATGGGCCCTCCTGTGCTCGCGACTGCAGGTGAGTGGTCGTTACTCCAGGTGAGTGGTCGTTACTCCAGGTGAGTGGTCGTGACTCCAAGCGAGCCGGACGGGGCGCCACCTGCCCGCTTCGACCCGGCCTCGGCCGCCGTGCGGCGCCGCCGGATGGTACTTCGGGCCCTACGCGAGCGCCATCACGCGTGCTGCGGGGGCCCACCGAGTGCGGCTGTTGGCACGACGCCGGCGCGATCACGCGTGCGCAGGTCGCCCACCGAGTGCAGCCGGTGGTCCTACGGCGATGCGACCAGCGGCTCTGCGTCCTGCTTCGCCAGACGCGTGCTCACCAGTCGATGGCGAGCACGTAGAGGCCTCCTCCGAACCGCTCGGTCGCGTAGACGATCCCCTCGGCGTCGACGTAGACGTCGTTGACCTGTGCCGCGCCGAGCCGCGAGCCGGGCGGCGGCGGGGGCACGTAGGACGCGACCTCGACCGGCTGGAACGGGTTGCGCACGTCGAAGGCTCGCACCCCGGCGTTGAAGAACGTCCCGAACACCACGTCCTCGCTGCGCCACGACCATTCGTGCGGCTCGTTCTCGTGCAGGTTGTGCGCGCCGAAGCGGCCGCCCCTGTGGGCGAAGTCGTCGAAGGAGGGCATGGGCGCGCTGCTGATGATGAGGGGAGCCTGCTCGAAGCTCATGTCGGCGAGCCACAGGAGCTTCGGGTAGTCCTCGCCGCCGTCCCGGACGCACTCGTCGGTGATGGCCAACAGCTCGCGACCGAAGAGCGGCAGGGCGGTGTGGGTGAAGCCCGGCATCGGCGGGTGGTAGTCGAGTCGCCCGACGAGCGTCGGCGCCGACTTGTCGGAGATGTCGAGGATCACGACGCCGGCGTCGAGGTAGCCGACGTAGGCGCGATCCGGACGGTCCGGGTACACGTTCACGTTGTGGGAGCGGAAGCCCGCGTCGAAGACGGGATGCCGCACCGGGGCCGGCGCGTCGTCGTCCTCCTGGGTTCCCGGCAGGTGCCAGGAACCGACGACCGTCGGGCGGCTTGGTTCGGCGAGGTCGACGATCACCGGGAACTGGTCGTCGCGCGGATCGCGCGGGCGCGACGTGGGCATGCCGGTGCTGAGGTAGGCGAACCGTCCGTCGACGAAGCCGACCCAGTGCGTCCCACGTGATGCGGGTCCCGAGAGATCGAGCGACGCGATCGACCGGGGCGCCTCCGGATCGGCGAGGTCGAAGACCTCGATGCCGGCGGGCGTCAGGCCAACCTCCGCGACCTGGTAGGCGACGACCATGAGATCGTCGACGACAGCCAGCGAATTGGATCGGACCCGGTCGTGCGGCAGCTGCGCGAGGTGAACCACGCGAGGCTGCCGCGGGTCGGTCACGTCGACGACGCTGAAGTTGCCCGGTCCGCGCTCGTGGGCGACGTAGAGGTAGCTCCGCCCGCCGCGTCGCAGCAGGGCCGTCCCCTCGCCACAGCCCAACCCGCCGAGATCGTCGTGACCGAGGAGCTGGAGATGGCTCGCCTCGGGCTGGGGCGCGGTCACCGGCGCGCTCCGACGCGGGCGGACGCCTCGGGCGACAGGTCTCCGCGCCAGGCACCGGGCGCGGCTGCCACTGCGACGAAGGTGCGGGTACGCATCTCGTCATCGTAAATGGAACGCACCCCGTCATTGGGAATCCGAATCTCCTCGTGGGAGATGCAGCGTGCGGGGTCCAGAAGGTGAGCCGGGATGCTCCGGCGGGTGGGCGCCGGGCAGGTGGGCGCTGGGCAGGTGGGCGCTGGGCAGTTGGGCGGCGGGCAGGTGGGCGCTGGGCAGGTGGGCGGCGGGCAGGTGGGCGCCTGCGGGCGCTGGCCGGGCGTGAGGCAGGTGGGGGAAAGGCGGGCACGAGCCACCCCGGGTGCGGCAGGCGGGAGCACGTCAGCGATTAGGATTGGCAGTCGAAGGTAGAGAGTGCCAACATGGCCGGCACCGGGCTGTCGCTGGTCGCACGGGACACCGAGGAGAAGTCGATGCCGACGTACGAGTACGCATGCACGAGTTGCGGGCACCACCTCGAGGTCTTCCAGTCGTTCTCCGAGGATCCCCTCACGGCCTGCCCGAACTGCGCGGGTGGTCTCCGCAAGGTGTTCGGGTCGATCGGGATCGTGCTGAAGGGGAGCGGCTTCTACCGCACCGACAGCCGCTCCTCCTCCGGCGGGAAAGCCGCGTCCAAGGAGAGGGACAAGAACGACACGGAGAAGAGCGAGAAGAAGGACAGCGCCTCGTCGGGGTCCGGGAGCGAGTCCGCCGCGCCGGCGTCGAGCACCTCGAGCTCGGCCAGCACGTCCTCGTCGAAAGGGTCCGACAGCTCTCCGAAAGCAGCCGCCTCCTCCGGCTGACCGCACAGCTGGCCTGAGCGACCGGTTCGCGGCGGTGCTCGGCAGGCAGAAGCTCGCGGACGCGCTGCGCCCGGATCATGGCCTCCATGGCCCGCCACGACGAGACCGCCGAGCCCGTCGATCGGACCGACGGCGCCAAGCCCGAGGCGGCCCCGGCAGATGGGCCCTACTGACGCTCGGCGGCATTCGGCGTCTCGTGGTGCCGCTGAGCGAGGGAGACAACCGACCCGGCAAGGAGCACCCCGACCGACAGGGCGAGCCCGACGCGGAGGCCCGCGGGTCCGTCGGAGAACACACCGGCGAGCACCGGAC
>JAJZMD010000218.1 GCA_021803085.1 Actinomycetes bacterium
CAGCGCGGCGAAGCACGCGCCCGAGTCGAAGCGGGGCAGGCAGAGCCAGTCGATCGACCCGGTCGAGGCGACGAGCGCCGCGCTGTGCCCGTCGCCGATGATCGCGTAGTCCTCGATCCTCGAGGCTGGCTGTTCCATCATCTGGGATTCCGCCTGGTCCGAGTTGTCACGGGCAGGGAACCCGGGGTGGTCCAGTTCGATCCCGTTGATGCCCACGGCGACCCGGGCCGAGTGTCCGGCCCGGTCGGGCGTTGCCGGGAGCGTGGGGTGGCAGTCATACGGCGCAGCGGTAGGGGCGGGGCATGCTCCCGTCTCCGAGCCGCGCGGCGAGGAACCGTTGGACGACGAGCTGTTTGGCGTGGGCGAGGGTGCACTCGGCCTCCGCGATGCGCATGTCGGGGTTGGAGCGGCGATCGGCGCCGGCGGGATGCCAGTAGAGGCCGTCGGCTGCCACGGTCAGCTCGGGCACGGTGGTGGTCTCGGTGATGTCGACGCCGGAGTCGGAGAGCCCCCGGTGCAGGAGCGGGCGCACGACGAAGCTGTCGGTTGGGACACCCGCGTCGGCGAGCAGGGCGGCGACCTCTGTGACCTCGCCGGTGTTCTCCGGCGTCTCGGTCATCGCCACCCGCACCGCCAGGCCCAAGTCGACGAGGGTGGCGATCCCGTCCATCGTCTTGGCCCACGTACCCGCGCCCCGATGGGCGTCGTGGGTGGCGGGGCGTGCACCGTCGAGTGAGGTCTGCACGACGAGGTGTGGGTTGCCGGCCAGTGCGCGGAGCCGGTCGAGGCGGGTGGCTCGCAGCACGGTGGCGTTGGTGAGGAGCACCGTGGGGAGAGCTGCGGTGCCGTAGGCGAGGAGCTCGGCGATGTCGGGGTGTAAGAGCGGCTCGCCGCCGGTCAAGTAGAGCTCGGTGAAGCCCTCGGTAACGGCCTCGTCGACGAGGGCACGGAAGCGTTCGGCGGAAAGGAGCCGTGGAAGGGCGCGCGGCGAGGAGCCGACGGCGCAGTAGTCACAGGCCAGGTTGCAGTGGAAGTTCGTGTAGACCCACAGGCGGCGGGGGAAGTAGGCGGTGCCGAACAGCGGCACCACTGGGAGGTCCTCGCTTCCGGCGTCGCCAATCTCCCTTTCGTCGACGTGGGGATCGGCACCGGCCCGGTTGCTGCGACGATCGTCGCTGTCGTCGCTCCACGTGCCACCGGTGGGGGTGAAGGCGGTGGGCAGGGAGGAGCGGTAGAGGTGGTAGCGGCCTCGGGCCCGTTCGGCGGGGGGGAGCACCTCGAGACAGGTCGTCCACCAGCCGGTCTCGATGGTCTCGACGAAGGATTCGGGGATTCGAGCAGCCCCCATGGAGTGGGCCTGGGCCTCCCAGTCGTAGGCGAGCGGGACGAGCTCAGCCTCCGCCCGCCCGTCGGCGACGTCGAGGATCGCATACCACACCTCGCGCGTGCCGTCGTTGGCCGGTTTGCCGAGCACCCCGACGTTGACCACCAAGGTGGCGCCGATCCTCCGCTGCCAGGGCAGCCCCGAGTGGGTGCAGCAGATCACGTCGGCGCCGCTGGCCGCGACCCGGAGCGCGTGCTCCTCCTCGGGGAGGGACTCCCACCAGAAGTCGTTGAGCGCGAGCGGCGAGCCGTGGACGAAGTGGACGTCGCAGCCGCCGAGGCGTTCTCGGCGTTCGGTCGGGAGGCGGCCCATCCAGGCGGCGAAGCCGGGGCTGGTGTGGGTGCGGGTGTGGTCGTAGATGAGCTGGGCGTACTCGTTGTCCCGGGGGTCGCGGTACCCGCAGCCGCAGTCGGGGTCGCCTCGGGCGATGGCCACGTCGTAGTTTCCCGCCACACAGGTGATGTCGGCTGCTTGGAGGATCGGCCACAGTGCGTCGATCTCGGCGCCAAAGCCACCGAGATCGCCCAGGCACCAGAGCTGCTCGCAACCGCGCCGGCGGGCGTCGGCGACGAAGGCGGAGAGCGCGTAGGGGTTGGCGTACGGGCCGCCGCAGACCGCGATCCGCCGTGGCCGCTCGGTTGCCACATCCTCTGACCGGTGGTGCACATCGCCCGCAGGACGTGGGAGTCCAGCGACTGCTCTCACGCCGGCCTCTCGGCGGGCACCGCGGTCGCACCGGGCCAGGCAACGAGCTCCAAGGGCTGGCAGGCCGGCTCCACGCCTCCCCGACCGGAGTAGACGGCGATCGCGGCCACCCCGGCCAGCCAGAAGCCGATCACCAGCAGGTAGGAGGCGGTGGCCCCGAGGTGGGTGGCGATGCTGGGGAGGGCGAGGGTGCCGACGATGGCGCCGACGCGGCCGACGGCTACCGACGTGCCGACGCCCGCCCCGCGCAGGTGCGTAGGGAACAGCTCGGTGAAGGTGGGATACGCAGACGTCCACGCGGCGGTGCCCGCGGCGTTGGCGATGACGAAGGCGAGGGTCACGAGGGTGGCGCTGCGGCTGGAGGTGGCAAGGGCGAGCAGGCCGATCCCACCGGCCGCGGCCAGGTAGGTGACGCCGACGGTCAGGTGGTGCCCGACCCGGTCGAACACCGCGGCCATGGCCAGCCCGCCCGCCAGGCCGCCGACGTTGCCGATGATGTAGAAGAACGGGATATCCCGGTCTGAGATGTGGACCTGGTGCAAGACGACCACCGACAAGAGGGCGAAGATCCCGTAGTAGCCGAACGCCTCGGCGAGGTCGAGCAGCGCCCCGAGGGCGAGGCGTCCCCGGTGGTGCCGGAGGAGCTCGCCGAGCCCCTGGCGCAGCCGCGCATCAGATGGCGCAACGGCAGGAGCGAGCGGCGGTCGGACCCGGCGGCCGGTTCGGGCCTCCAGGGCGACCAGGATCTGCTCCGCTTCGTCGTGGCGACCTCGGGCGACGAGCCACCGGGGTGACTCGGGGATCCGCCGGCGAAAGACCAGCACCACCAGGGCGACGAGGCCCCCGAAGACGAACAGGTAGCGCCAGGAGGTGGCGGCGCCGACGGCGAGGGTGTCGAGGACCAGGTACGCCAGCAGCCCGGCTGCGATCGCGCCGGCGGGCCAGAAGTTCATGACGACGGCGTTGGCCTTGCCCCGGACGCGGGCGGGGATCAGCTCGGCGATCGCCGCGTTGACGATGGCGTACTCGGCGCCGACCCCGAGCGCAGCCAGGAAGCGCAGCACGTAGACGGCGCCGAGG
>JAJZMD010000087.1 GCA_021803085.1 Actinomycetes bacterium
GGCGGGCAGAACGGTCGACGACGACTGCCCCCGGGGTTGCGTGGCCGACGATCGCCCAGAGGTTCCGGCGCACGACGACTGCGAGGTCGTCGTCGACGGCTCCCGTGTAGATGCCGCGGGTGAGTCGCCGCAAGGTGCCGCGTCCGACGGCGCGGCTGAGGACGGCCGGGTCGGCGTTCCCGCTGAACACCACTTCTGGCCACGTGTTGGGCATCACCCGTCTCCTGGTCCGCAAGAACTTGACCAGCATCGTGACCAGTGATCAAGCTGGCGCACTCATTCTACGGCTGCGTCGTCGACGGGCTGGGACATTGCGGGCGGAAACTTGACCTCGCTGGCCTCTGGGAGCCCATGCGGGCGCTTCCCTGGTCGCTGGGGCCGGCACTGGCGTGCCGTCACGCCCGTGCACGGGGACATCGCAGGCTGTAGCACCGGGTCAGGCCGAAGGTCTGCTGGCCCAGGTCCTCGCCGCGGATCGTGCGCAGCTCGGCTTCGATCGAGCGCCGCAGCTCGGAAAGGACCGTCGTGATCGTCGTGGCGTCGGACTCGGCGCGCTCGGCGAGCTGGCTGGTCAGTGACTCGACCCGGGCCTTCGCGCGGGTCTCGAGGGCCGCGTAGACGGACTCTGCGATGCGTGGCCACAGGGCTGCGATGTGCGCCTCGGCGCCCGCGCCCGCAGGCTCGTAGCTCCCGGCCTCGAGGGCTGCCTGGGTCTCCCCCACCCCCCAGCGCGCATAGGTGCCGCTTCGCACCCGTCCTCCTGCGGTCCTCTTGCGGTGAGGACCTCTTCGTGGAGGCGCCGTCCGTCTGCGCCCACGAGGACGAGCCGCGCGTAGGCGACGACCCCGAGGGCGTCGGCGCCCGGGCCGGCGAGGCGCGCGGACACCCGGCCCATGCGCCGGTCCGCCCCCGACGACCAGATCTCGGCGCGCAGCGTCCGCATGGCCTGGGCGACGAGGCGGTGGTTCAGGTGTGCGAGCACGACGTCGTCGTGGTCGCCGGCTGCGGCGTGGTCGAAGGTGATCGGCCTCGTGACGTCGGCGACCGGGTCGTAGAGGTCGGTCGTGGTGCTCGCCCAGGACCGGCTGAGTGCTGGCACCTCGAACACCCGGACCGTCACTGTGGGCCGCGTCAGGGTGGAGGGCCGCAGCGCCGGCTGGTTGGCGAGCGCGAGCGCGCGCTGGGTGACCCGCTCGAAGTTGTCGGGGTGGAGGTGGAGCTCTTCGACGCTCTCGTCGAGCTGGCGGCGGAGCTCGGTGATGCGCCTTTCGACGTCGCGCCCGAGCCAGTTGAGCGCCCGGGCGGCGTCACGGCGATCCGCGCGCGGCTTGGCGTCGGGGTCGGCCGGGCGGCCGAGCATCGCCGCCTCCACTTGGTCGGCGAGGACGGGCGCCACGGCGCCCAGGTCGTCTCGGATGGTCTCGATCTTGTGGGCGATCAACGACAAGAACGCGAGGTCGGCCTCGAGGGTGCCGCGGGCGACCCCGCGCCACCGCTCGGGGGTGGCGTGCTCCCAGCCCGCGCCGACGAAGTGGTGGATGAGGACCTCAGAGGAGGGCTGGCCGTGTCGGTCGATCCTGCCGTTGCGCTGGTCGAGGCGCGTGGGCGAGAAGGGGATCTCGACGTGGACGAGCCGGTGGCAGTGGCGCTGGAGGTCGATGCCCTCGCTCGCGGCGTCGGTCGCCAAGAGGATCCGCACCGGGCGGAGCCGGGGGGGTGCTGGAACTCGTCTTTGATCCGCTCGCGGGCGTCTTCGTCCATGCCGCCGTACAAGAGGGCGAGGCGCTCGCCACCCAGTCCCCGGGCCTCCAAGAGCTGTTGGAGGTAGAGCTGGGTGGTCCGGTACTCGGTGAAGAGGATGACCCGTTCTGTGTTCCAGGTCCGGATCCCCTCCGGCCCATCGGCGCGGCAGGTCTCTTCGACCCAGTCGAGCAGGCGGAGGGCCTTGGCATCGGGCCGGCCGCGGTTGGCCGACGCCCAGGCCGCCATCCGGCGGAACAGCTCTTCTTCTTCGTGGCCGAGGTCGCCGAGCGACGCGGCGGCCACGGCGAGGGCCTCTTCTTCGACGGCCTGCGCCTCGTCCTCGTCGTCGAAGTCCTCGTCCAAGCGGTCGAAGAACCGCCGAGCGTCGGGGCGCACCGCACTCCTCGGCGCCTTTGCGAGCGTCTCTCGGTGCACGTCGAGGGTCGCGGCGAACGCCGCCGGTGAGGAGAAGAGGCGCTTTTTCAAAGGGAGCGTGACGAGGTCGGCCGTCACCTTCGAAGCCGCGCCCTGCGAAGTTCGGCGGCGCAGCTCGGCGTAGCGGTTCAGCTCGGCGTGGACCTGGACCTCGTCCTCGGGGTAGTCCACCTCGAGGGCGACGATGCTGCGTTTGGGCAAGCGGGGGGAGCCGTCGGGTTCTTGATGTCGCTCTTCAGGCGCCGGACGACCGCCGAGGCGAGGGTGTCGGGCTTCGGCACGACGCCGGGGGCGAAGCGCTGGGGGTCGAGGAGCGCCAGGAGCGCGGTGAACGACTCGGGGTAGCCGTTGTGCGGGGTGGCAGAGATGAAGAGCCGGTGCTCGAAGTGCGGGGCGATCTCTCGGACCGCCTCGGTGCGCTGGGAGGGCGTGGCGTAGTGGCCGCGCCCGGGCGGTGCGCACTGGCGCACCTCGTCGATGAACAGAAGGTCGAAGCGCCGCGGGTAGCTGTGCGCGTCGGGGGGCAGCACCTCGCGCAGGAGCCCCATCGCGCGCGAGCGCTTCAGCCAGTCGATGGAGACGATGACGCGAGGGAAGATCTTGAAGGGGTTGGCGGCGATGCCCCGGGTGCGCCGCAGGTCGCGCAGCGCCGCGGCGTCGACGATCTGGAACTCGAGCCCGAACTTCTCCATCATCTCGGAGCGCCACTCGAGACAGAGCGACGCCGGGCGGTCGATCATGACGGTCCGGGCGCGGTGGCGGAGCAGGAGCTCTTGGATGACGAGGCCGGCTTCGATCGTCTTTCCGATCCCGACGTCGTCTGCGACCAAGAGGTTCACCCTCGGCATCCGCAGCGCCCGCACGACGGGGTCGAGCTGGTAGTCCTCGATCTCGATCCCCGAGCGGAAGGGTGCTTGGAGGGCCCGGGGGTCGGCGGAGGTGACCGCCCCCCAGCGCACGGCGTCCAAGAAGGCGGA
>JAJZMD010000135.1 GCA_021803085.1 Actinomycetes bacterium
ACTGCTCGCGATCGCTTCCCGGGATGACCTCCGGGTCCCCGCCTGACGGGAGCGTGCCGCATCCAAGGGCGTCGGCTCCAGGTCCCGGCCCCGGGTCTGGTGCGCGAAGTTCTCCGTTAGCCTCGACGAAGGCCACTCGCGGTGCGTGCGGACAAGCTGAGGCGAGCGCGGTGTCATGACGCGCCGGGTTCCGGGCGGCGAAACGTCAGCTGGAGGACCTTGCCGGCGCTGTGCACCTCCCGGTCCGCGCGGCGGCAGGGCCCGATCCGCCGTGACGAGCGAGTAGTCGGGACCGGCAGGCCCGGCGGCCGTCGCCACCGCGGGAGCGCTCCCAAGGGTGCGGCTCTCTCCGAGGGGCCTGACGTACCGGAAGTCGCCGAAGGGCAGGTGCCGCCGGCGGCGAGCACCAGCAGGATCCGAAGGGTCTTAAGACCCAGCTGGTGTTCTCGGGGAAGGCAACGGCGACCCGAGACGTTGAATTGGGTGGAGTTGGAAGGGAAAAGAGGTGAGACGCGATGGCACGTCTGATGAAGGGCGAGCCGCCAGTTGTTCGACCGACCGAGTACGTCGAGCCGCTCGACATGTTCGGGAACGTCGATCGGGCGTTCGAGAGGATGTTCGAGATGCTGCCGACGATCGTGCCGATGAGGTGGCCGGTCCGGCGCTGGGCCACCGAAAGCCTGATCCCGGTCGACGAGTACTACCAGGATGGTTCACTGGTGATCCGGGCCGAGATCCCGGGCATCGACCCCGACAAGGATGTCGAGTTGACGGTTGCCGGGGGGATGCTGCACATCCAGGTCGAACGGCGTGAGGAAGAGAAGGTCGAAGAGGAGCACTACGTGCGCAAAGAGATCCACCAGGGGTCTGTCGAGAGGACCTTGCCTCTTCCCGAAGGGGTCACTGAGCGTGACGTGAAGGCCACGTACAAGGACGGGATGTTGGAGATCCTGATCCCGAAGGCCGAGGTCGAGCCGACCAAGAAGATTCCGGTCACCAAGAGCTGAACGGCTCTCCCTGGAGTTGGAAGGCCCATCCGCGAGGCGGGTGGGCCTTTTGTTTGTCGAGTTGATCGTCGACGCCATCTGCGGCGATGTCGGTGGCAAGCTGAGACGCGGCCCCGCCCCTCTTGTCAGGGTGGGGGCCCGACCGTCTTCGAGGATGCCAATGAGACCAGACGCCCGGCCGCTGGAAGCTCGGCCGAGCCCACAGGGGATGAAGAGTCCAGGTGACGCCTTCTTTCACCCGTAGCGTCGCGCGAGCGACGATCGACGCCTTGCCGGCTCCCGCGCGTCGCTGGGTGCGCATGCGACGACGCGACGTCACGAAGCGGGTGGTCGAGCTCGCGGAGCTCGACGCCGTTCTGGCAGCAGCCGCTCGCCGTTTCGAGGTCTCCGAGGACGACGGCCGCGCCTACCTCCTCGAGCTCAGGATGGTGCCGCCACCCTGGCCGGCCGACCCCTTCTCCGACGCCTATCGGGCATGGGTCTTCGATCTCTACCGTGCGGTCTCGGGGCGGGATGACTACGCCGTCGAGCACGAGTCGTCGCCGTTCGATCTCGAGGCCGCCGTCCTCCGGCCGCACCCTTTTGCCACCGGGTCGCCGGCGGTGGTCGGCGACGACCTCTCGGCTCGCGGCGCGGTGGTGAGAGCACTCGCTCTCACGGCGCCGGCGCGCATCGTGGAATTCGGTGCAGGGTGGGGCAACCTCACGTCCGACCTCGCGGCGATGGGCCATGACGTCACGGTCGTCGAGGTCGACGCGGGGTTCTGTCGCCTCATCGAGCGTCGAGTCCCGTGCGCGCGCGTGGTCGAAGCCGACATGCTCTCGTTCGCCCGCGGGTCGCACGGGGACCAGTTCGACGCCGCGGTCTTCTACGAGTCGTTCCACCATTGCGCGGACCATCTCGATCTGCTCGAGCACCTCCACGCCGTGGTCGGGACAGGCGTCGTCGTGCTGGGTGCAGAACCTGTGGACCTTCTCGCCTACCCGTGGGGACTCCGTCTCGACGGGCTTTCGCTGTGGTCGACCCGGCGTTACGGCTGGCTCGAGCTCGGCTTCGACGAGCGTTACCTCGCGAGCGCGATGTCGAGAACCGGCTGGAGGATCCAGAAGGCGGAAGGGGGCTGCGCCGTCGCGCCGACGCACGTGGCGAGACGCGCGAGGAGCTCGAACCCGAGATCGTAGAGAGGACGGACTCGTCGCGGCGAGCAGTGCAGCTACATTGAGTGCGATCCCGGCAGCTCGAGGGCAAGCTGCCATGGGTCACCAGGTCACAGGGGGTCGTGCATGGCCAAGCCGAATCGCGTCGAAGTGCTCAGTCCCGAGGGTTGCCGGACGGTCGTGGCCGACGAGGGGACCGCCGGCCGGGAGCCCGGGTCGCTCTGGACCATGGCCCCGCGGCTCGACGACCTGCGAGGCAAGACCGTCTATCTCGTCGACACCGGCTTCGGGGGGAGCGGGAAGTTCTTGGACGAGATGCAGGCGTGGCTTGCCGAGCACCTGCCGACGGTAGTGGCGGTGCGCCGTCGCAAGACGGGCCATGTCTTTCGCGACGACACGAAGGACCTCTGGGCCGAGATCAAAGAACGGGGGCAAGCGGCCGTCCTCGGCGTCGCCGGCTGACCGGGTTGCGCAGCGGCAGTTGCCGCTTCCGCCCGTACGCTGGAACACGAGTTCTCGATTCCGACGGTTTCCATCTCCACCCGGGAGTTCGAGAGCGTCGTGGCAGCAGACCGCCGGTACTACGGCGTGCCGCTCCGCTTTGCCTACACGCCGCACCCAGTTGCAGGCATGACCTCCTCGGTGTTGCGGAGCTACGTCGAAGGCGTCGATCCGGCGTCCGGCCGGCTCGTGATGGACGAGGTGGTCGATGCCCTCACCAAGCCGTTGGGCCCGGGCGAGCGTGTCGTCGAACACGCTCGGGTGCCGTGGAGCAGGCTGCCACAGGAGCTCATAGAACCGGACACCGAAGACAACCTTCAGCGCCTCTTCTACGAGCGAGGGTGGACCGACGGGCTGCCGGTCATCCTTCCGACCCGAGAGCGCGTTGCCGCGATGCTCGAAGGTACGACGCACCTCCCCGACGAGGTCGTAGGGGAGATCTACCTCGAACGGACGTTCGAGCGCGTCCGCTTCACCGTAGAGATGGTCGCCATCATCGGCGTCATGGCCGGAGCGCGGCCCGAGCACCTCCCCGTCATCCTCGCAGTCGCCTCGACCGCCGAGCCCTCGATCCCTCGCTCGACCACGCCCTTCGGCAGGATGCTGCTCGTGAACGGACCCGTCCGCCACGAGATCGGAATGAACGCCGGCGTCGGAGCGTTCAGCCCTCGCACGCTCGCGAATTCGGTGATCGGCCGTGCCTGGACGCTCCTCACCATCTCGTGGGGAGGCTTCCGTCTGAAAGAGCAGTTCTGGTCTTCGCAGGGCAATCCCGTCAGCTACAGCAACATGTGCGTGGCCGAGAACGAGGAGGCGAGCCCTTGGGAGCCCTTCCACGTCGAGAAGGGCTTCGAAGCGACCGAGAGCACGGTCAGCCTCTTCAGGGGGTGGAACGTCGTGAACAACGTCGTCGGCTCCTCGCATCGGTCGGTCGGTGAGGACATGTTCACCCAGATCCGGCCCCTCGTGAGCCCGTATTCTGCGGCGACGCTCGTGCTCGACCCGCTCGTCGCTCGACACCTCGAGAGCGATCAGGGCTTCAAGACGAAAGCGGCGTTCTGCCGGTGGCTCTCTGAGCACTTCAGACTGCCCGCACGCGAGTACTGGGACAACGACGTCGTCGACATGCTCGTGGGTCCGCTTGCCGTCCGAGGGGTCGAACCATACGCGACGTGGCGAAACCTTCCCCCGGACACACTCATCGCCCCGTACGACAAACCTGCGGAGATGAACGTCGTCGTCGTCGGCGGGGAGACGAGCCCGATGTGGAAGGTGTCGGACTTCTCGTACACCGTGAGCGCCTCGGTCGACAGGTGGCGAGCGCAGCCCCTGACGACCGAATGCGACGACGGGAGCTGTGGTCTTGCCGGCGAGTCCCTGCCACATGCCGGGTACCCTCGGCCCGGCGACTCGTCGACGGGCACGCCCCCGGCTGCCTTCTGAGCCCCGTTCCTCGGCCAGCCACCGTGCTGCCCGATCGGCACATCGAGGTCGCGGTGCGGGAATCTCGGTACGTGCGGATCGCCGCACGTGGTCGGGCGCGGCACCGGCTGCTCGAGCCGGTCAGTCCCCCCCGTTCATCGGCCCAAGCGCAGGCGTCTGTCGGACGGGTGCCGGGATCGGCGGGCGGCGCTGGTCGAGCACCTCGTCGTGCCGCCCTCCACGTCGAGCGCCCCACCGCTTGGCCGCTCCGTTCCTCGAGAGCTGGAAGAGGTAGCGGTTGTAGGCCTCCAGCTCCTCGTCGACGCTCACCTTCACCTCCAGCACCTCGGCGTCGATCACCCGCCCCACCGGATCGCCGTGATCCTCGTCTCGGACCGTCGCCGATGAGGTGCACGCCGAGTCGAGGTCGTTCTCGCGGTCGCGGTCGCGGTCGCGGTCGCGGTCGCGGGTGGCCGGGATGATGCCGGGAGTCCCTCGACGCTGCCTGTCGAGGCGCTGCACATCGAGGGCTTCGCGCCGCGGGCCGGAGAGGGCTTCGCGCCGCGGGCCGGAGAGGGCTTCGCGCCGCGGGCCGGAGAGCGACCGACGACGAGCGTCGTCGCGGCCTGCCAGATACACCTCGCGAGACAGCGCTTTGTCGGTAGCCCAGCCGGGGATCTCGTGGAGCGGTCTCCCCTCGGCATCGGCCGCAGCCCTCTGCTTCGCCGCCCACAGGCGGTCGAACGGGGTGCTCTCGTCGTGGATCAGCTTCCACCAGACGTACACGGCATAGACGGCGAAGAAGGGCCATTCGACCGTGTACACCCAGCTCAGGTCGTTGCCGCCCAGCGCGACGTGGTACTGCCACCAGCCGGCCAGGAGGAATGCCGGTACGAGGACCAAGACGAGCGCGTGAAGACCGATGCAGCGCCGCGTCAGGTACTTCGCCATGCGCGCTCGACGTTACACACTCAGCGTCACGCAATGGAAGCCGCCCGGGGGCTTCCCGCCCCACACCCCATTCAAGTGAAGTTCGCTCGAAGTCGAACGAGCTTCGGAGCGTGAGTACGCTTCTGCCCGATGAGCGAACCGCTCCTCTCCATTGGCGAGGTGGCCGAACGCACGGGGGTGACGACCTCGGCCCTTCGCTTCTACGAAGCAGAAGGGCTCCTCAGCTCCAAGCGCTCTGCGGGTGGCCAGCGACGTTATCGACGCAGCGTGCTTCGCCGAGTCGCCTTCGTGCGCGTCGCCCAACGCGTGGGACTCAGCCTGGAGGAGATCCAAGGGGCGCTCGCGACCCTGCCAGCCTCGCGCACGCCGACCAAAGCCGACTGGGCGCGCCTGTCCGCTTCATGGCGTCCTCGCATCGACGAGCAGATTGCCGTGCTGGAGCGGCTGCGCGACGAGCTCTCGTCGTGCATCGGCTGTGGGTGCCTGTCCTTGCGTGAGTGCTCCCTCTCGAACCCCTCGGACCGCGCCGCCGCCGACGGCCCCGGGCCCCGCTACCTCATCGCGGGCGACCGGCCAAGTCCGCCGCAGGGCTCGCGTAGCAAGGCGATCGGAGCGTGAGGTGGCCGGATGCAAGGAGATCAGGCGGTTACGGTCTGGCGCCGGCCGCCCGTCGGCGAGGGAGGGAGAGAGGGAGAGCATGAGGGTGCCCGGCACCGCCTTGGTGAGCCTGCTCTCAGCGGTTGCGCTGGCGGCCGCAATGGCGATCGCGGTGACGTCGGGACCAGCGAGCCGGGAAGGGGGGCGTCGCACCCAGCAACTCGGGGAGCGCCGCTCGCAGACAACCACCTATCACACCGAGCAGCAGTGCCTCGGCACACCGTCGGTCCGCCTGCCCTGCTACGACCCTGCACAGATCGAGACCGCCTACGGCGAGCTTCCCCTGTTCGCAAGGGGTATCGACGGCCGAGGTGAGACGATCGTGATCGTGGATTCCTTCGGTTCCCCGACCATCCGGCGGGACCTCGCCGTGTTCGACTCCCAGTTCCTCTTGCCCGCGCCCCCGAGCCTTCGGATCATCCAGCCGGCAGGCGCAATCCCGACGTACAACCCCAAGACAACAACAATGGTCGGCTGGGCAGGGGAGACGACCCTCGACGTCGAATGGGCCCACGCAGCGGCACCGGGCGCCAGCCTCCTCATCGTCGAGACGCCGGTGTCGGAGACGGAGGGGACAATCGGGTTCCCCGAGATCATGGCGGCAGAGAACTACGTCATCCGCCACCATCTCGGCGAAGTCATCAGCCAGAGCTTCGGCGCGAACGAGAAGACGTTCTCCTCGCTGAGCAGGCTCGAGTCACTTCGGAGCGCCTTCGTCGCTGCCGAAGCGGCTCATGTCACGGTCGTAGCGTCCACGGGGGACACAGGTGTGAGCGACGACACGACAGCCACAGGCAAGAACCTCTCGTTGACGCAGACCGTCACATGGCCTGCGAGCGATCCCCTCGTCACCGCAGTCGGCGGGACGCAGCTCAGCCTGAACGCCGCCGGCGAGCGGACTGCTCCCGACGTGGTGTGGAACGACTCGTACGACCGCGCCGCGAACGATTTCGTGTTCGGCACATCCGAGCCCCATCCGAATGCGAGCGGCGGAGGGCTCTCGTCGATCTTCTCGAGGCCCTCCTACCAGCGGGGCGTCGCTGGTGTGGTTGGTGATCACCGGGGAACTCCCGACGTCTCCATGAGCGCGGCGTGCTCCGGGCTGGTCGACACGTACCAGAGCTTCGCGGGTCCCACACCCCCTGGCTGGTACTACGTCTGTGGCACCAGCGAGTCCGCACCGCTGTTCGCGGGGATCGTCGCGCTCGCAGACCAGGAGGCGCATCACGGCCTCGGATGCATCAACCCGGCGCTCTACGCGATGAAACAAGCGCGCGACCCCGGGGTCGTGCCGGTGAGGAAGGGCGACAACACCGTCTCGTTTCGAAAGGGGGGCAAAGAGCATACGGTCGTCGGCTACCGGGCGTCCGCGAGCTACAACCTCGCTTCGGGCCTCGGCACCGTCGACGCCTCGCAGTTCGTGCCCGAGCTGGTCCGCACGGTCGCGTCCGTCGGGACTTCGGTCACGTACGGCTTCCTGGCCCCCTCCGGACAGCTCTGACGCGCGCGACGGCGCGACCTGCACGGGAGCGCGCGCGACGGCATCAGCGGCATGGAGGCTCGAGCGACAGCGCGACCTGCATCGGGATCAGCTCGCCGGCGTACGGTTCCCACGATTGCTGAGCTGCTCTTCGATCCGCTCTGCGTCGGTCTGCCAGTGCCAGTCTGACGGGACCGCGGCCTCCCCGAGCGTCACGTCCGGTCCGAGGAGCTCACGGACGGCAGCCTCGAGCTCGCGCGGCGTCGACGCACCGACCGCCGTCACCGTGCCGTCGGTGTCGACGAGGACGTTCGTGGGCACGCCTCGGATGCCGAGCGCTTCCACCAGCTCGCCAGCTTCGTCGACGAGCACCGTACCCTCGATGCCCCACAGCTTGCAGAATGTCCGCGCCTCGGCGAACGCCCCCGTTCCTTCCCAGACGTTCACAAGGATGATCTCCAGGCCAGACCGGCCCGCACGCCGACGCAGGTCCTCGATGACCGGCGCTTCTGCGTTGCACGGTCCTCACCAGCTGGCGAAGACGTTGATGACGTACTTGCGTCCCGACCACTCCCCGAGGTCGCGCAGCTCTTCGGTCCACAGGTCCGGGAGCCGCAGCGCGGGCATGTGCCTGCCGACCATCGGGTGGAGCGGCCACGCGACCGGGGATTGCGGGGGTCCGTCAAGCAGGTCCTGGACCACCACAAGCGTGCCGGACCCGGCGTTGGCCACGAGCACGCGGCCGGGATGCAGCGGGTCTTCGCAGACACCACCGGGTGCGGCACCGACGGGGATCCGCGACCATTCGGCGCCGTCGAGGCCCATGACGCTCACGGTGCCGTCACCGCGATTGCCAACGTAGAGCCGGTCGTCGCGCGAGCCGACGGTGAGTCCCACGGGAGCGTTCGGCACTGCCATCTCGGAGACCTTCTCGATCGTGCAGCCGTCGACGCGGGTGATGGTGCTGGCGAGCGAGTCTGCGATGAAGATGCTGCCGCTCGTCCGGTGGACGCCGACGGCGCAGGGTCCTGCCGGCAACGGGAGACTGCCGACGACTTGGAGCGTCGTCCGGTCGACCACGGTCACCGACGACGCGAGGAAATTCACGCAATAGATGCGTCCTGCCTGCGGGTCCACAGCGACGGCGCCGGCACCGAGCTCCGCGTCGACGACGGCGGTCCGTTCGAGGCCGTCGACGTCGATCACGCTCATCGTGGAGCTTGCGGCGTCGCCACAGTAGAGGCGCCGACCTTCGACGTCGATGCACAGCCCCGCGGGATAGCTGCCGACAGGCACCGTTGCCACCACTCTCCCCGCGTACGCGTCGATGACCGAGACTTGGTCCGAGCGCGCGTCGGCGGTGAAGATCCTCCCGGTCCGTTCGTCGACGGCGATGTCGATGGGCTCGACTCCGACGGGGATCGTGTCGACGACCCGTAGCTCGACCGGATCGACGACTGCCACAGCGTTCGATCTCGAGCATGCGACGTAGATCCGACCGGTTGCGCGGTGGACCGCGACACCCTCGGGGTCGAGTCCCACCTCCACCTCACCGATGAGCCGGTATGCCCAACCCTCGCCGCCCGGGTCGACCCGACAGGACGGGCCGGCGTCGACGTCGGAGGGCCACCCCAGCCGCACATCGCCGAGCTCCAGTTCCAGCTCCAGATCCTCCAAAGGCGCGTGCACGACCGGCTCCTCCGGCACAGACATCCAGTTCTCCTTCTCGGTAGGGGATCGTCGCGTCTTCGTGGCGCGGGCAGGAAACCGTAACCGCAAGGGATGGCCCGCCTGATGCGGGGAGGGTGTCCGGGGGTGCGGGGAGGGTGTCCGGGGGTGCGGGGAGGGTGCCCGGGGGTGCGGGGAAGGGGTGCGGGAGGGGCGTCCGGGGAGGGGCGTGCGGGGAAAGGGGGGTGCGCCCGCGGGCCGAGCGCCTCTACGCTGCCGCACGGAGGTGTCCAGGCGCCTGGTGGGCCTCCCCGCCTTCAAAGCGGGTGGGACGGGTGACCCCCGTCCGGCGGGTTCGATTCCCGTCCACCTCCGCGGGTCGACGCGTCGGCGCGTGCAGTCCGGCGCGCACAGGCGGTCGCCCGCCCGCTCGCCGCTCGCCTGGCCTGGTGGGCGCCCATCTCCGCGGGCCTGCAGCGGGAGGCCGGCTGCCGAGCGATTGCACGGTGCACCTATAGTTGGCAGTTCCGCCGCAGCTCGTCGGCGGTCCGACGACGGCCACCGGCCTTCGGCGGGGAGCGGGCGGCGTCGCGGGAGCACGAGGAGCGTCATGACCTTCCAGTCAAGGTTGGAGTCGTGCACCATCTGGCGCTGCGCGGCCTGCGGGGCGCTCGTGCATCCGGCCGACGAGGGGGCTCCGGCGGCTTGGTGCATGCGTTGTCGTCGAATGGTGCAGGCCGTCCGCGACGGTGCCCGGCGCCCGGCCTGACGACCGTTCCCGGCCCCGTGCGCCCGCTCGTGGCACCACAGCGCCCCGGCCGTCGCCCCGCGCCCTCGCCGCAGCCCTCGACCGGGGGGCGAAGGTCACCGACGTTGCGGCCCCCGGCCTCGACGTGCTGTTCTGCGGCATCAATCCGGGTCGATGGTCGGGCGCGGTCGGGCACCACTTCGCGCACCCCGGGAACCGCTTCTGGAAGGCGCTGTATCTCGCGGGGTTCACCGATCGGCAGCTCGATCCCGCAGAGGACCGGCTCTTGTTGAGCTACGGCGTCGGGATCACCAATCTCGTCGAGCGCACGACCGCAGCAGCCGCTGACCTCGCACCCGAGGAGCTGCGCCGGGGAGCCCTGTCCCTCGAGCGCAAGCTGAGACGGCTGCGCCCTCGGACGGTCGCGTTTCTCGGGATGAGCGCCTTTCGCGTCGCCTTCGGCAGGCCGCAGGCGGGTGCGGGCCGTCAACACGAGCTGTGCGGCGGAGCTGACGTCTGGGTCCTGCCGAACCCCAGCGGACTTCAGGTCGCGTACGGGCTCGACCAGGTGGTCGACCACCTCCGGGCATTGCGTCGGTTCGTCCACGACGGGCGGACATCCGCCGGCGATGTGCCTGGACGGCGGGCGCCTCGGTAAGGTCCCGGCTCATGCGACTCGCTACGTTCCTGGCTCCTGACGAAACGCCTGCGGGCCCGATGACACGGCAGCACACGGGGGTCGTCGACGGCGACGACCTCGTCGACCTGACCGATCCGGTGATCGGGCTCCCGGCTGACATGACTGCTCTCCTCACCCTCGGCGACGAGGCATGGGAGCGGGCTGCGACGGCTGCCGCCACCTCCGCTCGCCGATGGGGCCTCGAGCAGGTGGCGCTGCTCGCGCCGGTCACCTTGCCCCCGAAGGTCCTCGCCATCGGGAGGAACTACGCGGCGCACGCGGCGGAGATGGGTGCAGAGCGCCCGGTGCGTCAGCTCTGGTTCAACAAGCAGCGCACCGCGGTGACCGGGCCGTCGGCCGACATCGTCGTCCCGGCGGTCTCCGAACAGGTCGACTACGAAGGTGAGCTCGGCCTGGTGATCAGACGCCGGGCGAAATCGGTCCCCGCGGCACGCTGGCTCGACGTCGTCGCGGGCTTCACCGTGGGGAACGACGTGAGCGTGCGGGACTGGCAGGCCCACTCTCCGACGTTCACCATGGGGAAGTCGTTCGACACGCACTGCCCCCTCGGCCCGTGGATCGTGACGCCCGACGAGGTAGGCGACGCGCGTTCCCTGCGGATTCGAACCTGGGTGAACGGCGAGCTCCGCCAGGACGCTACGACCGGGGATCTGATCTTCGGGTTCGACGAGATGATCGAGTACCTGACGACGGCCTTCCCGCTCGAACCAGGAGACGTGCTCTTGACCGGGACCCCGTCGGGGGTCGGGGCGGGCTTCAGGCCGCAGCGATGGCTGAAGTCGGGAGACGTCGTTCGTATCGAGATCACACGGGTCGGCGTCCTGGAGAACCGTGTCGTCGACCAGCCGCCTGCGGCCCCACCACCCGAACCGTTCCTGGGCCGCTGACCGGGTCGCCGGCGCGGGCGCACGGAGAGAGCGGCGCGCACGGCAGAATGTGGACGTGGAGAGGTACGACCCGGAGCAGCACACGGAGCCCGCAGAGGCAGCCAAGCCCGCAGAGGCAGCCAAGCCAGCAGGGGCAGCCGAGCCAGCGGCGCTCGGCGAGCAAGAGCGCGGCACGCGGCTCGAGCAGCTCGAACGGGTGATGGACCTCATGCGGCCTGCCGTCCAGGCAGACGGAGGCGATCTCGTCCTCGTCTCGGCCGACGTCGAGTCCGGCGTGGTGGAAGTGAGGCTCCAGGGAGCGTGCAGCTCCTGCGCGATCAGCTCCGCGACGTTGCAGGGTGGTGTCGAGCGGATCCTGCGGGACCGGCTGCCCTGGGTCACCGAGGTCAACGGGGGCGTCACAGAGACATTCGACCCGTACGAGAGCGCCGTCCTCGGGAAGGGCGCGTACGTCCCCAGGTTCTGACCGGGCCCCGACCGCGCTACCGGGCCCCGACCGCGCCACCAGTCGGTGCATCCCCGTCGCGTCGTGAGGCGCGCGGTACCGTCGGCGCGGTGAGCGGCGAGGCGGCGAGGAAGGGCGTGATCTCCCGCAACGGTCGTACGGCGACCTCTGCGTTCGGCGTCGGTCGGAGGGAGAGCCACGACTCCTCGGCGTTCTACTCCCGCTTCGCACCCCCGATGCTGTCCAGCGACGACGACGTGGTCCCGTGCCCAGCAGGTGACACCCTCTGGGCGAGCGACAGCCGGGACCTCTCGTTCCTCCCCGACAAGTGCGTCGCGCTGGTCGTGACGTCCCCTCCGTACTTCGTGGGCAAGGAGTACGAGCAGAGCCTCGGTGACCGCCACGTCGCTGGCGGCTACCTGGAGTACCTGGGAATGCTTCGCGACGTCTTCTCCGAATGCCGGCGCGTGCTCGAGCCGGGCGGTCGCATCGCGGTCAATGTCGCGAACCTCGGCCGCAAGCCGTACCGGTCCCTCAGCGGCGACGTCACCACGATCCTCCAGGACGACCTGGGCTTCCTCTTGCGGGGGGAGATCGTGTGGGTCAAAGGGAAGGGAGCCAACGGGTCGTGCGCGTGGGGGAGCTACGCCTCGGCCGCGAACCCGGTGCTCCGCGACCTGACGGAGCGCATCGTCGTCGCGTCGAAGGGCCGTTTCGACCGTGCGCTGACCCGCCGCGAGCGCGCGGAGCGCGGGCTGCCATCGGAGAACACGATCAGCCCCGAGCATTTCCGGCAGTGGACGCTCGACACGTGGCACTTCCCGCCGGAGTCGGCGAAACGCGTCGGTCACCCCGCTCCGTTCCCGGCGGAGCTGCCCCGCAGGCTGATCGAGCTCTTCACCTACCGGGGAGACGCGGTGCTCGACCCCTTCGCCGGCGCTGGACAGGTCGCGCTCGCATGCCTCGAGACCGAGAGGCGCTACATCTGCGTCGACGTCGACCCGGCGTACGTCGAGCTGGCCCGGCGACGCATCGCCGAGGCCGCCGCGCACGCGACGGCAGGCTGAGCGCGGCCCGTCTGACCGGCCCGTCTGACCGGCGCGGTCTGGGCACCGCGACATTAGTTAGAAAAACTAAGTAGAATGACCGTGTGACCGATCGACCGGCCGGCTCTCAGTCGAAGAAAACCGGCGGGCGCACCGCCAGGCGCGCTGGCGAGCGCGGGCAGCAGGCGGGGTCCACCTCGCGTCCTGCAGAGGGCGAGCTCCCGGCGAGACTGCGGGTCGCGGTCACCCGGCTCAACAGACGGCTCCGGCAGGAATCGGTGACCGGCATCTCCCCGTCCCAGGAGTCGGCGCTCTCGACGATCAACCGGCTCGGCGAGCCGACCCTCGGTGAGCTCGCGCAGGCAGAGCAGGTGCAGCCGCCGACGATGACCCGAGTGGTGGCTGCGATGCAGGCCGCGGGGCTGATCGTGCGGCACGGGGACGAGGACGACCGCAGGGTGAGCAGGGTCGAGCTCACCTCCGAGGGGCGCGCGACGCTCGAGCGCAGCAAGAACCTGAAGAACGCCTACATCGCCCGCCAGATCGCGACGCTCACGTCGATCGAGCGATCCCGGGCCGTCGACCTCGCTGCCCTGCTCGAGAAGCTGGTCGAGGATCGATGAACCGGCGTCTGCGTCAGGCCGGCAACAGGACGTTCGGCGCCCTGCACGTCCGCAACTTCCGGCTCTACTTCGTGGGGCAGGTGGTGTCGGTCTCCGGAACGTGGATGCAGACGGTCGCGCTCGGACTTCTCATCCTCTCCCGCCAGCTGCACGGCAACGGGCTCGACGTCGGTGTGGCCACCGCGCTCCAGTACCTCCCGGTGCTCGTGCTCGGCACCTGGGGCGGCGTCGTCGCCGACCGGGTGGACAAGCGCCGCCTGCTCGTCGTCACCCAGGCGGCAGCGGGCCTCCTGGCCCTCGTCCTCGGCCTCCTGGTGGGCCTGCACGTCGTGAGGCTCTGGGAGCTCTTCCTGCTCGCTGCGCTCCTCGGGATGGTGACGCTCTTCACAAACCCGACGCGGCAGGCGTTCGTGTCCGAGATGGTCGGACGTGAGCTCCTGCCGAACGCGGTGAGCTTGAACAGCGTCCTCATGAACTCCGCCCGTGTGATCGGTCCCGCGATCGGCGGCGTGCTCATCTACACGACCGGGTTCGCTGCGTGCTTCTACGTGAACGCCGGATCCTACGTCGCCGTCATCGTCGCCCTGCTCTTGATGCGGACGGCAGACCTCTACCGAGCCGAGCGTGTCGTGCGCGCCAGAGGACAGGTCCGACAGGGGCTCAGCTACGCGTGGCGGACGCCCGGGCTGCGCGACCCGTTGCTCGCGATGGCCGTCATCGGGACGCTCGCCTTCAACTTCACGACGACCCTCCCACTGCTCGCCACCTACACGTTCCACGGAGGCGCTGGCACCTACAGCTCCTTCACGGTCGCGATGGGCGTGGGTTCGGTCATCGGCGGGTTGCTCGTCGCGCACCGGAGCCGGCCTTCGACGGCGCTCCTCGGGGCGACCGGCATCGGGTTCGGCGTGATGATGGTCCTCGTCGGACTCGTTCCGACGGTGTCACTGACGCTGGCCGCCCTCTTCGCGATGGGAGCCTTCAGCTTGGCGTTCATCGCGACGGCCAACGCCACCGTGCAGCTCACGGCCGACCCTTCGATGCGGGGACGAATCATGTCCCTCTATGCGATCGCGTTCGTCGGGAGCGCGCCGATCGGAGCTCCGCTCATGGGGTGGATCAGCGACACGGCATCTCCCAGAGCGGCGATCCTCGTCGGCGCCGTCGCGACCGTCGTGGCGTCGATGCTGCTCGCCCGGCCGCTGCGGCACGGTGCGGCGCTCGCCCATGTGGACGCACTCCCCCGCGGGGACGCGCTCGCCCATGTGGACGCACTCGCCCATGTGGACACGGGCGCCGCGCGGGCGCCAGGGCCGGCCCCGGCCGATCTCGTGGGCGGGGCGTGGGAAGCCGAGCGGAGCGCCGACGCTGCGGCGTCGTAGCGGGCGGGCCCGGTCCACGTCGACCGACCTGGCCGGCGAGGGGTCGTCGCAGCTCCTCGGGCCGCCGCGCTACCGTTCGGGTCGGTGACCGCGACCGCACCGGCCGTGCGCCTCGTCCACTTCTCGAGCGTGGTGCGGCGCCCGCTCGTCGACTCGACGGGCGAGCGCGTCGGGCGAGTCGAGGATCTCGTGGTGCACCTCGGCGCCCCCCACCCGCCGGTCGTGGGTGCGGTGGCACGGATCGCCGGGCGCGACCTCTTCGTCGGCGCCCACGGGATCGACGGCATCGGGAACCGGGAGCTGCGGTTCACGGGCAACAGGGTCGACCTCCGGCGCTTCGAACGCCGGCCTGGCGAGCTGCTTCTCGGGCGCGACCTCCTGGCGAGGCACATCATCAACGTGGCGGGCGGCCGGCTCATCCGCGCCAACGAGATCTACCTGTGCGACGTGAACGGCACCTGGGAGATCATCGGCGTCGACCCGTCACGAAGGGGCGTCCTCCGCCGCCTGCTGCGGGGCCATCTCGGATCGGGCGGCGAGCCTTCCGAGGTCGTGGACTGGGCGAGCATCGAGCCCTTCGTCGGGCACGTCCCCACTGCGCGGCTCCGCATCCCGCACCGCAAGCTCGCGCGCCTGCACCCGGCCCAGATCGCAGACCTCGTGGAGGCCGCATCCCACGAGGAGGGAGAGGAGATCATCGAGGCGGTCCGTGCCGACCGGGAGCTCGAGGCCGACGTCTTCGAGGAGCTCGACTCGGAGCACCAGGTCGAGTTCCTCGAGGCGCGCTCCGACCAGGACGCGGCACGGCTCCTGGCGTCGATGGCGCCCGACGATGCCGCCGATCTCATCATGGAGGCGGACCAGGACCGCCGGCTCCGCCTCCTCGAGGCTCTTCCCCAGCCCCAGCGCCGCAAGGTGCGCCTGCTCCTGAACTACAACCCCGACACTGCGGGCGGCCTCATGAGCCCGGATCTCGTCTCCCTGGCCGAATCGGCGACCGTGGACGACGCGCTCTCGGCCGTCCGGCACAGCACCGCCGCACCCGAGTCGCTGCACGTCGTGTTCGCTCTCCACGAGGACGGAACGGTCGCGGGCTCGGCGTCGGTCGTGGCGCTGCTTCGAGCGGAACCCAGCGCCGCGCTCGCTTCGGTGGTCCGTCCCATTCCCGCCCACCTCCATCCCGACTGGGACCTCGGCGCGACCGTGCGCAAGATGTCCGACTTCAACTTGATGGTCGCTCCCGTCCTGGATGCCGAGCACCAGCACATCCTGGGTATCGTGACGGTGGACGACGTGCTGGAGCAGATGCTGCCCACCGGGTGGCGTCGCGACTTCGGGACCATGTCGCCCGAGGACTGACGAGACGTGCACAGATCGATGGAACCCCCACATACCAACTGCCCGGGGCCGACGGCGCCCCGCGTCACCACTGACAGAACCGACGGACCGCCACGCCGGCGGGCCGTGCGCTCGCTCCCGGGAGCGGCGCGGGCTCACACTCCGCGCTGAGCTCCCGGTGGCGTGCGCGCACGCCACCGGGACCAGCCGAGAGGAGGTGAGCCAATGGCAGAGACCGGGGCCGGAGCCCACCGCCCGGAGCCCCGCACCCCCGGAGCCCGCACCTCGGTCGACGACGAGCTCGGGGCCAGGCCCTCGGCGGTCCTCGACGAGGCGCACCTGGGGGACATCCGGGGCGCGTTCGGCACCGTCCGCCAGTTCGACGCCGAGTCGCGCCGTTCCTGGAAGCGGCGCCTGCTCACGCTCCTCGCCATCCTCGGCCCCGGGATCATCGTCATGGTGGGCGACAACGACGCCGGTGGTGTCGCCACCTACGCCCAGGCGGCGCAGAACTACGGCCTCACGCTCTTGTGGACGCTCCCCCTCCTCGTCCCGGTGCTCGTCGTCAACCAGGAGATGGTCGTCCGCCTCGGCGCGGTCACGGGCGTGGGGCACGCCCGGCTCATCAACGAGCGGTTCGGCAAGTTCTGGGGCGCCTTCTCGGTGGGCGACCTCTTCATCTTGAACTTCCTCACGATCACGACCGAGTTCATCGGGGTGAACCTCGCGCTCGCCTACTTCGGAGTGAGCCCGTACGTCTCGGTGCCCATCGCCGCAGCAGCCCTGGTGGCGATGACCGCGACGGGCAGCTTCCGGCGGTGGGAGCGCTTCATGTTCGTCTTCATCGTCGCCAACTTCCTCGTGATCCCCCTGGCGGTCTTCAGCCACCCGCATGCGTCCGCCTTCTTCAAGGGCTTCGTCGTTCCCGGCGTCCACGGCGGCTTCACCTCGACCTCGGTCCTCCTCATCATCGCCATCGTCGGGACGACGGTCGCGCCCTGGCAGCTCTTCTTCCAGCAGTCCAATATCGTGGACAAGCGGATCACGCCCCGGTGGATCTCCTACGAGCGCGCAGACACCGTCATCGGTTCGTTGGTCACGGTCTTCGCTGCGTCGCTGATCATGGCGGTGGTGGCCGCCGCCTTCTCCGGGCATCCGCTCTTCGGGCACTTCACCAACGCCGGCGCCGTCGCCCGCGGGCTCTCACGTGAGGTCGGCCATGCAACGGGCGCAATCTTCTCCGTCATCCTCCTCAATGCGTCGCTCATCGGCGCTGCCTCGGTCACCCTCGCCACCTCCTACGCCTTCGGCGACGTCTTCGGAGCACGGCACTCGCTGCACCGGAGCTGGCGCGAGGCGAAGTTCTTCTATGCCTCGTTCAGCGTGATGGTGGTGCTCGCCGCGGCGATCGTCCTTGTCCCCGGGGCGCCGCTCGGTCTCATCACCACGGGGGTCCAGGCGCTCGCCGGTGTCCTCCTCCCGAGCGCCACGGTCTTCCTCCTGCTGCTCTGCAACGACAAAGAGGTGCTCGGTCCCTGGGTGAACCGGCCGTGGCTCAACGTGATCGCGTTCGGGGTCGTCTCTGTGCTCCTGGTCCTGTCCCTGTTGCTCATGGCGACGACGGTCTTCCCCCACCTCGACGTCCGGGACCTCGCCTTCGGGCTGGGGGCAGCGCTCGCTCTCGTGTACGGGGTGGGGGGAGTCTCGTACTGGAGGGTGCTGCAGCGGCGGCCTCCCGAGCCGCCGATGCCCCGCGCCCGCAGAGACCACTGGCGGATGCCGCCGCTCAACCGCTTGCAGCGGCCCGTCTGGTCGCGAGGCCGGCTCGTCGCCATGTACCTGCTGCGCGGCTACCTGGTGTGCGCGGTGATGTTGCTCGTGGTGAAGGCGCTCCAGCTCGGCATCCACGGCTGACGTCCGGGCACTCGTCGCCGCCTTCGGGGCGGCGTGCTGCGGCTTGCACCCGGACGCACCGCTTGGAAGGCTTTGCAGCCATGACCTCCCGAGGGCGCACCGGCGGCCCCGCCCTTGCCTGAGGGTCTACGTCGCTCGTGGCGCGAGGTGAAGCAGTCCTGGGACCGCTCCCGGACGATCGTCCTTCCCGCCCCGGTTGCCCCGGCCCCCGCCGGCCCTGAAGGTCTGCGCGTCGCCTTCCTCGTCTATCGGGGGAACCCTCAGTGCGGCGGCCAGGGGGTCTACACGCGTCACCTCACGCGTGAGCTGGTCGCGCTCGGCCACTCGGTCACGGTGCTCGCGGGCCAGCCGTGGCCGGAGCTCGACCCCGGGGTGGGGTTCGTCCCCCTGCCGGGCCTCGACCTCTACCGCGAGCCCGACCCGTTCCGCCTGCCCCACCCCCGAGAGGTCCACGACCTGGCCGCGGCCGCGGAGCTCGGCGTGATGCTGACGGGCGGCTTCGGCGAGCCCTTCGCGTTCTCCCTCCGTGCGAGGCGAGCCCTCCGCCTTCGACGCGGCGAGTTCGACCTGGTCCACGACAACCAGTGCCTCGGCACGGGGATGCTCGGCATCCTGGCTGACGGCTGGCCCCTCCTCACGACCCTCCACCATCCGATCACCGTCGATCGCCAGCTCGCGCTCAGCCACGCATCCGGGCTGTACCAGCGGCTCGGGACGAGACGGTGGTTCGGCTTCCTCGGGATGCAGATGCGGGTCGCACGGCACCTTCCCGCGGTGGTCACGGTCTCGAACTCGTCGCGCAGGGACATCGCCGCGCAGATGGGGGTCGCTCCAGAGCGCATGACCGTCGTGCCCGTCGGCGTGGACCACGACGTCTTCCGTCCCCGGTCCGACGTCCGTGCCGTCCCCGGCCGTCTGATGGTCACCTCTTCGAGCGACGTGCCGATGAAGGGGCTGGTGCCGCTGCTCGAAGCGGTGGCCAGGCTGCGCAGTTCCCGCGCCGTCGAGCTCGTCGTCGTCGGCCGGCCGCAGAAAGGCGGGCGTGTCGATCGCGCGCTCGACCGCCTTGCCCTCCGACCGGCGGTCCGCTTCGTGAGCGGCATCACCGACGACGAGCTCGCGCGCTGCTACGGGGAGGCGGAAGTGGCGGTCGTCCCTTCGCTCTACGAAGGGTTCTCGCTTCCGGCCGTCGAAGCCATGGCCTGTGGCGTACCCGTCGTGACGACGACCGGCGGCGCGCTCCCAGAGGTCGTCGGCCGGGACGGCGAGACGGCGGTCCTCGTTCCGCCGGACGACCCCGGAGCGCTCGCGGCAGCGATCGCGGGGCTCCTCGACGATCCCCTGGCCCGCGCGCGGCTCGGCGCCGCCGGCAGGGCACGCGTCCTCCGTCGCTTCACGTGGCGCGTCACGGCCGAAGGGACGGCGGCGTGCTACCGCGCGCTCCTCGGCGGCCGTGCGCTCTCGGGGCTCGGACCGGCACCGGGGGAGCAGGGTCCCGACGCGCCCTCCGACGAGCCCCCCGACGCGCCCTCCGACGCGCCCTCCGACGCGCCGACCAGCAACAGCGCGCTCGTTCGGGCGGCCCAGTGCTGACCGTCGACTACGACCGTCTCGGGCTCCGCCCGGGCGACCGGCTGCTCGATCTCGGCTGCGGGTCCGGCCGGCACGCGTTCGAGGCGGCCCGCCGA
>JAJZMD010000029.1 GCA_021803085.1 Actinomycetes bacterium
TTCATCGAGGTTAAAGAAGGTCGCGCCGTCGAACCTCTCGGTGATCACCCGTGAGCGGCGAGGAGGTCGACCACGCCGTGCGCCGAGTCGAAGCTCGCCGCCCCGACCTCGGCGTGGCGGTGCAGGCGGTGGCCGGCGGGCTCACGGGTGGGGAAGGTGTGAGGATGATCCACCAAGCTGCGCTCCAACGGTACCTCTGGTGGTACGTGCCTCGCGACTATCCGGGCGACGGATGGCACGGGTTGGTCGAGGCCTCCGTAGCGCTCTTGGACGAGCTCGGTCTGCCGCGCCTGGCAGAAGTCGCAAGCTCCGACGCGACGCGGAAGGTGCTCGCCGCGTGGGCGGATGGACGTAAGAAGGGAGCGGCCGCCTTCCGTGCCGCTCACGCGAAGTCGGGCGTCGAGGCGCCTGACACGGCGCTCCTCGCGTGGGGTTCGGTCATCGGGGTGCACGAAGTGCGTGCCCTCGAAGCCGTCGAGCGTGCGCTGGGCGACGAAATCGCCGCTGGCTACCTTGTTCCTGGCGCTCCGCGCTGGCAGGCCAAGGCTGCGTCGGTCACGGAAGCCGTACTGAGCCGGCCGCTCGACCTCCCGCCTGGGCAGACTCTCGCCGGCATGGTCACCACCGAACGGATCGGAACCTGGATCGACACCGCCCGACACCCGGTGCATCAGGAATGGCGATCAGCCGTGGCGAACCGCCTGCTTCACCCGATCGGACCCCCGTCCAACCCAGGGAATGCGGTCGCGCCGGTGCGCTGGCTGCTGGAGCTCGCCGCCGCGCCCGGTGGTACGGAGCTGACGCAGAGCTCCTACCTTTGCCGCGCGACCGTGGTGGCGGCAGTCGAACGCTTCGGCTGGTGGGACTGGGAGAAGCCGCCCCGTTCGGAGGCCGATGTTCATCAGCTGTCGACGCTGCGCGACGCGGCCAACCGCCTGCGGCTGCTCCGAAGACGGGGGCGGCGGCTCCACGCCACGACCCGGGGGGTCGAGCTCCTCGCCTCCCCGGACCAGTTGTGGGAACAGGTCGCCACCGAGACCGAGGACCGCGAGGACTTCACCCGTGCAGTGACGGAAGTGGTCGGCCTTCGTCTCCTGCAGGGACGGGTCGAGCAACGCGAGCTCGTCGCCGATGTCGCTCCGATCCTCATTGCGCAGGGCTGGTCGACGGACAGTGGTCCGATCACCGTGGACCACGCATCGTCAGCTGTTCATCGCCCACTTCGCTGGTGGCGACTGTTCAACGCCATCGACGAGGTCGAAGCGACGCGGGAGCACGGCACCGCTCGAGAGCTCACTCCCCACACGATCGCCCTGACTTCTGACGGCGAGCGCACGGTGCTCGCATACCTGCGCTCGCGGGCCGCCGGTCCGCGACATCGCGTTGGCGACGGCTGACACGACTGTCGCGGGCTCGTCTCGACGGCTCGCAGGTTCGCGCGCGAGCGTCGACGGCATCGAATGGTCCCGCCCAGCTGGGCTTTCGTTGTCCCAGTCGTGCTCTGGTCCAACGGCACGAGCCTCACCAGTCCTTCGACACGTGGTGCGGCTGAGCGGGCGGCTCGTCCGAAGGGGCTTCTGACCGAACGCCCAGAGCGACTCACATCGGTGTCATTCGCGGGCCGGGCCCGCCCGCGCTGCCCGCAGCATTGGGGTAGCGTTCGCTCGCCCGCAAGCGGGAACGGAGTCTCGAAACAGTGGAGGGGCATGTCACATGCGGCCATTTCGGAGGATCCTTGCATCGCTGACGGCCTGCTGCGCCGTCGCAGGAATGTTGGCAGTGACGGCGGCGGAGACCGCTCAGGCGGTACCGGCCCGTCACGCGTCGAAGGGGGGTGGTGTCGTCACCTTCGCCGAGCAACCCGGTGCGACGCCCACCTACATCTTCCCTCTGTACAACGGCGCGAACTCCCAGAACGCCGACATCACGTACCTTCAGCCCCTGATGTGGCTTCCGCTGTACTGGTTCGGTCACCCGACAAGCAGCGCCGCCACCGTCAACTACAAGCTCTCGATGGCCGATCCACCAGTTTTCTCCAGCAGTGGCAAGACGATCACGATGAGACTCAAGCGCTACGTCTGGTCGACAGGTGCGCCGGTGACCGCTCGCGACGTCGTGTTCTGGATGAACCTCGTAATGGCCGAGAAGACAAACTATGCGGGATACGTCCCCGGGGGTTGGATGACACACGTCGCCAGCTACTCGGCGCCCTCCCCGGATACCTTCGTCCTCAAGTTGACCAAGGCGTACAACCAGACGTATCTGCTCTACAACGGTCTGGCGACGATCACGCCCATCCCCCAGCACGCATGGGACAAGACGTCGACAACCGGTGCGATCGGCACGTATGACACGACCAGCGCCGGAGCGAAGTCCGTCTACAAGTTCCTGAACGCGCGCTCCGAGTCGCTCTCGACTTGGGCTACGACACGGCTCTGGCAGGTAGTAGACGGGCCCTGGCACCTGAAGCCGAACACAGGTTTCCAAATCACGGGACAGGTCATCATGATCCCGAACAAGCGGTACTCCGGGCCCAACAAGCCGAAGATCAGCGAGTTCGAGGAGCTTCCCTTCACGAGCGCGGCCGCGGAGTACAACGCGCTGCGGTCCGGAACGGTCGACTATGGCTACGTGCCTACCACAGACCTCGCGACGCTCGGGTCGCTCAAGGCGAGCGGCTTCAAGATCGAGCCCTGGTACGAGTGGGGTCTAACCTTCCTGATCATCCAGTTCACCAATCCGAAGTACCAGGCGCTCGTGAGCCAGCTCTACGTACGCCAGGCGATGCAGATGCTGATCGACCAGCCCGAGTACATCAAGAAGCTCCTCGACGGCTACGCCACCCCCACCTATGGGCCGGTTCCGACGTTCCCGAAGTCGAGCTTCTTGGCAAAGGCGGAGAGCAAGAACCCTTATCCCTACAGCCCGACGAAGGCGAAGCAGCTGCTTGCCTCCCACGGCTGGACCATCCACTCCGGCGGCACCGACGTGTGCAGTAAGCCCGGGACGGGTGCTGGCAAGTGCGGCAAGGGGATATCGAGCAAGACCAAGCTGGCCGTGTCGCTCATGTACCCGAGCGGTTTCCCGAACATCGCCAACGAGATCCAGGTGATGCGTTCGGCCTTCAACAACGTCGGCATCCACTTGACACTGTCGGAGGCTCCGGAGAACACCGTGCTCTCCGACTCGTTCAACTGCATCGGAAAGTCCTCGGCCGAGTGTCCCGCGAGCACCCCGGAGCTGGCGATCATCTCCTCGCCCCTCTACACCTACGTTCCGATCTACTACCCAGATGGCACAAGCCTCTTCGGCTGTGGTGGGGCAACCAACGCGGGCAACTACTGCGACAAGACCGCGAACCAAGAGATCACAGAGATCGAGTCAGCGGGGAACGCGGCCTCACTCAAGACGCTGTACAAGTACCAGGAGTACGTGGCGAAGCAACTGCCGCTCCTGTGGTTCCCCAACGCCGCCTACCAGATCTCAGCGATCTCCAACAAGCTGAAGGGGATCCCCGCACAGGACTCGACGGCCCACATCTACCCCTCGACATGGACGTTGAAGTCGTAACCAACTGTCGTTGCTTTCCGACTGAACGCCACCGGCGTCCCGCGGAACCGCGGGGCGTCGGTGGCGCTTCTTGGGAGTTGGACATCGCGCGGTGACGGGGTACCTGGTCCGGCGGATCACCCAAGCGATCGTGGTCCTGATCATCGTGACCATGATCGTCTTCGGAATCCTCCACTTCCTGCCCGGAAGCCCTGCTCGGGCCCTGCTCGGCGCGAAGGCGACGCCGGGCGCGATCCGGGCCTTCAACATCGCCAACGGCTACAACCGAGCGCTGCCGATGCAGTATCTCTTCTACCTCGACCGCCTGATCCACGGGAACCTCGGATTCTCATATCACTTCGACCAGTCAGTCGGCTCGCTGCTCGCGCTGGACCTCCCCAAGACCGCCCTGATGGTCGGAGTGGCCTATGCCCTCGCCATCCTGATCGCCATCCCGGTAGGCGTAAGCCAGGCGCTGCGGCGCAACAAACCCCTGGACCATGCGTTCACGGTGCTCTCGTTCGTCGGCTACTCGATGCCGATCTTCTGGTTGGGAATGCTCCTGATCGTGCTGTTCGCGGTGCAGTACCACCTGTTTCCGGCAGAGGCGCCACAAGGCGCGAGCGTGGGCTCGGTTGTCCATGACCCAAGGGCGCTCGTCCTGCCGGTAGCCACCCTCACGATCGTCACGGTGGCGCAGTTCAGCCGCTTCATGCGCTCCTCGACGATCGACAAGCTGCTGCAGGACTACATCCGAACCGCCAAGGCGAAGGGTGTTTCGCAACGTCAGCTCGTGACTCGTCACCTTTTGCGAAACAGCTTGCTGCCCATCATCACGTTGATTGGGCTCAGCCTTCCCGCAGTCCTGTCTGGGGCCGTCATCATCGAGGCGCTCTTCAACTATCCGGGCATGGGCTGGCTCTTCTGGACGGCGGCAGGATCACATGACTTCCCGGTCCTCATGGGTTTCACGGTGGTCGTGGCAGCAGCCACGGTGGTTGGCAATTTGCTCGCCGACATCGCGTACGCCTTCTTGGACCCGCGCATCAGGTACGCATCCGAGTGAGCTCGCATCCCCTTCTCGACTCCGACTCTGCGATAAGACCCGCGCTTCCCGTGCAGCTGCCCGGCGATCCCGAGGGTTCGGGCACCACACCGGCTCTGAGCGCGCGGCGTCTCGCCGCGCGCGAGCTCTTGCACAACCCGCTCGCGATGGTCGGCGTCGCGATCATCGTCCTGATGGTCTTGTTCAGCTTCTGCGGCCCGCTCGTTTACCACACGAATCAGATCGCCACGAACGTCATCCAGATCAATCTTCCCCCCGGCAAGGGTCACCCCCTCGGGACCGACCAAGTCGGTTACGATGTGCTCGGGCGGCTGATGGTCGCTGGGCAGTCCTCACTCGAAGTCGGCCTTGCCGCCGCTGCCATCGCGGTGATGGTCGGCACGATGTGGGGAGCTGTCTCAGCCTTCGTTGGCGGGTGGGTGGACTCGATCTTGATGCGCATCGTCGACGCGCTCGTTGCTATTCCGACCGTTCTCTTCGTGCTGCTTCTCGCGGCCATCGTCACCCCGAGCGTGCTGACGATCATCTTCGTGCTGGGTTTCGTCTCCTGGCTCATCACGGCCCGGCTGGTGCGAGGCGAGGTGCTGGTGCTGCGGACGCTCGACTACGTCAGTGCATCGAAGATGACCGGAGAGAGCTCCCTGCGCATCGTGTTGCGCCACATCGTCCGCAACGTGGTGGGAATCGTTGCCGTCCAGGCTACCTTCGAGGTCGCGAACGCGATCCTCTTGCTCGCCGCGCTGAGCTTTCTCGGTCTGGGACCGCCACCCCCAGCAGTGAACTGGGGCGGGATGCTCACCACAGGGCTGAACTACATCTTTGACGGCTATTGGTGGCAGATCTACCCGGCGGGAATCTGCATCGTGCTGACTGTCGTTGCCTTCAACCTGCTTGGCGACGCGACGCGCGACGCGCTGGACGTGCGTTTGCGGAACAGGTGACGGCTTGGTCGTCCGAGAAGGTGATCGAGGAAGGTCCGCATCTCGGTCGGCGCTGGTTCTTGGGTGCCGACAGCGCCGACTGGCCCGAGCCCGGGTACCGGGTCCGCTCGTTCGCTCCCGGACTACGTGTCGTCAGTCGGCCTAGCGTTGCCGGTGCCGTAACGACCACCGCTGCACCACAGCGGTCGACCCGGGAGACCCCATGTCCGAAGAAACCATTCCTGTCCCGCTGGAGACGGAGCTCGACGCCTTCTTTGCCCAGTACACCGCCTCGGACCAGGCCCGGGGCCTCGTCTACGGGCTCACCGCGGCCGAAGGGCTCGTCCACTGGCGAGGGTTCGGGGTGGCCAACGACGACGGCCTCGCCCCCGATGCCGACACGCTCTTCCCGATCGCTTCGATGTCCAAGAGCTTCGTCGCCTGCGCCGGCCTGATCGCTCGGGACGCCGGCCATCTCTCGCTCGACGACCCGATCACCGCCTACGTGCCCGAATTCGTGATGGCCGGTGAGAACGTGCAGGCCGAAGACCCTCCGACGGTGGAAATGCTGTTCAGCATGTGCGGCGGGCTGACGGAGGACAACTCGTGGGTCGATCCTTTCATCGACCTCCCGACCGAGACGCTGCTCGATCAGCTCCAGCGGGGCGTCCGGTTCAGTCACTACCCCGGCGCCGAGTACGAGTACTCCAACCTCGGGTTCGCTCTCGCCGGCCTGGCGGTCAGCAGGGCGGTCGGCCGGCCCTTGGCGGCATACGTCCGTCAGGTGCTCTTCGAGCCGCTCGGTCTGACGTCGACCTATTTCGACAACGCCTCGCCGGTTGGGGCTGCGCGGGCCACCGGGTACTCGCTCGACGCGGACGCCAATTGGGTGCCGTTCGCACCGCAAGCTTCGGACGCCTTCGCGGCCGCTGGAGGCATCGTCAGCACCGTGCGGGACCTGGCCCGGTGGATCACCTGGCTCGGCTCGGCCTTCCGGCCCGCTGAGGGCCCGGACGTCAATGCCGTCTTGAGCCGGACCTCCCGCCGGGAGCTTCAGCGGACGCACATCGTCGGTCCACCGGCTCTCGCTGTCGATGCCGCAGGTGCGATCCACGTCGTCAACAGTGGCTATGCCCTGGGGATCAGGGTCGCCAGCGACCTTCACCGAGGGACGCTCCTCTCGCATGCCGGAGGTCTGCCAGGGTTCAAGCTGTTCATGACCTGGCACCCCGTTTCGGGTCGGGGTGCCGTCGTGCTCACCAACAGCCACCGCGGCGACCCCGCCTCCATGTGCAGCGACGCGCTCGGGCGCGTGCTGGCTCGAGACCAAGCGCCCGCGTCCTCAGTGGCGCTGTGGCCCGAGACCGTCGCCCTGCAGGAGCGGGTGGACGGGCTGATCCGGCACTGGGACGACGCCGTGGCTTCGGAGGTGCTGGCACCCAACGTGAACTTCGATCGTCCCTTGATCGAGCGCCGGGCGGAGATCGAGCGACTGTCAGCCGACGTGGGGCCGCTCCTTGCCCCCGGTCCCCGGCCCGAGTTCGTCTCCGCCGTCACCCCGGCCGATGTCACCTGGGCCATTCCAGGCGAGCGGGGCGAGCTCCTGTGCATGATCCACCTGACCCCTGTTCAGCCGATGCAGGTCCAGGAGCTCGTGATCAAAGCGTTCTCGGCTGGCCGACCCCGCGTCGCGATCCCGACGGACATCTCGCCGCGGCGCGCTTCACTGGGGACCGCCTACATCACCCCGATCACCAACGTGCGCCTCGAGCGGCGAGAGAGCTCGTGAGCTCGCAAGCCGCGGCTGACCGCGAGCGCGAGCGCGTTCAGCCTGATGACAATGACGAGCTCACCGAGCCGGTGAGTCGAGACTGCACTGGCCCGCAGAGCCCGGAACGACCGAAGAGGGGAAGAGAGATGAGCGACAGCTCACTTGGCTACCGCGTCCCTGCCCGGGTCACCGTGATCGGGGCCGGCATCGTGGGCCTGTCGTGCGCGTGGTCGCTGCAGGAGCACGGTATCGAGGTGTGCGTGGTGGACCGGGCGCGTCCGGGATCAGGCGCCTCGTGGCAGAACGCGGGATACGTCTCCCCTGCCATCTGCGCGCCGCTGCCCGAGCCGAGCATCCTCCGCTACGGGGTGCGCGCCGTCTTGAGCCCGCGATCTCCCGTCAGTCTGGTGCACGCCACCGATCCTCGGCTGGTCCGCTTCCTAGCCGCCATGGTCCACAGCTGCAGGACCAGCACGTGGCGTCGGAGCATGGCCGCATACCGGGCGCTCAACGAGCGCGTCGTCGACTCCTATCGCCACCAGCTCGACGGCGGCGTGTCGATGGAGCTGACCGAGGGGAACGTGATCGCGTGTTTCGCCGACCCGCGGGAGAGCTCGGGCTTCCTCCACGAGATGGAGGAGATCGTGGGTGCCGGCCAAGCGGCCGAGCTGTCGCTGCTGACCGGTGACGAGGCGCGCGAGGCCGAGCCGCACCTGTCCGAGCGCGTCTCCATGGCGGTCGTGGTGCGCGGCCAGCAGTACTTGACCCCTTCCGCCTATGTGGCCGCGCTTGCCAAGAGCGTGCGCGAGCGGGGTGGCAAGATCCTCGAGAACACGCCGGTGACCGCCGTGGAACGGCGCCGCGGAGTCCTCGTCGCACGGGGGCAGGGAGATGGGCTCGAAGCTGAGGCGATGGTGGTCGCCGCCGGCGCGTGGGCGAGCAACCTCCTTGCGGGCCACGGTGTGCGGGTACCCGTCTACGGTGGTCGGGGCTACAGCTTCACGGTCGCGGTGGAGAGTCCCTTCCGCTCGCCCCTCTACCTACCGGTGGCAAGGGTGGCTGTCACGCCGCAGGGTGGCCGCGCCCGTTTCGCCGGGATCATGGAGTTCGGCCCGCCTGACGCTCCTTCGAGGCCGGCGCGCATCGTTCACATGCTCGAGGCGGCCCAGCCGATGCTGCGGGACATCGACTGGTCGACGAAGGCGGACGACTGGATGGGCGCGAGACCGCTCTCCGCCGACGGGCTCCCGCTGGTGGGCACCACGAAGACGCCTGGGCTCTTCGTGGCCGGTGGCCACGGGATGTGGGGGATGACGCTGGGACCGCTCAGCGGAGCGCTGCTCGCGACGCAGATCGCGACGGGTGTCGTCGCGCCGGAGCTCGCGCCGCTCGACCCCTGCCGTTGAGCGCGGTCAGTGATCTGCTACGAGAGATGCCCGCGTGCCGACACCGGCCAGCGCTCGACGATCTCGCCGTTGGAGACGACGTGGTAGAAGTCGAAGAGGTTGACAGTCGGGCAGACGTGGTTGGGCACCACGCGCACGAGGGTTCCGATCGGTGGCGGTCGCCGGTCGCCGAGGGCGACGATGCCGTGGCACTCCGAGAACGAGGTCACGACCGCGTCGTCGAGCTCGGGCACGACGCCGAATCCCTCGAGCCACCCGGGACGGTCGCTCCCGAGCGCCTTGCTGCCGGCGTCCAGCACGACGTGGCCCGCCGCGGCGGTGCTCACCACGGTCGCCGCCACCGCCAACGCGACCTCCGACTCTCGAGCCGTCCCGAGCGCGACCTGCTGGCGATCGTTGAACACGTAGGTGCCCGGTCGTTCTTCGGTGACCGGGCGCATTGCTGAGCGCGCCGCGGTCGGCGTGGACCCGGCACTGACCCGAACCGCCGGGATGCCGCGCGCTGCGAGCGCAGCCACCGCCTCTTGCAGCCCTTCGACCTCATCGCGCGCCGCGCCCTCCGGCGCGTCGAGGGTGCGGTAGCCGTGGCCGCCGTGAGTGAACACCCCCTCCACACGGAGCCCGAGGTCGACGAGCGCAGCCGCGAGCGCACCGGCCTCGCTCGGGACCACCCCGCTACGGTGCTGGCCAGGGTCGATCTCCACCATCGCCCTCAGAGCACCCGAGAGGCCGGCCTTGGCGAGGAGCTCACCCGCCCGGATCGAGTCGACGCCCACGCTGAGCCGCACCGAGCCCGAGAGGCGAGCGAGCCGCTCGGCCTTGTCGCGCTGGGCGACCACTGGATAGGCGATGAAGAGGTCGTCGTGGCCCCCAGCAGCGAACACCTCTGCCTCGCCCACGGTCGCCACCGTCAGGCCGGTGGCGCCGTGCGCGCGCTGGAGTGCGGCGATGTCCAGCGACTTGTGCGTCTTGGCATGGGGTCGAAGATCGACTCCGCGCTCGTTCATCTCGGCCGCCATCCGAGCGATGTTGCCGACGAGGGTGCAGTGGTCGACCAGCAGCGCCGGCGTGCTCAGGTTCTCGGGCATCTGCCAATGCATTGGGACTCTCTTTCTTACGCACGTGCATGCGACGTCCAAGTCAACCAGCTCACGTTTGGGTCGATGCTGGCGGCGAAGCCAGGTGCCTTGCTCGGGCGGCGGTCAGATCCTGGTCGGCCGAGGGGTCCGCAACTGCTCACTGAATCCTGCGAAGGAATAGGTGCATATGGTATTCCATTTCTCATGAAGCTCAGCGGCTGGGCTCGTCAGCAGGGAGTGAGCGCGCCCGTTCACCAGGATTTCTGGGGGCTTCTGTGAACTAGAAGTCGCAACTTCCGTGAAGATTTTTGGGCGCCCCCGGCAGGACTCGAACCTGCGACGCACGGTTTAGGAAACCGACGCTCTATCCTCTGAGCTACGGGGGCGGCGGATGGCAATTTGGATTGCTATTTGCTCCCGGTGCCAACTCCGGGGTGACCAGCAAGCTTACCGCCGGCCGTCCTGGGCCTCGGGCCGTGCGGGTAGCGGCATCGGGCTCTTGCTGCAGCGCCAGATGTCACGTGGTGCTGAAATGACCTTGTGACCAGCGCCGTCATCCAATGGCGCGACGGGCTCTTCGACGACGTGACGACGAGGATCCGACCGGGCATCACATGGACGGCCACCGCGGCTGCAGCACCCCTCCCCGACGGGCATTCCGTGATCGTCGGCACAGATCAGGTGGTCGGCATCCGACGGCGTCGTGCCCTTGGCGGTGAGCGGGGCGATGCTCCGCGCGGTGTTCCGTCGACTGCGCGCTGGCCGAGGGTAGGTCATCGAGCCGAGGTTCTGGCTCATGGTGTCTCCGAACGTGACAGCGAGCCCGACGTCGAGGATGCCCCTTCTTCCGGTTCGCAGAACCCCACGTAACATTGCGGCAACTCGGCGTCACGTCGCCGGTCGCGTCGGCTGATCTGCTCGGCACCGCGTCAACGGCTCGGGCCCGCCGCTCATGGGGCGATTGGCGTTTCCAGGGGTGGAGTGCTCGGCGTGCGGAGGGTCGGTACCGGTCGACGCACCATTCTGCCCGTCGTGCGGCGCAGCGCAGGCACCAGCTGCACCTCCGACCGAGCAGCGAAAGACCGTGGCGGCCCTCTTCAGCGACGTCACCGGATCGACCACGATGGGCGAGCGCCTCGACCCCGAGAGCATGCTCCGGGTCCTCGCCCGCTTCTTCGAGGTGGCCAGGGCTGTCATCGAGGCCCACGGGGGCACGGTCGAAAAGTTCATCGGGGATGCGGTCATGGCCATCTTCGGGGTGCCGGTCCTCCACGGGGACGACGCGCTGCGAGCCGTGCGGACTGCGCACGAATTGCACCAGGCGCTCGGTCCGCTGAACGACGAGCTATCACGGAGCCACGGGGTCGCCTTGGAGCTCCGGACGGGCGTCAAAACCGGAGAGGTGGTCACCGGCACCCAGGAGCGTCTCGCCACCGGAGACGCCGTCAACGTGGCCGCCCGCCTCCAGCAGCTCGCCTCACCCGGAGAGGTGCTCCTGGGCGAGCAGGAGGCCGCCCCCGACGCGGGCCCGCCGCCACGACGCACCCCTGGTGGGCAGGACCCACGAGTTGCACATCCTCTCCGACGCGTTCGCCCGCGTCGTGCGCGAGCGGTCCTGGGGGCTCTTCACCCTGCTCGGTGCAGCGGGGGTCGGAAAGTCGAGGCTCGTCGAAGAGTTCGTCCCAACCATCGACGCCACCATCGTCCGAGGCAGCTGCCTCTCCTACGGGGAGGGCATCACCTACTGGCCCGTCGTGCAGGTGATGAAGGCGCTCGTCTCGTCCGGGAGCGACGTGACGGCGCTCTTGTCGGAGGACCGCGCCGTCGCCGCCGGGATCGCGGCGCTGTTCGGGGAGGCAGAAGCGGCGACCTCGTCGAGCGAGATCGCGTGGGCCGTCCGCAAGGTCCTCGAGCGCGTCGCCGCCGCACGGCCGTTGGTCGTCGTCTTCGACGACCTGCACTGGGGCGAGCCGACGCTCTTCGACCTCGTCGAGCACGTGACCGACCTCAGCCGCTTGGCACCGATCTTTCGTCTGTGCGTCGCCCGACCTGAGCTCATGGAGCGTCGCGCCGGGTGGGGAGGCGGGAAGCTCAACGCGACCGCAGTGCTGCTCGAGACATTGGACGAGGAGCAGATCGACACCTTGATCGAGGTGCTCGCGGGGACAGGTCTGCACCTGTCCGAAGAGCTTCGAGACAAGGTCCGGCACGTCGCCGGCGGGAGCCCGCTCTTCGTCGAAGAGACGCTCACCCTGGTCGCGGAAGCCAAGACGGGTGACATCGAGGTTCCTCCCAACGTCTACGCCCTGCTGGCCGCACGTCTCGACCAGTTGGAATCCAAGGAGCGCAGGGTTCTCGAGCGCGGCGCGGTCGAGGGCCAGACCTTCCACCTCGGCGCCGTCCCTGCCCTGAGCCCCACAGAGCCCGAGGTCCCTTCCTGTCTGGTTGGTCTCGTCCGAAAGGACCTGATCCGACCTGACCGCTCCGCGGTCCCCGGAGACGACGCCTTCCGGTTCCGTCACCTCTTGCTCCGAAACGCCGCCTACGACGGGCTGGCGAAGTCGGCCCGAGCCGACCTCCATGTGCGCGTTGCCCGTTGGTTGGCAGAAGCCGCCCCCGACCTCGTCGAGCTGGACGAGATCGTGGGCTACCACCTCGAGCAGGCCGTCCGGTACCGGGCGGAGCTGGGACCGCTCGACGAGGCGACGAACGACATTGCGGCGGCTGCGTCGGAGCACTTCAGATCGGCGGGTCTTCGGGCACTTGACCGGGGGGACATGCCCGCGGGGATCAACCTCCTCGAGCGGGCAAAGCTCCGGACGCACGACCTCGACGGGCCCTGGGATCCGGGGAGCCGCCTATTCTGGATCGTTCCCGAGCATTAAGGAGACTGCACCAATGAGCACACTGCGCCCCGCATCCATCTCCGGGCGCCCCGGCGCACTGCAGTGGAAGGTGGCCGATCTCTCGCTCGCGGAGTTCGGGCGCCGGGAGATCGAGCTCGCCGAGCACGAGATGCCCGGGCTGATGGCGATGCGTGAGGAGTTCGGCGGATCCAAGCCCCTCACGGGTGCGCGCATCACGGGATCGCTCCACATGACCATCCAGACTGCGGTGCTCATCGAGACCCTGGTCGCGCTCGGCGCGCGGGTGCGGTGGGCCAGCTGCAACATCTTCTCGACGCAGGACCACGCCGCAGCCGCGGTCGTCGTCGGACCGGACGGCACCGCGGCGAGCCCGGCAGGGGTGCCCGTCTTCGCGTGGAAGGGCGAGTCGCTCGAGGAGTACTGGTGGTGCACCGAGCAGGCGCTGCGCTGGCCGGCTGACGGTGGGCCGACCATGATCCTCGACGACGGGGGCGACGCCACGCTCCTCGTCCATCTCGCGGTCGAGGCGGAGAAGGCCGGAGTCGCACCCGACCCGGCGTCGGCCGACTCCGAGGAGATGCGCGTCGTCTTCCAGGTGCTCGCAAGAAGCCTCGCGGAGGATCCTCACCGCTGGACCTCGATCGCCAACGGCATCAAGGGCGCGACCGAGGAGACGACGACCGGGGTGCACCGCCTCTACGAGCGGCAGCGGAACGGCACGCTGCTCTTCCCTGCGATCAACGTGAACGACTCGGTCACGAAGTCCAAGTTCGACAACAAGTACGGGTGCCGCCACTCGCTGATCGACGGCATCAACCGCGCGACCGACGTCCTCATCGGCGGGAAGCTGGCCGTCATCTGCGGGTACGGCGACGTGGGCAAGGGATGCGCGGAGTCGTTGCGGGGCCAAGGGGCTCGGGTTGTCGTCACCGAGATCGATCCGATCTGCGCGCTCCAGGCAGCGATGGAGGGCTTCGAGGTGGTCCGGCTCGAAGACGTCGTCGAGGTGGCGGACATCTTCGTGACCGCGACGGGGAACCGCGACATCATCACCGCGGCACATCTCGCGCGCATGAAGCATCAGGCGATCGTCGGCAACATCGGCCACTTCGACAACGAGATCGACGTGGCAGGTCTCGCGGCGATCCCCGGCGTCGAGAGAGTCCCGATCAAGCCGCAGGTCGACAAGTGGGTCTTTGCCGACGGCCACGCGATCATCCTCTTGTCCGAGGGCCGGCTGCTCAACCTCGGGAACGCGACGGGCCACCCGAGCTTCGTGATGTCGTGCTCCTTCACGAACCAGACCATCGCGCAGCTCGAGCTCTACACCAGGGCCGATTCCTACAGCACGGAAGTCCACGTCCTCCCCAAGCATCTCGACGAAAAGGTGGCGCGGCTGCATCTCGAAGCCCTGGGGGTCCGCCTCAGCGAGCTCAGCGCCGAGCAGGCGGCGTACATCGGCGTCCCGATCGAGGGGCCGTACAAGCCGGACAGCTACCGCTACTGATCCCCGCGGCACGGACCGCGTCCGCAGCTCAGGGCGCCCTCGAGATCACGCTGAGCGCGCGCTCGATGCCCTCGTCGTCGACGTCGTGGTGGGTGACGAGCCGGACCACCCCCGGATCGATCATGTCCGCGCGCACCCCGTGATCCGCCATGTGCGACACCACCGCCCGGGCGTCCGGCGGCGAGAACACCACGATGTTCGTAGCGGTGCGCTCCGGGTCCGCCCCGCTTCCTGGCCAGCGATCGGCCACCCCCTGCGCGAGTCGCCGGGCCCGCACGTGGTCCTCGGCGAGCCGGTCCACCATGGTGCGCAACGCCACGATCCCTGCTGCTGCGACGATGCCCGCCTGGCGCATCGCGCCTCCGAGGCGCTTCCGCTCCACCCGCCCCGCGTCGATGACGGCAGCCGGACCGGCGAGCAGCGACCCGACCGGCGCGCAGAGGCCTTTCGACAGGCAGCTCATCACCGTCGTGGTCCGCGACGCCATCTCAGCCGCGGGCGTGCCCGTTGCGACCTCGGCGTTGAACAGCCTGGCCCCGTCCATGTGGACGGGAACGTCGCCGGCCGCCGCCCTCAGCTCGTCGAGCTGACCGAGCGTCCAGGGGATCCCGCCCGCGGCCATGTGGGTGTTCTCGATGCAGACGAGCGACACGTGCGGTTGATGGAACTCGGCCAACGAGACGGCGTACGCGACGTCCGACGCCTGGACGAGCCCGTGGCTGTCCGGGACGAGGTGGAACTGCACGCCCGCGTTGCGCGCGGCCGCACCTGCCTCGAAGGCGACGACGTGCTCCCTCCGGCCCGCGACGACAGCGGTGCCGGGTCCAGCGAGCACCCTCACCGCGATCTGGTTCGCCATGGTCCCTGAGGGCACGAACACCGCCGCCTCCTTGCCGACCCGAGCCGCGTAGATCGCCTCGAGCTCGGCAACCGTGGGGTCCTCGCCGAACCCGTCGTCGCCGACCTCGGCGACGGCCATCGCCTTTCGCATCTCGACCGTCGGCCGCGTGACCGTGTCGCTCCGGAGGTCGACGATGCCGGACGAGGAGGCTCGGGCCACCGCAGGATCGTACCGTCGCAGGAATTGGCCCCTGCGTGGACGCCGGTAGTCTGCGTCGGTGCCCGAGAGCTCCCACGCGTCCCCTCTCGGTGACCTCGACGCGGAGATCGCGACGGCCACGCGGCAGGGCGTCGTCGGGCTGCTCGGCGTCGAGACGGTGTCACTCGGACCGGAACGGGTCGAGATCCGGCTCGCCGTGGACGGACGCGTCCACCAGCCCCACGGCGTTCTCCACGGTGGCGTGTCCGCCCTGCTCGCCGAGACCGCTGCGAGCCTCGGCGGCACCCTCGCCGCTCCGTCGGGGCACACCGTCGTCGGGATCGAGTTGAACGCGAACCATCTTCGCCCGATGCGCAACGGGGTCCTGACGGCGGTCGCCACCCCCTTGCGCGTCGGGCGGACGGTGCAGGTCTGGGAGATCTCGCTCACCGACCAGTCGGGCCGCGAGATCTGCCGCTCCCGGTGCACCTTGGCCGTGGTGAAGCGGACGTCGCACCGGCCCCCTTCGGATGGGCCCACGAGCTGACCGGCCTCAGGTCGCAGCCTTCTCGAGCTGGTCGTACCTTCGGTCGTACCTGAGGCGGGGACGACCCTGCCAGATGGTCGTACCGTTCGTAGTACCTCAGGGGAAGATGTGCGTGAGCAGCGCTGACGGGCTAGCATTCGCCGGGTGCCCGCCACGTCTCTCCTCAGCAAGGGCACGCTTGGTCTGCTTCTCCCTCCGATGCTCCCGATCGCCACACCTGGTACTACCTCAGGTAGGAGGGACGATCCCACTATCGGTAGTACCAACTGGGTGGCGACCCTGGCGTCGGCGGCCGAAGATGCCGGCGCGGCCGGGGTATGGGCGACGGACCACCTCTTCTGGAAGGCACCGGCAGGCGAGTGCGTGACCACGGTCGCAGTCGCGGCAGCGGCCACCCGTTCGGCCGTCGTCGGGACGTGCGTGCTCCAGCTCCCGCTGCGTGCGCCGGCCGCCGTGGCCAAGCAGGCCGCCGCCTTGCAGCTTTTGAGTGGCGGTCGGTTCGTGCTGGGCGTGGGGGTCGGGAGCCACCCCAGGGAGTACGAGCTGGCGGGGGCTCCCTTTCACACGAGGGGGAAGGCCCTCGACGCCGGCATCGCAGCGCTGCAGGATGCCTGGGCCACGTCAGGTCGTCACTCCGACTACCGCATCGAGCCGGCCGCGCCGGTGCCGCTTTGGGTCGGAGGGTCGAGCCGGGCCGCCATCCGACGGGCGGCGGCGTCGGGAGACGGATGGGTGCCCGTGTTCGTCAGCCCCGAGGAGCTGGCCGTCTCCATCGGGGAGCTGGAGAGGGCGACGGTGGCCGCCGGGCGGAGCTTCGACGCGGTCTTCCCGGCGGTCGTCATGGTCACCACCGTCGGTGACGACCCGGTGGGGGCCGCGGCGGCAGGCACCCGGTGGCTCTCCGCCCTCTACGGGATCCCGCCCAAGGCGTTCGGGCGCCACCTCGTCGCCGGCCCTGCCGAGCACTGCGCGCTCGCGGCGGCGCGCTACGTGAACGCGGGCGCCGCGCACGTGATCGTGTTCGTGGCCGGCGACGACGTGCTGGAGCAATTCCGAGCGCTCACCGCCGCCTACGACCGTCTCGCGATCCCCGGCGACCCCCTCGCGAGCGTCCAGGACATGGCGGGAGTCGGAACGTGAGCCCAGGATCCGAGCACGTCGCGATCCTCGGCACGGGGATGACCGACATGAGCCGGCGCGACCTCTCCCCGGAGGCGATGGCCCACCATGCGGTCCATGAAGCCCTCGCTGACGCCGGGGTCGAGCCGGACCGGCTCGGCCTCGTCGTCGCGAGCAACGCCCTGGGCGGGCGTCTGTGCGACCAGGGGTGCATCCGCGGGCAGTCGTGGCTGCGCAAGGCCGGCCTCGGCGACGTCCCCCTCGTCAACGTGGACAACTCGTGCGCGGGCGGGGCGTCAGCTGCCCACCTCGCCGCCCTCGCCGCACGCGGGGGCGCAGGGACCGTGCTCGTGGTCGGGGTAGAGAAGATGTGGACCGGCGACCGCGCCGCGACGTTGGCGGGGATCGAGGACGGGCTCCCTGCGGACTACCGGTCCGACATGCACGCCCGCTTCGTCGCTGAGCAGAACCCCGCAGGCAGCATCCTCATGGCGCTGAACGACCACTGGGCCCGCGAATGCATGAAGGAGCATGGCGCCACCCTCGAGCAGTTCGCCGCGGCGGCGGTGAAAGCCCGCCTCCACGCGAGCTGGAACCCCATGGCCCAGGTCCAAGAATCGGTCACGGTCGACCAGGTGCTCTCGTCGCCGCAGGTGTCGGGCGTCCTCACGCGGCTCATGTGCAGCTCCTTCACGGATGGCGCGGCCGCGCTCGTCCTCGGCCCCGCCGGGCGGGCGCCGCGTGACGCGCCGCGTATCATTGCCTCCGTGGCACGCTCGGGGAACGGGGAGATGGACTACCACGACCGGCTCAGCGATACCGCCGCAGCGTTGTGGGAGGAGAGCGGCCTCGGGCCGTCGGATTTCGACCTGGCGGAGATCCACGACGCCACCAGCCCCGAGGAGATCTACGCGCTGGAGTCGCTCGGCCTCTTCGCCGTCGGGGACGCCGGACCGGCGACCCTCGCGGGAGACACCACGATCGGCGGCCGGGGGCTCACGGTGAACCCGAGCGGTGGGCTCGTCGGTCGGGGCCACCCGCTCGGCGCCACTGGACTGGCCCAGCTCGCGGAGCTGGCGATCCAGCTGCGCGGCCGCGGGGGCCGCCGCCAGGTGCCCGGGGCACGGCTCGGCCTCGCGGTCAACACCGGCGGGATCATCGAGGGCGACGCCGCCTACGTCGGGACGCACGCAGTCGTGGCGGGGAGCCGGTGAGCGTGCGCGGCATCACCGTCCGCGGGTGCGGCATCTCCGTGCCGGACAAGGTCCTGACGAACGAGGACCTGTCGGCGACCCTCGATACGAGCGACGCGTGGATCACCGAGCGCACCGGGATCAAGGAACGGCGGGTGGGCGGGATCACCTCGCAGATGGCGATCGAGGCGGGACGGCGCGCGATCCAAGACGCCGGGCTCCAGCCGGCGGACATCGCCGTCGTGCTGCTCGCGACGACCACCCCCGACGCCCTCGTGCCCGCGACCTCTGCGACGGTCCAAGCAGGCATCGGCGTCCCGGGCGGCGCGTTCGACCTGAACGCCGCGTGCTCGGGCTTCGTCCACGGGCTCGTGGCGGCTGCCGGCTTGGTCGCGGTCGGGTCGGGGCGGGTGCTGCTCATCGGCGCCGACGCCCTGAGCCGCATCACCGACTGGGACAACCGGACGATGGCGGTGCTCGTCGGCGACGGCGCAGGGGCTGTGGTCGTCGAGCCCGCCGAGGGCACAGGCGACCTGCTCAGCTGGAACTTCGGTGCCGACGGCACGCTCCGTCACCTCCTTTGGTGCGACCACGGCGGGTACCTCACCATGGACGGCAAGGAGGTCTTCCGCAAGGCGGTGCGGGTCGTCGTCGAGTCCGCAGAGCGTGCGCTCGCAGACGCGGGCTTCACCGCCGCTGACGTGTCCCTCCTCGTCCCGCACCAAGCGAACCTCCGGATCATCCAGGCCGCGTGCCAGCGGCTCGGCATCCCCGAGGAGCGCACCGCGGTCGTCATCGACCGCTACGGCAACACCTCGTCCGCGTCGATCCCGCTCGCGCTCGACGACGCCCTGCGCAGCGGCAGGGTCTCGACCGGCGACCTCGTGCTGCTCACCGGCTTCGGCGGAGGGATGACCTGGGCAAGCGCCCTCCTACGCTGGGGGAGGTGAGCGCGCCGACGCCAGGCGGGGGCCGTCGAGGCATGACGCTCGTCGTGCTGGCGGCCGGGCGGGCGACCCGCTACGGCGGGGTGAAGCCGTTGGCGTCGGTGGGCGTCGGTGGCGAACCGGTGCTCGACGTGCTGGCGAGCGACGCCCTGGCTGCCGGCTTCCAACGGCTGGTCCTCGTGATCGGCCCGGAGACCGGGCCCGCGCTCCGTTACCACGTGGCGTGCACGTGGCCGAGCCAAGCCACGGTCGAGTTCGCGCTCCAAGACACGCCCCGCGGCACCGTCGACGCGGTGCTGGCGGCAGCTCCCCTGCTCGACGAAGATTCTCCCTTCGGTGTGGCGAACGCCGACGACCTCCCCGGTGAGGCCGGCTTCTCCCTGCTCGCCGAGCACCTGGCCAGCCCGGGCGCATCGAACGCGGCGGTCTGCTACCGGCTGCACGACTCGCTGCTCGGCGACGCGCCGGTCACCCGGGGCCTGTGCCACGTCGACGGCGACGGGATGCTCGTAGCAGTGGACGAGCGCCGTCGCGTCAGTCGGCTCCCCGGTGGGCGAGTCGTCTCC